>JBIKOG010000239.1:0-11523 GCA_044358225.1 Bryobacteraceae bacterium | reverse complement strand
TAGTTCCTGAGAATCGTGCGTTTGGAACGCACTGCCTCTGATTATAGCAGGTTAGAGTTTCCAGTTCAGTTCGATGTACGCCAAATGGCCGCCGGATTGCTTGGGGTAGATCGACTGAATCGCTTTGCTGGCGTCGGCGAAGCCGTAGTAGCCGCTGATCGACCAGTTTTTGTCGATGGCTACATCGCAGCCAACGTCATAAAAATTAGCCAGTCGCCTGTGCCCGTTCGCCGGCCGGCCCACGTAGCCGAAAGACCACGGCTGGAAAACGCCGCCGCCCTGATACCAAAGATCGTTCCCGGAAGCGAGATTCAGATGGTGGAATTCGGTATTGAGCGTGACGCGGGTGTGTGGCTTGAGCGAAAAAATGGCGAAGCGGTCGTCGCTGTTCATTCCGTTGTAGAACGGCATCCGCGCGTATGGGCGAGGGGTAGGCAGGATTTGGAAGAAGGTTCCGTGGGTGCCGTCGGCGGGGTTCTTGTCCCCGGAGGCGCGATAGTAGCCGGCGCGGAGCCATGGTTTCAACGGCTTGGCAACGGGGAGTTGCCACCCGACCTCGAGATTCCCGGCGCCGGCGCGGTGGGCCAACCGGCCCCAATCACCCGACTGCAGAACGCCCCAGAGCAACAGGTCGAAATTGCCCCCCGATGTTTTCCAGGTGTGCAGATAGTGGCCGCCGTAGCTGCCGATACGGATATTGGCGAAATCGGCCTGCCGCGCCGCCGCCGCGCGATTGTCCGTCTTCAAGACGTGGCGGAAGTCGTGATAGTAGATCCCGAAGAGGCGGACTTCACCCAGACTCTTCTCCCGTCCCGTCGCGCGAGTGGCGGAAGCGTAGGAGAGCGCCGTTCGATTCCACCCCCACCCGTCGGTCTGGAACACGCCGCGCGTCGGAACCATCGCCATGGCATTGGTGGTCCATTGGCCCTGTTTGTGTATGACCTGGGCGCCATCGAAGCTTCTGCCGACGTGCGTCCACAGGAAGTGCCCGATCAAGCGCTGTTGGATGCGGCCTGCCTTCAGCGCCGCCAGTGTCGGATCGGCTGGTGTCACCTCGCTGCCATCCAGGAACTCGAACCGGCCCAGCCGCAGTGCCGTGTTCTTGTTGGGCCGCCACCGGTAGAAGCCTTGTTTCAGGAAGACCATGCCAGCCGCGGTATTGGCGTGGTTGGCCGTGAAGTAGTTCGCACCAACGCCGAGCGCACCGCGCGGAGCGGACGCGACGGAGGCGTCGGGCAGTCCGAACAACAGCGGCGCCGCGAATTCCACCGTTACCTCGTGATTCTTGTGCTGGTGGATGATGCCGAGGCGGAGCAGGGAACCGGAGAACGTATAGGCCCCGCCCGGGTCATCGCCGAACCAGTTCCAGTTTTCAACGCGTGTCCGGACGGACTCGGTGAACTTGGTCTCCTGTGCCGGGACGGTGTATGCGGCCGCGAGAAGGAGTAGGATATGAGGGCGCCAGTGCATATTCGATATATGGCTTGATCAATTTTTGCGCGCAGTGACTGGTGTCACAGACCGGGCCCGAGATTTGTCCGAGTATGGGAACACGACAATGAACTGGCAGCGCATAGCAGGCGTGTTGGGCGGAATGGCGATCGGGTTGGGGATCTTTACCTTCACCTACGCCAAGGGCGGGGCCTACCTGACCAACGACCCGGCGGCGTGCGCCAACTGCCACATCATGGAGTCCCAATATAGCGGCTGGATGAAGGCCAGCCACCGGCGCGCCGCCGTCTGCAACGATTGCCATGCGCCGCACGACTTCGTGGGCAAATACTCCACCAAGGCGATCAACGGGTTCTTCCATTCCTGGGCCTTCACCACGGGATGGTTCCCGGAAAATATTCGGATTAACGCCCGGAACAGACGGATCACGGAAGAGGCATGCCTGCATTGCCACGCCGATATCACGTCGTCGATCCGGGCCATTCAGGGGCATCAGGCCAGCGAGTCGTGCCTGGCGTGCCACCGCGAAGTTGGCCATCACTAGGGGCAGGGAGACAAGACAATGGTGAAATCGATTTGGGTCTGGGTGGGATTGGCGGCGGTGGGCGCCGCCATTGGCGCGGGGCTACTGGTCAACATTTTCGAGCGGAAACAAGAGGCGAAGAACCCGTTTTTCCGAGTGGCGGAGTTGACGGAGGATACCGACGACCCGGAGGTATGGGGCCGTAACTTTCCGCAGCACTACGCAGACTATAAACTGACCGCCGACCAGTCGCGTACGCGCTATGGTGGCTCGGAAGGGATGTCGCACTCGCCGACGCAGGCCGACCCGCGCGGGATCGTTTCGCAAAGCAAGCTGCAGGAGGACCCGCGGCTCAAGAAGCTATGGGCGGGCTATGCGTTCTCGGTCGATTTCCGTGAAGAGCGCGGTCATGCCTACATGTTGATCGATCAGAAATACACCGAACGGGTCCTGAACTTCAAGCAGCCCGGTACGTGTTTGAATTGCCACGCCTCGCTCGCCGTGGCCTTCCGCAAAGAGGGCAATGGCGATCTGACCGCCGGGTTCGAAAAGATCAACAAAATGAGCTATTCCGATGCGTCAAAACTGGCCAAACATCCGGTTTCGTGTATCGATTGTCACGACCCGTCCACCATGCGGCTCCGCATTACGCGCCCGGCGTTCATGGAAGGAATGAAGGCGCTGAAGGCCTCCCAGGGCGTAGCGAACTACGACGTCAACACGATGGCCACGCCGCAGGAGATGCGTAGCTATGTCTGCGGGCAGTGCCACGTCGAGTACTACTTCAAAGGACCGGATAAACGGCTGACGTTTCCCTGGCAAAAGGGGCTGAAAGTGGACAATATGCTCGCCTATTATGACGAGGTGGGACACAAGGATTTCACGCATAAGGAGAGCGGCGCGCCCGTCCTGAAGGCGCAGCATCCGGAGTTTGAGATGTATAACCAGGGGATCCACGCGAAGTCCGGTGTCTCCTGCGCCGATTGCCACATGCCCTACAAACGAGTCGGCGCCATGAAGATCAGCGACCATCATGTGCAGAGCCCGATGCTGAACGTCGACCGCGCGTGCCTGGGCTGTCACCACTTCAGCGAACAGGAAATGAAGGACCGCGTCGAGGTGATCCAGACACGGTTCACGGAGATGCGCAACGTGGCGATGGACGCGCTGATGGCATTGATCGACGATACGGCCGCGGCCCGCAAGGCCGGCGCGACGGACGCCGCGCTCAAAACCACCTGGGAACATCAACGCCGCGCGCAGTTCTTCCTGGACTTCGCCGAAGCCGAAAATTCCACCGGCTTTCACGCGCCGCAGGAGTCAATGCGCATCCTCGGCCAGTCCGTCGATAGTTCGCGCAAGGGCCAATTGGAGCTAAGGAACCGGAAGTAGGTAAAACCGTTTCACAACGTCCATGGCGGGCTTCCGCCATGGCGTCATGGAGTTGTTGTCCGGTCCGCCATAGCCATTTGTGCCCACTTTCCACCAATACGCGCCGCGGAACCAGGGCTTGCTGTAGACGGCGTTCAATAGCCCCTCGTAACTACGGGCCTGTTCTGCCAGGTCGAGCGGCTTATCGGTTTCGTCCTCCCACGGCGCGCGGTGCGAACCCTGGTGCGCGCCGAATCCGGCTTCGGTGAACAAGACGGGTTTGTCGAATTTCGCTTGCACCGCCTCGATCTTGCCAACGAGCGTCGTGGCGGAATAGGCGTCGTCGAGAGGATAGTAATTGTCGATGCCGATGTAGTCCAGCGCGTCCCAGAACTGCAGCGTTTCGAACTCCTCCCCGTGGTTCGCGGCGTAGACGAGCGGGCCCTTATAGATGGCCCGGACGCGCGCGATGATGTCGCGCCATTCGCCTTCGTGTGGTGTAAGTCCGCGCAACTCGGTGCCGATGCAGAAGCTATCGGCGTGGATCCGCGCGGCGAACGCGGCATAGTGTTCAATGAACGGCTTGTAGGCCGCCAGCCACTGTTTGGCTTCGGCCTCGGGGATCGGAGTGCGCCCCTGCAATCGCCACACGTGAGGCTTCAGCATGACGCGCATTCCCAGCCGGTGCGCCTCCGCGGTCAGGATCTCCATCCCGTCTTCGCTCTCCCAGCTATCGCTGCGCCCCGCGATTCGGATCGCCGTTTCGCCGCGCGGAGAAAATCCATAGGGGACCAGCGCAATGGCATTGACACCAAACGGAGGGAGCTGGCCCAGCATGTTCCGCGCCTGCGGCGACTGGTAGGAGATTCCTTCCGCCGTATAGCTCACGCCTTTGTGGAAGTAATCCAGCACGTAGGGCGCGGCCGGGTCCGGCTTGGGTAACGAAGCCATCGCCGATGCTCTCGCCTCCTTCTCCCGCGCCTCCGTCCACTGGCTCCCGCCAAATGTGATGCCAATCAGCAGGGCCGATACCGCAAAACCCGGCCACGGACGCCATGTGGGCAGATGCCATTTCGGGTGCTGTCTGGCCAGCAGCGCGATCAATACCGCCCCGATTGCACACAGGAGCGCCGGTTGCTGCCAGCCGGGCCGAAAACGGAACAGTTCGCGAAGAACGATTTGCGGCAAGAGTACTCCGAAGAGAAGTGGGAGCGTGCCCATCTCCGCTCGCCGGGCGCCCGCCGCGAAAATGGACACCGCGGCCACATGGATCCAATCCAGCTGGAATCCCCGCGGCCCCCCCAGGCGATCGCAAAGCGCGAGCCCGGTTGCGATCCATAACACCGGCCCTTTCTCCTTCAGCACCAGCCCCATGATCCCCGCCAGCACCAGCCCGATCCAAGGGTGCTGATCCGGGCTCATCGACACGATGCCGAACTGCGTGAACCGGACGCCCGCCATCGGGTCGAGCAGAACTCCTGGCGCGCCCCAAAGCAGGAAGCGCGCCATCCAGAATGCCGCAATTGCCCAACCGATCCGGGCCAGCATCTACTTCCGATGGACCGCTTCGGCATACAACAGGTCGCCGCTGAAACCGTCGTAGTATTGAATCACCAGATGGGGGCGCGGATAGGCCACCCACCGCTCTTTGCCCTCGGAGTCGGGGTTCTGATAGACGTTGTTGATCTGGGCAATCGCGTAAATGGGGAAATGCCGTAACTTACCCGGAACGTCATTCAGGATGAACGACGACCAGCGAATGTCGCACTCCCGTCCGCGGGAATCGAACTTGCCGTTGATGGGCCGGCTCCCCTCGCTCACAAGCGGATGGTTCTGGGAATTATGCGGACCGGCGGCGAACTCCCACACCGTGTCTGTCACCTTCACGGCCCAGCTATTGTGCAGATCGCCGGTCATGATGATGACTGGACGCTTCAACGAATCCCAGAATTGAATCAGCTCTTCGCGTTCCGCCGTAAAGGCGGTCCACGCATCGTCTTTGCCCGCGATCGGATCCTTGGAACCGGGTGAACCGATATGAGGAATCATCAGGTTTACGCTCGACGCCAGGAAAAAGAAATCGGCGTCGCTCGCCGCCATCGACGATCGCAGCCAGTCATGCTGCTTCTTGCCCAGCATGTAAAGCCCCGCTTTGGCGGGATTTTTCATGTCGTGCATGTCGCGCAGGCCCCGGGTGTCCAACAGGTAAATCTCCGCATTGCCACAGCGGAATTTCGAGTAGTTGTGACGCCCGATCGAGTAAGTACACGGGCCGTTCTGTGTAGCGCCCGGCGTAATGCGAATCCGGTGCTTGTCCAGGATGGTGACGATGCTGTAGACGCCGGAGTTCGGATTGCCCGGCCCCGCATTCTGACCAGGGGGGACACCGGCGCGCTGGCCGCCCCAATGGATGTGCAGGTTGGCGATTTCGTCTTTGTTCAACGCCAGAAAATCCGCCTGCGAATCGGTCAGGACGTCACCGGCGAGCGTCGCCTCGCCGAAATGCAAACCCTGCTTTGTCGCCAGCGGCGCGGAGCCGTTGATGTAGTCGTACCAGCCCTGCATGGAGATGTCGCGGAACGTGGCTTCCCGGGATTTCACCCCTGCCGAACCGGTGCCGTAGACGTCGTTCAGAATCTCGTGGTCATCCGCTGTGAAATAGCCGGGCACGTTCCGGTGCCACTCCGAAAGCGGCTTGCCCCGATCCAAATACAGCTTATAGTTCTCCCACACGCCAGTAATCGACGGCGCGAGTTTCACAATGCGCGGCGTCTCGGCCTCGCTGATGCCTACCTGTTTGCGCCACTCCGTGGCTGGATAGTCGCGTTTCTCCTCATACAGCCAGTCGCCGTTCATAACGCTGAAAAGCACCTTCGGCGCATGCTGGCGGTTCATCACCTTGTAGGCGGGCAGTTCCAAGTCGGTCTTCTGGTTGGCGCAGGAACCGAAGGCGAAGGAGAAGTTGAACAACCCGCGCGGATTGGTATCGCGATGCCGGTAGTCATCCGGCGAAGGATGCGTTTTGAACGTTCCCGCCTGGCCGCCGCCGTCCAGTTGATAGTAGTAGCGTGTATTCGATTTCAGCCCGGTCAAATGAATCCATGCTGTGTTGTCGTGGTCGGGCGAGGTGGCAACGGCAGATGAAATTTGGTCGAGCGCTCCGGCCGTCGTGCCATAACGAACCCGAAGTGCTCCGGCCCGCTCGGTTCTGCCCCAGACCCAAACGTCACTTGCCCCCTGGCTGCCCAGCAATGGACCATGCGTGACGCGCGCAGCGCCATTGCTTTGCGCAGCGACCGGAATAGCAGCCATTGCTGCCTGTGCGAGTTGACGGCGATTGAGTTTCATCGCAGCTATTACAACAGCCGCGATGCATCCTTTGCAAAGTAGGTCAGGATGATGCTTGCCCCGGCGCGCTTGATGCATGTCAGCGATTCCATCATCGCCCGCTCCAAATCGATCCACCCGTTGCGCGCCGCAGCCTGAATCATCGAGAATTCGCCACTCACCTGATAGGCCGCAATCGGCACGTCGAAGTTCTCATGCGCCCCCTTGATGATGTCCAGATACGGCATCGCCGGCTTCACCATCAGCATGTCGGCGCCCTCTTCCAGGTCCAGCGCCATCTCTTTCAGCGCCTCTCTCGCATTGGCCGGATCCATCTGGTAGCTGCGCCGGTCACCGAACTGCGGCGCACTTTCAGCGGCGTCGCGGAATGGGCCGTAGAAGCTGCTGGCATACTTCGCCGCGTAGCTCATGATCGGGATGTGCGAGAATCCCGCGTCATCGAGCGCCGCACGAATCGCGCCCACGCGCCCATCCATCATGTCGCTCGGCGCCACGATATCGGCGCCGGCCCGCGCATGGCTCACGGCCCCCTGCGCCAGCCAGTTCAGCGTGATGTCATTGTCCACGTCATCGTCGATGATCTTTCCGCAATGTCCGTGGCTGGTGTATTCGCAGTTGCAGACATCGGTGACCACCAGCAACCCCGGCACCTCGCTCTTCAGTGCCGCCACGGCCTGCTGCACAATCCCCTCATCGTCGTAGGCGCCGGTAGCTTCCTCGTCCTTGTGTTTCGGAATCCCGAACAGGATGACCCCGCCCACGCCCAGCGACTTCGCCTCCCGCGCCTCTTTCACCAACTCATCCACCGACAACTGCGCGTTGCCCGGCATCGATTTGATCTCTTTCCGAATCCCCTCACCCTCCACAACAAACAGCGGAAGGATGAAATTCGAAGGCTGCAGATGTGTCTCCCGCACCAGATCACGCATGGCGGGGGAACGGCGAAGGCGGCGGGGCCGATCAATGGGGAAGGGCATTCCCCTAGTTTATAGCGCCACGGCTACTGGCAGGGTCCGGTGCAGACCTTCTCGCTGATCTTTTGCGCCGGCCCCAGCGCGTTCGGGTTGTCCACTGCCGGGCGTCGCACCGAAAGGGTTTCCACAATCCCGCCCGCGGTCTTGTTCTTCTCAATCAACTGCTGCTCGCGCAGCGCCGGTTGTCCCGTCGCCGGCCGCCCCGGCGCGTTCATACCGAAGACACTAATCTGCTTGGATTCCGACCCGTCGGCGCGCTTCACCGTCTCAGCCACCGTCTGCCCGGAGAGTTCCAACTGCCGGCGTTCGCCGCTGATATAAGTGGCTGTGTTCTCCACCGTGCGGCCCGCCTTCGTCTCGCTCTCTTTCACCGCCCTCGCCGCGGTAAAAAAAGACCCACTCGCGTCCTTCCGGTAGGTCAACGTATCTTCGCTCGTCTTCTCCCCGGTCTTCACAATCGTCGTGCTACGCTTCTCCACCGTGTCGAGCCCGCCATTCAAAGTCGGCCTCGCCACCTGTGTCTCCACCGTCGTCCGTCCGTTGCTGGTGCGTTCGGTCGCCTGACTGCGTTCCGCCAGCGAATAGCCCCCGTTGATGTTCCCATTGAAAACCTGGGTCTCAATCGTCCGGGCGCCGTCGCCTTCCTTCCGCTCGGTCACTCGTACCCGTTGCGGCGGTTGCGGATTCCCATTCGCGTCAAAAGGGCGAATCGTCTTTTCGACTACGCGCTCAGTCCCGTTGTCGCTGAGGACCTTCTCCTCTACCTTCTCCAACGGCGCCACCCGGCCGTTCAAGTTCCGCACCGACTGCTCCGACCCGCCCGCTCCGGCCACCTGCTGGCCGGCCAGCGTCCGGCGCCCATTGGCGTCGTAGGTGTAGACATCGGTCTGGCTGCGCGGCTGTTGCTGCCCAACGGCAATAACGGCAAGGAACAAAAAGGCGAGGTACCGCATGCTTCGATCGTAGGTGCGAACGCTATTCGCTGCAATCGGGTAAAGCCCTTAGCGGAGCAATCTCTATAATGGTAAGGAATGAAGTCTTTCTATATTGAGACCTTTGGCTGCCAGATGAACGTGCACGACTCCGAAAAGGTGATCGGCACTCTGATGCAACGTGGCTACAATCAGGTGGAAACGGCCGATCACGCCGATCTCGTTTTGTTCAATACCTGCTCGATCCGCGACAAGGCGGAGCAAAAGGTTTTCAATCGACTCCAGCATCATAAGAAGGGCGGCGCGAAACAAGTCGTCGGCCTGCTTGGTTGCGTGGCGCAGCAGGAAGGCGAAAAGGTGTTTGAGCGCGCCCCGCATGTCAGCCTGGTGGTTGGCTCGGCGTCGTATACAAAGCTACCCGAGTTGCTGGTCCGGATCGAACAGGGCGAACGGCGCGTCACGGGTTTGAGCCTCGATACCGACGAGACGTTCGAGACACCCCTCACCCGGCGCGACACCCCGTTCCGGGCGTTCCTGACGATCATCGAAGGCTGCGACAAAAGCTGCGCCTATTGCGTCGTGCCCTATACCCGCGGCCCGGAGCGAAGCCGCACGTTGGCCAGTGTTCTCGACGAAGTGAAGAAGCTCGTCGACACCGGCTACACCGAAATCACACTGCTCGGCCAGAACGTCAACAGCTACCGCGATCCCTCGGCTTCGCAGGCCAATTTCGCCCAGTTGCTGGCCGCCGTCGGTCAGGTGCCCGGCATTCGCCGCGTGCGCTTCACCACGTCCCACCCTCGCGACTTCACCAAGGACATCATCGACGCCATCGACGACGTTCCCACGCTCTGCAATCACATCCACCTGCCGGTTCAAAGCGGTTCCACGCGGATTCTCGAAGCCATGCAGCGCCAGTACTCGATTGAGCAATACATGCAGCGCATCGAGTGGATGAAGAATGCCCGCCGCAAAATGGCCATCACCACCGATCTCATCGTTGGCTTCCCTGGCGAGACGGAGGCGGAGTTTCAGGAAACACTGAACCTGATGGACGTCGTCGGCTACGACGGCATTTTCAGCTTCAAGTACTCGCCGCGCCCGAACACGCCCGCGATGCACATGGTGGACGCAGTGCCGGAAGAAGAAAAAGGCCGGCGCCTGCTTCGCCTTGTGGAGCACCAGCGCACGATTCTCATCCGCAACAACGCCGCCTATGTGGGCAGTGTCGAAGAGGTACACGTCGAATACTTCAATAACGCGACCGGCCAGTGGGTGGGCAAGTCGATGCAGCACAAGACCGTGAATTTTACGCACGCCGATGGACCCGCCGCTCGCCTGGAGGGAACCTATCTGGACGTGCTGGTAACCCGTTCCGGCGTTGCTTCTCTCGTCGGGGAAGCGATAGAGGAAGCAGTTGCGGTTTGATAGTGTTGTAATGGAATTGAGGAGCGGGCAATGGAAGTAGAAATGAAGATCCGCGGCCTGATGATGGATCCGGTCACACAGACCCCGATCGTAATTCTGAAGGACGTGAGCAGTGGGACCATTCTGCCCATCTGGGTGGGAATGTACGAAGCCAATGCGATTGCGTTGGAGATCGAGAAGGTCTCCACACCCAGGCCGATGACGCACGACCTGATCAAGACCCTGCTCTGCGGCTTGCAAGCCGACGTGCGCAAAGTGGTGGTGAGCGAACTGCGGGACGATACCTTCTACGCCATGATCTGGCTGGAAAAAGATGGCGAGATGATCAGCGTCGATTCCCGGCCCAGCGACGCCTTGGCGCTGGCGTTGCGCACTGACTGTCCGATCTACGTCGAAGAGCAGGTCATTCGCACGTCGAAGGCCACCAGTTCGGTCTCCGACAAAGTCACCAACGACGAATTGAAAAAATGGTTGGAGAGCCTCAACGACGAGGATCTCGGCCGCTACAAAATGTAATGGACCCGGTTATCCTCGAAAAGTTGGAACGCATCCTGGCCGCTAAAATTGAACTGGTCCCGGATCTGCATATCCCCACCCACTACGTCTTCTCCCGGGACGGGTTCGCCTCCCTGGTCGAAAAGCGCAACGGCGCTTTCGGCAATGTCGGCACGCCCGGCCTGGTCACCGAGCAGGGCTTTGCGCCACTGCTGTGGCGGGGCGAACAGGGCGTGTTTGTCGGCCGGGGTTTTGAGGTAATGGCGACTGCCGAACAGGTCACCGCCATTCGCGCCTTCGACCGCGATCTCAACGAAGCTCTCCGCTAAGAAAGTTCTTCACCAAAAACGAAAAAGGCGCTGCCGAAGCAGCGCCTTTTTTCGTACCCGGTGAAGCCGGGAACTTACTTCTTCTTCTTCACGACACCGCCGCCCTTCGGCGCGGCCTTCTTCCCAGCGGCGGGGCCAGTTGCCTTGCCCGTCCAGCCGGTGATCTTTTCTTTCTCCGCGACTACCGTCAAGTTGAACGGATCGGCCGTGAATTCTTTGCCAACGGCTTCGAATTCCAGTTCCGTACCGGGTTCAACCTTGCCGGGCAGGAAGCCCTTGTCGTCGATTTCGATCGTGATTTCCGGCGCCGAAGCGTCCGAAATACCGACCACAATCTTCTTCGGGTTCGTCGGCGGGTCCATCGAAACAACCTTACCCTTGAACTTCGGCAGGGCGGCGCCCTTCAGCTGTTCGGAGTAGGCCGCGCCACCGGCGCCCGTCAGTTCCTGCTTCATCTGAACCCAGATGGCCAGCTGCGGGTTGGTCTTCTTCAGCTCTTCCAGCTGTTCGATGTCTTCCTGCTGCTTCGTCTTGATGGCGAAATCGGCGGCCGGGAACACTTCCGCTGCGGCCTTGGCCTTCAGCTCGTCCATGCCCTTTTTGTCGCCACGATACTGCGGATACACGCGACCGAAGTAGTCGCAAACCTTCGATTTCTGGTCGGCCGGAGC
>JBIKOG010000446.1:0-3356 GCA_044358225.1 Bryobacteraceae bacterium | reverse complement strand
GGGCGGTTTGGGGGGCCGTTGCGCCATTCGCCGGCGGTGCCGGTGGACGCTTGGGCGGAGGGTGACGGGGCGTGGGGAGCGGGGCGAGCGGGGAGTTCGGCGTTTTATTTTGGGCCTTGTTATGGGAGTTCGGATGCAGCGGTGGAGGGGGTGGCGCGGGCGGTTTTGGGCGGGCGGGGGCGGGCGATGTGGGACCTGTTTCCGGGGCATGCGGCGGCTGGGGTGGCGGGGCGGTTGGGGTTTGCGCCGGCTCGGCGATTGTTGCGGATGGTGCGGGGGCGGGCTGTTCCGACGGCCAGGGATGTGTATGCGATTGCCGGGTTTGAGTGGGGGTAGGCTAGTCGAAGGGGAAGCTGAACCCAGCGCGACAATCCGAGCGGAGTAGTTCGGGAAGCATGGGCCGCAGCCACGCTGGCTTCCAGTCGGTGGGGCGATAGGTATGGGCGATGAATTCGATCGTGGCTGCGGCGTTTTCGTTGGGGGAATCGAGATGGAAAGTAGCACAACCGCTATCTGGGAACGACACCTGCGCGAACGTTCGGCTCTGCCCGGTGGCATCCGTTCTCGTCGCTCGTCTCCGCTTGATACGAGCGCCTTCGGTGATTGATTCTGTACCGCGCGTTGTGTTGTGTTCGCCGGCGAACTCACCGATGTCGTGTTGGACGACCAGGGTTCCGTCGGCCGAAGTGAAATGGCCCATCAGGGTGTCCATTCCCTGGTCGCGTTCGTACTTGAATCCTGACGGAAGTTGTACGGCGCCTTTGCCCCAGCTGAAGGTGCCATAAACGGAGTTCCATTCCACTGTGATTGAGTTGTCGACGAACTGCCGGTAGCTCGAGAATGCAGCAAGATCGAAGATTGCGGCGGCGATTGCAAAGGCGGGCCCGATCGACCACCTGGTCAGCCTGCGCGAGAACATTTGGGCCAGGGACCGGAGGGCATGGAAGGTGAGCCAGATACCTGCGACGACGGGAAGAATGCCGAAGACAACATTGGGAGCGGCGGCTGGTTGCAGAGAGCTGGATAGAACTGCCCCGCCAACCCCGATGAGGCCAAACGCGGCAGCGAACTTTGCGGCACACGCTGCGGCGAGAGCGATGGTCTTGAGCCACATTGGCACGCGTCGAGGATACCACTCCCCCAATACAAATCGTCTCGGATGGGTTGGCGTGATTTCTTCGCGAATTTTCGACTTTGGTAGAATCACAGTTTGGTCGCGTGCAGGACGCGTCCTGTCCGCGGAAAGGGCTGCGCCCACCTGCTCCTTTGAGGCGTCTGTCGGGAGTTGAGCCTCTTTCGCCTGACATGCGGACCAGGCAGATGAAGGAGTCTGTCTTGCACCTTGAACAACAGAAGAAGCAGGCCCGCGAGTTGTTGCGGGCGATGCGAGTTGGAGACGCTGATTCGTTGTCCCGGCTGCGCCGCTATCACACCCGTTGGGCGGCGGCGGATGACAGTGAAGTGCGCGTCCATGTGTCGCTGCATGATGCGCAGTTTGCACTTGCGAGGGAACAGGGATTTGCCAGTTGGCCCAAGCTGAAGGCACACGCTGAACCGTCTGCCCGCTTGGGGCACACTCGGTTCTACGAGACGGATTTGGCTTGGATTATGGACCGTGTGCACGGCTTGCTGCGGACGAGGAGCTCCGCCGGCCCGGCGGCGCTGGAGCAGATTCGGGAATGGCATCCGCGCTTCTGTGATTGGAGCGATGAGGAGATTCGGCAAGCGCCGTTCACGGTGGAAGATGCGCTGTTGGTCTATGCTCGGGAGCACGGGTTCGAAACGTGGGACGAATTGGCGAGCCGGGTGAGCGTATTGGCTGCGAATGCCGATGCGGCGCGCGCGGAGCCGTTTTTGGGCGCGTATGGCGCGTTGCGCGCGGGCGATGTAGGGCAGTTTGCGGCATTGCTGCGTGCGAATCCGCGGCTGGCCGGCGAGCGTGGCACGAATGGCAATACGCTTCTCAACCTGGCTGTCAGCTTCGCGAACGTTCCGGCGGTGGAGGCGCTGTTGGCGGCGGGGGCGGACGTCAGTCAGGGCAACAATCGGGGTTGGACGCCGCTGCATCAGGCGGCTTATGCGAACCACTGCGAGATAGCAGGGATGCTGATTGAGCGAGGCGCCGCTCTGGACTTGGAGGCGCATGGCGCGGGCGGCACACCGCTCGTCGTCGCGCTGTTCTGGGGACATCGCGAGGTGGCCGAGCTGTTGGGCCGCGACTTCGTGGCACCGAACAATCTGCGTGTTGCCGCAGGGCTTGGTCGGGCGGAGCTTGTGGAGGCGTGCTTCGGCGCGGATGGGACACTGACGCCGGAGGCTTGTGCGGCGCGGGGGTTTTATCGTCCGCACGGTGGGTTTCCGGACTGGAAGCCAACGACGGATCCGCAGGAGGTGTTGGACGAAGCGCTGGTATGGGCGTGCAAAAGCGGGCGAATTGCCGTGCTGGCCCGGCTGGTGGAAGCTGGTGCGAGGCTGGACGCCGATCCGTATCGGGGCACGCCGCTGATCTGGGCGGCGGTGTGTAATCGCCCGGAGGCTGTTGCGTGGCTGCTGGATTGCGGGGCGGATATCAATCAAAAGGCCACGTTTGGCGGGCTTTCGCATGGACAGGGAATCACGGCGCTGCACATGGCCGCGCAGTATGGGCAGCTGGAAGTTGTCCGGCTTTTGGTCAAGCGCGGCGCGGATCGGACGATCAAGGACGATCTTTATCGGGCGACTGCCGAAGGGGCGGCGAAGCACTTCGGGCAGAGCGAGGTTTGGGAGTATTTGCAGGCGGCGGGAACGGCTTAGGATCTGAGGGTGGCGTGATAGAATTCCCACAAAGTTATGTCAGACCAAACCTTACGTCGAGACCTGGTGAAGTCGGCCGCGGCCGCCTTTACGACGAACCTTTTCACCGGGCGCGTGTTCGGCGCGAACGACACGTTGCAGACCGCGTTTATCGGCATGGGCCGCATGGGCATGGGCAACATGAACGCCGCGATGAAGCAGGACAAACTGCACGTGGCGGCGGTGTGCGATATCTATCAGCCGACGCTGGACGCGGCCGTTGAAAAGACCAAGACGCAGGCCACGGGCGTGGCGCGGGCGGTGAAGGATTTCCGGGAAATTCTGGCGGATAAATCGATTGACGCGGTTTGCATTTCGACGCCGGACCACTGGCACCCGTACATGGCCGTGGAGGCTTGTAAGGCCGGGAAAGATGTTTATGTTGAGAAGCCGATCAGCGTCACCATTGCCGATGGGTACAAGATGGTGCAGGCGGCGCGGAAGTATAACCGCGTGGTGCAGGCGGGGACGATGCAGCGGTCAGCAAAGCATTTCATCGATGCTTGTGAGCTGGTGCGGCAGGG
>JBIKOG010000445.1:0-3391 GCA_044358225.1 Bryobacteraceae bacterium | reverse complement strand
TCGTTTTGACGCTACTTATTTGCGGTAGGAGCCGTATGCGGTAGTGCCGCTCGTACGGATCTGTGCGGGGGGCGGGTCGTGAGATTCGTCCCTACCGCGACCCAATTTAATGAACAAGGCAGTTCGGTTGTGTGATTTGGCTGCCGGTGCGGTGGTGGAGACGCGGATTTGGGGGGCGGGCGCGGCGAGCGATCACCGGACGCTGCCGGGAGTGTTGAAATTGTTGTCTGGAGACGTTTTGGGAGAGTTGGAAAGATTAAATTGGTGCCTGGCACCAATTTAATTATTGCCAGGCGAAGAGTAGGATCAGCAGGCCGACCCAGAGGACGCCCATGAAGTGCCAGTAGGCGGCGGTGTTCTTGGCGGCGGCGCGATGCTTGCGGAGGGGTTGCTCTTCGCCATCGGTGAGATCGCCGGCGCGGCGGATGAGCCAGTACATGCCGCCGAGGCCGCCGAGGAGGTGGAAGGCGTGGATGCCGCTGAAGACGTAGTACATAGACCCGCGGGGGTTGCCGACGACGTAGACGCCCTGGGTGGCGAGGTCCTGGCAGCCCAATAGCTGGGTGATCAGGAAGAGCACGCCGAGGCCGAAGGTGAGCCAGAGGCCCATGCGGTAAGGGGCCAGGCGCGCCATGCGGAGATCGCGGCGGGCCCATTGGAGGGCGCCGGAGCTTAAGAGCATGAAGCCGGTGGAGACCCAGAACCAGTTGGAGAGATGGACGTTGGGTTGGGCGGGGCGGTCCTGGATGGCGAAGGCGTAGGCGACGGCGAGGGCGATGAAGAAAGCCCCGATGGCGGCGAGGACCAGGATCATCCCGAACATGCCGAGAGAGACGGATGGCTTGGGCTCGGCGATTTCAACGGGTGGGTGCATGACTCTTTTCAGGATACGGCTATCGGTGGGTGGGGGGCTTGGTTCGTTTTTGCTTTTCCGTTCCACTTGTTGCCGGAAAGGGGGGAAGTTCGTTAGGTTAAATCATGATACGCAGGCTGCTTCTGGGGGCCTTGTTTGTGTCGCTACACCTGGCGGCGCAGAACAAAAAGAGCCCGATCGATAAGTTCCGGCAGTTGGAAGAGATCCTTCCGACGCCTAACGACTACCGCACCGCTTCGGGGGCGCCGGGTCATAAATATTGGCAACAACGGGCCGACTATGACATAGATGTGGAGCTGGACGATCAGAATCAGAAAATCATCGGCCGGGCCACGATTACGTATCACAACAACTCGCCGGACACGCTGACGTATCTGTGGCTGCAGTTGGACCAGAACATCTGGGAGCCGCATTCGGACACCGGGCTGACCGAGACGGCGCCGGATTGGAAGAAGTTTCCGCTGCCGACGTTCCGCCGGTTCATGGATGACCAGTTTGACGGCGGGTATCACATTGGCAACGTCAAAGACGCGGCCGGGACGGAGCTACACAAGCACATCAACCGGACGATGATGCGGGTGGATTTGCCGGCGCCGCTGGCGGCGGGGAAGTCGTTTGTCTTTACGATCAACTGGGATTACAAGATCAACAACTCCAAGCGCGTGAGCGGGCGCACGGGGGCGGAGTTCTTTCCGAAAGACGGGAACTGGCTGTACGAGATTGCCCAGTGGTTCCCGCGGATGGCGGCTTATAACGATGTGAACGGCTGGCAGCATAAGCAGTTCCTGGGGACGGGCGAGTTTACGCTGGAGTTCGGGAATTACAAGGTTCGGATTACGGCGCCGAATGACCACATCGTGGCGTCGACCGGGGTGTTGCAGAACCCGGACGCGGTGTTGACGGCGGCGCAACGGCAGCGGCTGACGACGGCGCGGACGGCGAAGAAGCCGGTCATGATTGTGACCGAGGCCGAAGCTACGGCGAACGAGAAGAACAAACCGACGGGGAAGAAGACGTGGGTGTTCCACGCCGATAATGTTCGGGATTTTGCATTTGCGTCGTCGCGGAAGTTTGCGTGGGACGCGCAGGGGCACGTGATGAACGGCAAGACGATCATGGCGATGTCGTACTACCCCAAAGAAGGCAATCCGCTGTGGGAACGGTATTCGACGCACGCCATTATCCACACGCTGAACATCTATTCGCGGTACACGTTTGAGTATCCGTACCCGATTGCGATCAGCGTGAACGGGCCGGTGGGCGGGATGGAGTACCCGATGATCTGTTTCAACGGGCCGCGGCCGAAGGACGATAAGACCTATTCGGCGCGGACGAAGTATGGGCTGATCAGCGTTGTGATCCACGAGGTGGGGCACAACTACTTCCCGATGGTGGTGAACAACGACGAACGCCAATGGACGTGGCTGGACGAGGGGTTGAATTCGTTCCTGCAGTATCTGGCGGAGGTGGAGTGGGAGGACAACTATCCGTCACGGCGCGGGGAGCCGTCGAAGATTGTGGAGTACATGAAGGGCGAGGGACACGATCCGATCATGACGAATTCGGAGTCCATTGTGGACCTGGGCGGGAACGCGTATCACAAGACCGAGACGGCGCTGAATATCCTGCGCGAGACGGTGCTGGGGCGCGAGCGGTTCGACTTCGCGTTTAAGGAATATGCCCGGCGGTGGATGTTCAAGCGGCCGATGCCGGCGGATTTCTTCCGGACGATGGAGGATGCGTCTGGGACCGATCTGGATTGGTTCTGGCACGGGTGGTTCTACACGACGGAGCTGGTGGATATCTCGATTGATGAAGTGAAGCAGTACCAGGTGGACACGCAGAATCCGGACGTGGAGAAGCCGATTTCGAAGAAGGAAAAAGAGGCCGAACCGGTGACACTGGCGGCGCAGCGGAACAAGCCTTTGCGGAAGCGGGTGGAGGATTATCCGGAGTTGATCGACTTCTACAACAAGTACGATGAGTTCACGGTGCTGCCTTCGGAGAAGAAGGCGTTTGAGGCGTGGACGAAGCAGTTTGAGGACGACGAACGGAAGCTGTTTGATCCTTCGATGAACTTCTACTCCGTGGGGTTGAAGAACCTGGGTGGACTGGTGATGCCGGTGATTCTGCAGGTGGAATTCAGCGACGGGACGAAGGAGGAGTTGCGGATTGCGGCGGAGATCTGGCGGCGGAATAACATCGCCGTTGAGAAGATTATCGCGACGCGGAAGGAGATCAAATCCATCGTGCTGGATCCGCATTTGGAGACGGCCGACGCGGATACGACGAACAACTACTGGCCGCGGCGGGCGGTGAAATCGAAGTTCACGATCTTCAAGGAAGACCGGGACAAGGTGAACCCGATGCGGGAGTTGAAGCCGAAGGACCCGGCGAACTGATGCGGTTGTTGTTGATTTTGGGCGTGTGCGCGGCGGTGGGCGCGCACACGTTCCACTACAGCAAGACGGAGATGAACTGGAACACGGCGGCGCGGACGCTGGAGATTGTGGTGAC
>JBIKOG010000001.1:0-102589 GCA_044358225.1 Bryobacteraceae bacterium | reverse complement strand
CACTTTTGAAAGCTTTTAGGGACTTTGGAGGGCGAAAAACAGCACAAATTGGTATCTTAGAGTTCAAACAACCGTTTGAAACTATCGAGTCCCGCGAGCATCATCTGCTCGCCGACTACTTCACCGCCCACGGCAATCCGACCGAAGTCGTCAGCCCCGAACAGCTCGAATACAAGAACGGTGTACTGCGCAAAGGCGAATTCGTGATCGATATCATCTATCGCCGCGTGCGCACCCATGAATTCCTGGTGAAGTACGATTTGACCGTGCATCCGCTGGTGAAAGCCTACCGGGAAGGCGCTGTGTGCGTCGTAAACAGTTTCCGCAGCGACATTGCCCAGCGCAAAGCGATGCTGGACCTGATGACCGACGAAACGTTGATCGCCAAGTTCCCGCTGGCCGAACGGAAAGCCATTCGCGCCTTGATTCCCACCACCCGGGTGATGGGTGAACGCAAAGTGCAGTGGGGCGGGGAAACGGTGGATCTGCCGGATTTCGTGGTCAAGAACCGGACGAAACTGGTCCTCCGGCCGAACAGTGATGGCTCGGAAATGCCTGTATTTGAAGGTACTTCCATGGATGACGTGCAGTGGGACCGGGCCGTGAAGCGCGCCATTCGCGAACGCTACGTGGTGCAGGAAGTCGTGGCCCCGGTGACGGCGAAGTTCCCGATCAGCGTCTACGGCATGATGGACATG
Organism: Bryobacteraceae bacterium; assembly: GCA_044358225.1. Classification (GTDB taxonomy): domain Bacteria; phylum Acidobacteriota; class Terriglobia; order Bryobacterales; family Bryobacteraceae. The sequence continues at coordinate 101,891 of JBIKOG010000001.1, read as the reverse complement.
AAAGAGATGGCGGTGGATGTTCACCCCCATGTCTGTATCGGCAAAGTGCAGAGCTGCTCGACGTGGTTGACGCCTGCCACCACCGGCTTCTCCACCGCCGTTGGCATCACGCCTACCTTCCTACTCGAAGGAAAATAAACTACTTACGCGCTTTCTCCGCGGCGCGCATCACGCGCAGCGTGTTTTCGCCGTAGATCTTGCGGATGTCCTTTGCCGTGTAGCCCTTCTCGAGGAGTGCGCGAGTGAGGTTCGGCATTTTGCTGACGTCTTCCAGGCCAACGGGGACGCAATCGACGCCGTCGTAGTCGGCGCCGATGCCAACGGCGTCGATGCCAGCGATCTTGACGATGTGATCAATGTGGGCAACGGCGTCGTCGAGCGTAGCGGGAACGGTCTTAAGTCCTATCGTTTTAACGACTTCTGCCAATTTGGCGCGACGCTCTTCGACCGTGCCTTTGAAGTCTTTCATCGCGGCGGCGAGCTTTTCGCGAATGGCGGGGTTACCGAACGTCGAGGTATTGGCCGATTTCTGGCTCAGAAATTCGCAGCCGAAGTTCACCTGGACCATCCCGCCCTTCTTCGCCAGGGCGACGATCATTTCGTCGGTCATGTTCCGTGGAATGTTAGAGATAGAGCGGCACGAGGAGTGGCTGGCCAGCAGCGGGGCCGAGCTCACTTCGAGCGCATCCCAGAACGTTCTGTCGCTGACGTGCGAGATATCGACCATCATGCCGATCCGGTTCATTTCGCGGACAATGTCTTTGCCGAGGGGGGTGAGGCCTTTGGTGCGGCCATCGAGATCGCCCGAGGAACCGGCCCAAGTGTTTGTATTCGAATGGGTTAGCGTCATGTAGCGGATGCCCAGCGCGTAAAAGTCGCGGAGCAGGCGTGGGCTGTCTTCGATGGCGTGGCCGCCTTCGATGCCCATTAAGGACGCAATTTTGCCCTGTTTGCGGGCGCGAATGACGTCATCGGCGGTCAAAGCGAGCGCGAAATCGTTCGGGTATCTGCCGATGATGTCGTGGCGGACCGTGTCGATCATCTCCATGGCGCGGTGGGCGCTACGGTTGCCTTCGACGTAGTTGGCGGCAACATAGACGGCGAAGAACTGGGCTCCGAACCCGCCGGCGCGGTAGCGGACGATGTCGGTATGCCCGTCGTTGGCGGCCTTGCCGATATCGAAGCCGGTGACGGTACGGCTGGTGACGTCGTTGTGCGTATCGATGAAAAGGGCCGATTTATGGACCTTTTTCACTTCGGCGTCGGTTATTGAGCGCTTGGGCGCCTGCGCGGAGACCGCGCAGGCGCCCAAGGCTAGAATGGCAACAAATCGCATTGCACTCCTTCAGGCAGCGAGCTAGAAGATGGACTTCAAGGCTAACTGAATGTTACGGGGTTCGCCAACGCCGATGCCGGGGGCGCCGTTGCCGTTCCGCGTGTTCGTCATGATACCGAATCCGGCGGTGGCGGCGAGCGAGGTCCCGGGATTGGCCCAGTTCGTCCGGTTGGTGAGGTTGAAGATTTCGAAGCGGAACTGCGTCGAGATCTTTTCGGTGATCGGGGTCTGCTTGAAGATGCTGAAATCGACGGCGCCGAAACCGGGACCGTAGATGGCATTTCTGCCGATGTTGCCGAAGGTGCCCGCGGCTGGCGCCGCGAAGGCCGCCGGGTTGAAGTAGCGCACCGAACGGGTGTTGACGAGCGGCACGACATTGGCAAAAGGATCGCCGACAACGTTGACGCGGTCGCGACCGTCACCGGAGGTGCTGATGTTGGTGCCGGCGAGCAGGTTCAACGGCTGGCCACCGTGGGCGGTGAAGAGCGAGTTCAACTGCCAGCCCTTCGTCAGCAGCGGCATCGCCTTGCCGAACACGGGAACTTCGTAGCTCAAGAAGGCGGTCAGCATGTTGCGGGTGTCGAAGCTGGACGGACCCTTTTCATTGCGCAGGTCATAGGAGTTCGTCGGCAGGTTGTTGCGGACGTCCGAGCCGTTGTCGATGGCCTTGCTCCAGGTGTAGTTGAGCACACCGGTGAGGCCTTTCCACATGGTCTGGCGGAGCTGGACCTGCATGGAGTTGTAGTTGGAGTTGGCGATAGAGTTGAGCTCGTTGATGGCGGCCAGATCCGGGTAGGCCCCGTTGAAGGGACGGCGGCTCTGGACGGTGCCGGTGGTGCCGGGGACGGGCGCATTGATGTTGCGGAGCAGGCTCAGCTTCCGGCCCTGGGAGCCGACGTAGCCGATCTGGAGAATGGTGCCGGCCGAGAGCTGCTGCTGCACGTTCAGGTTCATGTTGATGACATAAGGCGTGCGGAAGTCCTGGCTCATGGAGAAGGCGCCGAAGGGCGGACGCGGGTTGGCGGTTCCGAAGATTGGCGTACCGCTGGTCAAGTTGATGGAGCTGAGGGCGATGGAATAGACCGGGGCCGTGCCACCGGGGTTGGCATGGACGCCGGCGGAGCCGCCATTGGGCATGCCGGTGTTGGCCACGATGAAGTTCAGCGGGGGCACGTCGTTGAAGAAGCCGAAGCTGCCGCGGAGAACGGTTTTGCCGTTCTTCTTGGGCGTCCAGGCGAAGCCGACGCGCGGGGTGAAGTTATTCAGATCGCGGGCATAGAGCGTATCGAGGCCCGATCCTGGCCCGATGAAGCCTTTGCCGGGGACGAAGGTGGAAAGCGTTCCCTTCTTGTCGCTCAGGGGGCCGTGGTAGGTGAAGCGGACGCCGAAGTTGAGGCTCAAGGTGGGCGTCATCTGGAAGGTGTCGTGGATCCAGGAGTCGAAGGAGTTCTGGACGTAGTCGCGTTGGAGCTGGCCGCGAACGATCTGGGCGCCGGCGTTGGAGCTGGTGTAGCCGGCGAGGAAGTCGGCCATGGCTTTGAGGTTGCCGCTGGCGGTGGAGGCCGACCAGGGGCCGCGGGCACCATCGAAGACGAACGATCCGCGCTTGTTGGTGTCGTAGAACACGTCGAGCTGGGCGCGGCGGTATTCGCCACCGATTTTGAGCTGATGGCGGCCGACGGTGTAGGAGAGGTTATCGGTGATGTGGCCGGTGGTGTCGATACGGCCGAGGGGCTGGGTGACGCCAACGGGCGTGAAGCCGCTGATGGTGGTGGTGGGCGTGCCGCGGAGAGAGGGTTCGGTGACGCCGGTGTTGAGGCCGAGGGCGACGGGATCGATGGAGGTATCGGCGTCGTTGAAGACCTGGAGGAAGAAGTTGGTGCCGAGGGTCAACTGGTTGACCATGCGGGGGGTGACGACGCTATTGAGCACGACCGAGACGTTGTGCATGCGGCTGGGGGCCACCTGGAAGTATTCGGCCAGCTGGGAGCTGGTGGGGGCGGTTTGGGCGCCGGTGCCGCCGAAGTAGCGGGCGGAGACGGTGTGCTTGTCGTTGAAGCGGTGGTCCATCTTGATGATGCCGTTGTAGCTGTCGTAGCTGGATGGGTCGGCATTCAGGAAGTTGTTGAGACCGCTGCCGGCCGATTTGGTGCGGGCGGGCCAGAAGCTGAGCATGCTGGTGGCGAGCGGGTTGACGGGGATGCCGTAGGTGGCCATGAGGGCGCGGGCGTCGGTGACCCAGCCGTCGGAAGGTACGGTGGCGAGGGCGGAGTTGGCGGCCTTGGCCACCTGGCCTTCCCCGGTGAGGAAGAAGAACGTGCGGTTTTTCAGGACCGGACCGCCGGCGGAGAAGCCGTACTGGTTGTTGCGAATGGCGCGGGCTTTGGCGCCGACGGGCTGAATGGGGGACGCGGCGGCCAGGGCTTCGTTGCGATTGAAGTAATAGAGGGAGCCGTGGAGCGAGTTGGTGCCGGACTTGATGACGAGGTTGACCGAAGAACCGCCGTTGCGGCCGACGTCGGCGCCGGCGTTGGTTTGGATGGAGAACTGGTCGATGGCTTCTACGGGGAGGAGGGTTCCGGCGATGCCGGAGACGCCACCCTGGTTGACGGCGGAGGTGTTGTGGAAGGCGTCGTTGTTGTCGGCGCCATCAATCTGGTAGTTATTGCCGGAGGTGCGCATGCCGTTGACCGAGTTGTTGGCGGCGTTGACACCGGGGGCGAGTTTCAGCATTTGGCGGAAGTCGCGGCCGTTCAAGGGGAGGTCCTTGACGGTACGGGTGTCGACGACGCCAGTGAGGGCGGTGGAGGTGGTTTCGAGGGAAACGGCCTGGGCGTTGACTTCAACGAGAGAAGTTTGGGAGGCGACGCCCAAGGTGAGGGTGAGGTTGGTGGTACGGGAGACGACGACTTCGACGTTATCCACCTTTTTCGACTCGAAACCCGGGTGGGTGACGGAGATGGTGTATTTGCCGGTGGGGAGTTCGGCGATGGTGAAGTCGCCGGTGGCGTTGGCCAGGACGGCGCGGGTGAGGCCGGTGGTGGGGCTTTCCAGTTTCACGGCGGCATTGGGGACGGCGGCGCCGGAGGGGTCTTGGACGACACCGGCGATGTTGCCGCGGAATGTCTGTGCGGAGAGGGCTAGCGTAAATAGGGCTAGCGTCGCGAATAGTCGCATGAGTATACCTCGCTGAGTGGAGTGGCAAGGCAATCTTGGCCTTAAGGCAAAGCTGCGACTAGGAGGGGCGGGGGCGGACTATGCCCACCTGGAGACTGTGGTGTGACCTAGTTTAGCAGGTGGGGAAGGATCAGTCGCATTCCCAGAGGAGAACGCCTTCGGTGGCGGCGGCGTTGATCATCGCGTAGCCGGTACCGGTGCCGAAGTTGAAGTTCGGGTTGAGCATGCGTTCGTTGTCGGCGCTGAAATCGTCGGTGACGGGAAAGTTGCTGAGTTGCAGGAGCAGTTTGAAGTCTGTGGGGGCGCGCTCTCCGGTTTGGACCCAGTGCGGGGCGCCGCCGATTTTCTGTTCGTTGATGGCGAGTTGAAGACCGAGTTTCTGGCGGGCTTTGGGGGAGAGTTGGGTGGGCGGGATTTCGATGTGATCGGGTTCGGCTCGGAATTCGAGGGTGGCTTCGAGTTCGATGTCGAGCTGAATCGGTTTGCCGTCGCGCCAGATGGTTTCGGTGAGTTTGGGCCCGTCGGAGGTGACCGGTTGGCGGCCAGGTTGGACTTGCTGGATGATGACGGCGTTTTCACCGCCGCGGGGTTCCCAGGTTTCGTCCACGCGTGGATCGCCGGTGATGAAGATATAGGCGATGCGGCCGGGCGGGGTGTGGAAGAGGGCGGGTTCGATGACGACCTGGCCGATGAAGAGCATGGGGATGCCGAGTTTGCGGGATTGGGGCCAGGCGGGCGTGTCGACCCAGACGGGTTGGCCGCCGAGCTTTGTTACTGGCTTCTGGATGGGGGTTGGGGTACGGCGAAGGTGGAGTAGGGCGTGATCGGGATTTTCGATTGTTGTTGTTGGTTGGCGGGATGGGCGTCCGCAGCCGGCGTGGAGGCCGAGGGCAGCGAGGCAGTGCCGGCGCGAGATCCGCATCTGCTCTTTACTATCGGTGGCGGATTGGGGGTTCATTAGTCTGGATGACTTATTGGCCTTTGTAAGCGAGAACGGCTTTTTTGATAGGGTATAGGCTATGTTTATGGAGAAAGGTATTGAATGTGGGCTATGGATATGAGAGTATTGTATAGGGTGTGAGCTATGATTGGACGGGCACAATACGGGCTGCCGCGTATGCGGCTGGATGAACGGGTCCGGGAGATCGGCCCGGTTTCGCGGTTCGCGGTGCCGGTGCGAGGTTGGATTCGCGCGATCCGGGATGGACTGGGGTTGTCGTCAGCTCAGTTAGGCAAGCGGCTGGGGATCACGCAGCCATCGGTGACGGCGCTGGAGCAATCGGAGGCGAAGGGGACGATTGAGCTGGCGACGTTGCGGCGAGTCGCGGCGGCGCTGGATTGCACGTTGGTGTACGCGCTGGTGCCGAATAAGCCGTTGGAAAAGACAGTCCGGGAGCGGGCGCTGGCGGTGTTGCGGCGGCGGCGGGACCCGATTGCTCATTCGATGATGCTGGAAGGGCAGGCGGTGCCGGAGGAGGACCTGGAAGCGCTGGTGGATGACTTCCTGCGGGAGGTGAATCCGCGACGGCTTTGGGATGAGCCGTGAGCGGCGTATTTCGCCATGCGGATGGCGCGACGCCGCTCACGTGGGAGGAGATGCAGGATGTGATTCCGGTGCATATCGCCTACCGGCGGGATTTGGACGAGGCGGAGCAGGCGAACATATTGCGGGGGCAGGATTGGGCTTTGGGGCGGCGGCGGGCGATTTTGGATGAGAAGTTTATCCGCACTTTGCACAAGCGGATGTTCGGGGATGTGTGGCGGTGGGCGGGGCGGTTCCGGACGTCGGCGCGGAATATCGGGATTGACCATTGGCTGATTCCGGTGGCGTTGCGGCAGGCGTTGGAGGATTGCGCGGCGTGGCAGGAGTTTGAGAGTTATTCGCCCGACGAGATTGCGGTGCGGTTGCATCACAAGCTGGTGTGGATTCATCCGTTTCCGAACGGGAATGGGCGGCATGCGCGGCTGGTGGCGGATCTGCTGCTGATGCAGGCGGGGCGGGAGCGGTTTTCGTGGGGGCGGGCGACGCTGCGGGAGGCGGGGGAGATGCGGGAACGGTATATTGGCGCGCTGCGGCGGGCGGATGGGTTTGACATGGCGCCGCTGGTGGCGTTTGCTCGGTCGTAGAGCGAAGATGAGGAGGCGGGTGGAACTCGTTTGGCGTTGAGCATCCGGAAGTTGTGACTGTGCGCTTGCTGTGCGACTGTTTTGTTTGCTGGCTAGCCCGGAGGCTGCACGGTGTTTCTTGGGATGCCGGCGAGGACCCACGGGAGAGTGGCGTAGAATTCAACCGCACCGACTACATCGCCGAAATCGGCGGGCGGATTTGGGAAACTGGTTGGAGAGGCGAAGCGGAACCGGAACCGAGTGGCGTCGGTGCCGCTATCTCCTGTTTGCTCGCATGAGCCGGCGAAATGGAACCAGCCGTTGTAGACGCCATCGATCTCTGTGACTTCGGCTTCCTTCTTCCAGTCGACGCCAAGTTGGAATAACAAGGACAGGAACGCTTCGGGGTAAATGGTTTCCCGTTGGGCCGCAAAGTTCTGACAGTAAATGCAGCCGCAGCGTTCGGCATCGCCGCTTTCAATCCGCGCGTACGCCGACCGTGTTCTTTCCAGGTCGAACCGAATTGTATGGTTGCCGAAATGTAGCGCCGTCATCGGTCGACTTCTACTCGCTGTCTGCTTCGAGGAGGCTTTCCAGTTCCGGAAGCGCGGCTAGATCCTTCTCCCGGCCGGCGGCGCGTTTTGCCTTAATGAGGCCTGGCAGATCGAGCGTCAAAAATTCCCGCTCAAAGGCCCCTACCGACATCGCGTATGTTTTTACCTGTTCAAATCCGCCAAGCCCGATCACTTCGGCGAGGAGATCAATCTCTCCGATATCGGTCTTCAGAGTGAAGATCTCGCTGTTCCCCAGTGTGGTCTCATCCCAGATGAAAGGCAGTTCAGGCGGGAAGCCGCGTGGACGCGGATGGTAAGGTGCGAGTGCTAGGGCTAGCAGCTTGCAATTTGCCTGATCCCGGGAGTAGCAGATATCGAGATCGTAGGTAATACGTGCGCTACCTAGAAATGTCGCCGATAGCCCCCGACCACGATGAATGCAACGCCATTGTCGCAAAGCGCCTGAATGGCCTTTTGAAATTGCATCAGGCGCGCCTACGTGCGATTCCACGAACCTGGAGAAGTGCTGTTGCGGCGTCCTCCAGCTTTTGGCCGCGTTCGGCTGGGGTGAGTCGCAATTGTTCGATAGTAAGCGTGAGGTCGACACCATAGTTCCTGGCGGCTTCGATGCGGCTTCCTGGCGCGGGGTTCAGCAGACGCTGCTCGGCTGTTGCGAGTTGTTTCGCGGTGAGGGGCTGCAGCGTTCGCATGACTTGATTTTAGAGCAATCGGGAGTGCGCGTTCAGCCCGGTGGCGGCACGACGGACGGAGCGCGGTATTTGCGGAAGGCGGGGAGCGCCCAGGTGATGGCTACGGAACCTACGACTGTCAGGACGCCGCCCACCACCACCGAGGGGCCGAGGCCGAGGAGGCGGGCGGCGAAGCCGGCTTCGGCGTTGCCGAGGTAGGGGCCGCTTAGGTAGCTGACCATTTCAATCGCGGCGGTGCGGCCGCGGAGGCGGGTGGGGATCGTCTGGTTCCACAGTGTTCCGCGGAAGATGCCGCTGACCATGTCCGCCGCGCCGGCGCAGGCCAGAAAGAAGAGCGCCAGCCAGAGGTTTTGCGAGAACCCGAAGCCGATGATGGCTACGCCCCACAGCCCGGCCGCCCAGGCGATGGCCTGGCCGTGGTGCACGATGTGTTTGGCCCAGCCGGAGGTCACGCTACAGAGCAGCGCGCCTGCGGGGCCGGCGGAGTAGAGCCAGCCTACGTTCTGTTCGCCGAAGATGGCGCCGAAGGCGGGGAACAGCGCGTTGGGCATGCCGAAGAACATGGCGTTCATATCGATGAGATAGGTCCCGAGGAGGTCCTTGCGTTCGAGCGCGTAATGCCAGCCTTCGGCCAGGGTGTGCCAGGTGATGGCGCCTTCTTCGCCGCTTTGGAACACCTTCTGGCGCATGGCGAGGAGGGCGGCGATAGCGGCGAGGTAGCTGGCGGCGTCGAGCCCGAAGGCGACGGCGGCTCCGTACTTCACCGCGATCCAGCCGGCGAGGCCGGGGCCGGCGATGTAGGCGATGTTGTGGCGGATGGAGTTCAGGGCGCTGACGGCGGTCATCTCGTCGGCACGGACGAGTTGGGGCGTCATGGCTTCGATGGCTGGGCGGTGGACGCTATTCAGGGCCGCCAGGAAGGCCGCGGCGGCGAAGAGGAGGTTGATGTGGGGCGCGGGTTGGAGGGCATTGATGGTGAGCGCGATGAGCGTGGCGGTCATCAGCGTGTCGGCCACCATAAGGAGTCGGCGGCGGTTGAAGCGGTCCGCCAACACGCCGCCGAGAAAGGCCATGAGCAGCATGGGCACGAACTCGGCGACGCCGAGCAGGCCCACCATCACGGATGACTTGGTGAGCTGGTACATCTGCACGGGGAGCACGACATACGTGACGGCCGAGCCGAAGCCGGAGATGGCCTGGCCTGCGTAGAGCAGGCGGAAATCGCCGGGGCGTTGGAGCGGGGCGAGGTCCGGGAGGAGGTGGCGCACTTACAGGCGTTCGGCGTGGACTTCGGCGCGGAGATTGGCGACGCCGGCGGTGTAGCGCGTATCGGCTACGGCGAAGGCGAGTGCGTCCTCCATCCAGTCATGCCAGACGCCGTTGGCATCGTGGGAGGCGGCGGTGATGGCGTATTCCTGCGGGCAGAGCTGGCAGGGGAAACGGTAGGTGATGCGGACCGTTTGACCGGGCTGCATGGCGCCGAGCGGGTAGCGTTCGAGCTCCGTGTTGGTGCCGTAGACTTCCGAGCCGATGCGGGTGCGGATCATCATGCCGACGACGGGATTTTCGACGGCGCTGTTGAACTTGACGGTGATGCGGACCGACATCTGTTCGCCGCTTTGGATGACGAGGGACGGGGCGCCGTTGGCACCGAGCGTTTCGATGGCGACGATTTCGGCGCGGCCGTCGCCGCGGCGGAGGGCGGGGGCGAGTGGCGCGCCGGCGGTTTCGCCCCAGGCGCGATGGCGGGCGGCGATGTGTTGGAGATAGCGGGCGCTGACTTCGCGGGGGTCGCCTTTGGCGTAGAGGCGGCCGTCGTGGATCCACCAGATTTCGTCGGCGAGCTGGTGGAGCAGGTCGAGGTCGTGGGAAGCGATGAGGATGGTGGCGCCGGTGCGGCGGAGGCGTTCGAGGCCGGTGAAGGCGCGGGCCTTGACGAGCGCGTCGCAGCAGGCGAGAGAGTGGTCGAGGGCGAGGGTGGAGACGGGGGCGAGTTGGAGCGCGTCGAGGGGGCCGAGGTAGCGGGCGGCGGCGTCGAAACGGACTTCGCCGGAGTGCGCCTGGGCTAGGCCGGTGGCGAGTTGGAGCAGTTGGTGGACGCCCGCGCCATCCTCCCCAATGACACCGATGACAGCGCCATCGGGAGCGGAGACGGTAACCTGTTGTAGCGGGGCCAATGAGGCGTCGCGGAAATGAATGGCCATCGTTAACAGGATACTGTCCTTGCTCGCGGTTTGCTCCTTTTCTGCTTTTGGCGGGGAGGTGATTTCGTGCGTGACGGGGCAGGAAATTTTGCGGGAAGGGCTGACGCTGACGTCTGAGCTGCGCATTGAGGGCCCGTGCCGGGTGACTTTGCGGAAGTTGACGGTACGCGGGAACCGGGCCACGGCGCCGCAGGGGCAGGCGTTGCCGCCGTCGGACAGGCGGTTTGCGGACCATTATGTGGGGAATGGGATTGTGCTGGTGGGGAGTGCGGAGGTTGTTCTGGAAGACTCCACGTTTAGCGAGATTGCCGGGTTCGCGGTGCTGGCGAGCGGGGTGGGGAAGTTGCGGATTGCGCGGTGCCAGTTCAGTGATTCGGGGTCGCGGAATGCGAAGGGGCGGAACAACACGACGGGGGGCGTTTTGCTGGAGGATGGGACGGCGAACTTTGTTGTGGAAGACTCGTCGTTCGCGCGGATATTGGGCAACGCGCTGTGGACGCATTCGCGGTACAACCACGTGCGGAACGGGCCGGGGGTGATGCGGCGGAACACGTTTGTGGAGATTGCGCGGGACGCGGTGCAGGTGGGGCATGCGTTCGGCGTGGACGTGGTGGAGAACCGGATGGAGCGGATTGGATATCCCCAAGACGCGATTGATGTGGAGGGCGGCGGGACGCCGGTGGGCGTGGACACGGCGGGGAATGTGGATGGGTCGAATTACTCGCGGAATGTGATGGCGGAGATCAATGGGAAGTGTTTTGACCTGGACGGATTTCATCACGGGGCGCTGGTGGGGAACACGTGTGTGAACAAGGGCGAGCATGCGTTTGGGCACTTTGGGATTGTGATGAACAACACGAATCCGGACATGCAATCGGTTGGGATTCGGATGGAGGGGAACCGGTTTGAGGGGATGCGGTTCGGCGGGATTTTTGTGATTGGCTCCGGGCACTTGATTCGCGGGAACACGTTGACGCGGCTGCATACGGCGCATTGCAGCGAGGCGGTGGTGCAGCCGGGTTGCACGCATTTTGAGGGTGAGCCGGACCTGCTGCGGACGGGGATTTACTTTGGCCGACGGGCGGAGCGGGCGGCGGTGACGCGGGGGAACCGTGTGGAGGGGAACACGATTTCCGGGTGGCGGATGGATAAGAAGTGCATTGGCTTCGCGCCGGGCGTGAATTCGAAGGACAATCTAATTACCGGCAATATTTGCCGGCATGCGGATCATTAAAACATGGCTGAGACGACACCGAACGTTGTTGACAAGATGCGCGAGGACTGGAACGCGCGGGCTCGCGAGGACGCGAACTATTACGTGGCCTTCGGGCGGCGGGACCAGGACGACGGCGAGTTTCAGGACACGGCGCACGAGGTGGTGCACGGGTTGGAGTGGGAGATGCGGCGGTTGCCGGCGGGGCAGGAGCCGCGGAACCGCCGGGCGCTGGAAATTGGCTGCGGGCCGGGGCGGCTGTTGCGGCCGATGTCGGCGCATTATGGCGAGATTCACGGTGTGGACATTTCCGACGAGATGGTGGCGCGGGCGCGGCAGCGATTGGCACATATACCTCACGCGCATGCGCACGTGGCGCGCCGTTCGAATTTAGAGATGTTTGCGGGCGAATCGTTCGATTTTGTTTATAGCTACGCGGTGTTTCAACATATTCCGAGCCGCGATGTGGTGCTGGGGTATTTGCGGGAGACGTGGCGGGTGTTGAAGCCGGGCGGGTACATGCGGTGCCAGATTAACGGGCTGCCGGAGGCGGCGGCGCGGTACGACACATGGAGCGGCGTGCGGATCTCGGCGACGGAGCTGGAAGAGTTTTGCCGGGCGAACGATTTCCAGATGCTGTCGCTGGAGGGAACGCAGACGCAGTATATGTGGACGACGCTGCGTAAGCGCGAGCGGGGTTGGTATGAGACGGCGCGGAAGCCGGCGCAACCGGTGGTGATCCGGCGGATTACGAATGCGCAGAACTCCGAGCCGGTGGCGCCGGTGCGTGGACGGTTTGCGGCGCTGTCGTTATGGGTGGAGAATTTGCCGGAGGAGTGCGACCTGATTAATTTCGAGGTCCACGTGGGCGGGGCGCGGGGGACGCTGACCTATATTGGGCCGCGCGAATATGACGGGATGGCGCAGGTGAATTTGCGGTTGCCGCATGACGTGGGGACGGGGTTGCAGCCGGTGGTGTTGAAGTGGCGGGGCGAGGAGATTGGGCCGCCGGCGAAGGTGCGGATTGTGCCGCAGCCGGCGCTGGTGCCGCGGATTTTGGCACTGTCTGACGGGATTAATTTGTTGAGTGGGCCGCGGATTGAGACGCGGTCGGTGAAGGTGACGTTGGAGGAGGTGGCCGAGCCGGAGCAGTTTTCGGCGACGGTGGACGGGATCCCGGTATTGGACATCGACTTCTTCTGCACGGACCCGCTGCCGCCGCGGTTTGAGGTGAATTTCAAACTGCCGGAGGAGATCGGCGTGGGCGGGCACGCGTTGGAGATGAAGATGGGTAAGCGCGTGGTGGCGCCGATTGGGATTGAGGTCGTGGTCTAGCTTTGCGCGGCGCGCTGGGCTCGTTCGTCCTCGGTTTTCGCGGTGATTTTGGAGCGGAGACCGAGGAATTTATCGAGCAGCCCCTGCCAGAACGGTGCGCCCATGCCGAGGAGGACCCAGGTGACCAGGACGCCGGGTTGCGAGAGGGCTTTTTGCGGGGCGGTGGTGAGGTGGCAGAGGCGGCTGTCGCCGCAGGTCTGGTAGATTTCTGACCAGAATTTGTTGGGCTGATCGAAGGTGTCGGCGAAGATGGCTTGTTGTTTGACGGCGTTGAGGAGTTGGGTATTGTCCTTGGTCTTTTCGGCTTCGTTGGCGAGGACGGTGGCGACGGTTTTCTCGGTGGCGAGGCGGGTGATCATGTCGAGCGAGTTGACCGGGTAGACGATTAGGAAGACGAGGGCGAGGGCGGTGGAGGCGACTTTGGTGGAGTAGGCGGTGTTGTCGTCGGTGCGGGTCATGATGTCGTCGAACTGGGCGAAGAGGCGGGCGGCGAGGTCGGGGGCGGTTTTTGCGAGGGCTTTGGTGCGCCAGACGCTGGCGGGGGCGGATGGGTCGGCGGCCTCTTCGGCGAGGATGGCGAGTTCGACGGATTTGACGAGGTCGGCGGGGGATTGATTGGTGATGGTTTGGATGACCTTGCTGACCTCGGACCAGGGGCCGGCGCCGTTGGCGTTGCGGAGGAGCATGAGGACGAACTCTTCGCGGCCGATGGCTTCGGTTTTGCTGAAGCGGCGGGGGAGCCAAGAGAGGACCATTTTGTCGCGAAGGAGGGAGGCGGCGAGGTCCTTGGTGGGGAGGTCCGGGCCGAGGGTGCCGATGATGAGTTCGAGGCCGGCTTGGAGGTTGTTGGTCCGGGAGCGGATGACGGAGAGCCACATAGCGGTGGTTGTTCCGACGAGAGTGGCGAGGACCATCATGCTGAGGCTGAAGCCGATAGCCACGTCGAGGTAGTGGAGTACGTCCATCTGTCTGTTTCCTCCCTAGGGGATTTGAGCGAAGTTGCCTTAGCTGCTCTCGGATTTGCCTTACTTCTGATCGTGTTTGGGGATTCCTACCGCATTGTTGTAGGAAAAGATCGGTTCTCAAAGTTAGGAACCGGCATACATGGAGGTTTGCTTGTTGTCAGGAAAACGATGGTTCATGAACGGGCTGGCGCTGCTGGTGATGGCCGCGCCGGCCTTCTCGCAGATAGAGGTCTATCATAAAACGGTCAGCGTGGAGGTGGGGAAGACGTATCAGTTTGCCTCTTACGTGCCGTTGTCGCCGAACACGGTAGTGTGGTCGGTGAACGGGATTGTGGGCGGGAACGCCACGATCGGGACGGTTTCTAGTACGGGGCGGTACGCGGCGCCGGCGGTGGCGCCGGTGCCCAGCGTGTTGGCGGTGCGGGCGACGAGCACGGCGTTTCCGGACCGGTTCGGAGAGGCGACGGTGACGGTGACGCGGCCGACGCCGTGGGTGTGGAGCGTGTCGCCCGCGCCGGTGCTGGCGGGGGATTTTTCGATCCGGTTGAATGGTTCGAACTTTACGCCGGACGCGCAGGTGCGGTTGAACGGGATGCCGTTGGCGACGACTTACGTGTCTTCCACGTCGCTGCGGGCGACGGGGAATGCGGCGGCCGGGGCGGGTTCGATTGCGGTGTATTTGCCGGGGCCGGGGCAGGTGACGAGCCAGGCGGTGGCGGTGAACTTTGTGTCGGCGGCGTTGACGGTTTCGCCTGCGAGCGCGTCGGTGGTGACGGGCGGGACGCGGGCGTTCACGGCGAATATGCCGGTGACGTGGATGGCGTCGGCGGGATCTATCTCCGCGGCGGGTGTGTTTACGGCGCCAGCGATGGCGGGTGTTGTGACCGTGACGGCGAAGAGCGTGGCGGATCCAACGAAAGTGGCCACGGCGACGGTGACGGTGACCGCGCCGCCGTTGACGATTACGCCTTCGAGCGCTTCGGTTGCTCCGGGGGGCGTGGTTTCGTTCGCGGCGAATGCGGCGGTGAACTGGTCGGCTTCTGGGGGTTCGATTACCGCGGCGGGCGTGTTTACGGCTCCGGCGATGGCTGGGGTGGTGACGGTTACGGCGGTGAGTATGGGTGATGCGACGAAGATGGCGACGGCTGCCGTGACGGTGGTGGCGCCGGCGATTACTCTTACGCCATCGAGTGCTACGGTATTGACGGGTTCGGTGACGGCGTTTACTGCCAGCACAGCGGTGACTTGGCAGGCGACGGCGGGGACGATTACGGCGGCGGGTGTGTTTACGGCGCCGTCGACGGCGGGGGCCGTGACGGTTACCGCCCGAAGCGTGGCGGATGTGACGAAGACGGCGACGGCTGTTGTGACGGTGCAGTTGCCGGTGGTTTCGATTACGCCGCCATCGGGGACGGTGGGTGTTGGGGGGACGATTGGTTTCTCCGCCAACGCCGCGGTGAACTGGCAGGTGAACGGGATCGCGGGCGGCAATGGGGTTGTTGGAACCATTTCGGCCGCGGGGCTTTACACGGCGCCGGCGGTGGTGCCAACGCCCGCGACGGTGACGGTGCGGGCGGTGAATGCGAGTAACGCGGCTAGCTTTGCCACGGCGAGCGTTCTGGTGACCGGGCCGGCGCCGCTGGTGAGCCGGTTGACGGCCGGGCGTTTGTTGGAGCAGGCGGCGTTTGGCGGGCGTCCGGTGGACATCGCCAAGGTCCAGCAGATGGGCGTGGCCGGGTGGCTGGACGAGCAGTTCGCGCTGCCGGAGACGGCGATTCCGGATCAGGCGTCGACGGCTTCTTTGCGGGCGTGGGAGTTGAATAACTTCGTCCACGCGCCGGATCAGTTACGGCAGCGGGTGCGGTACTCGCTGGGTCAGATTGTTGTTACTTCGTTGGGTAAGTTGAATTACGCCAATGAGATATTGCCGTGGTTGCGGGTACTGCAGCGGAACGCGTTTGGAAATTACCGGACGCTGCTGCGGGAAGTTACTCTGAGCCCGTCGATGGGTAAGTATCTGGACCTGGCAAATTCGACCAGGCCGACGGCGATGAGCGCGGCGAATGAGAACTATCCGCGGGAGGTGATGCAGCTGTTCTCGATCGGGTTGTGGAAGTTGAACAACGACGGATCGCAGCAGTTGGATGGGAACGGGCAACCGATTCCGACCTACGACCAGGCGACGGTGCGGCAGGTGGCGCTGGCGTTGACCGGGTGGACGTATCCCACGGCCCCGGGCGGGGCAGCGGGGGCATTGAACTGGGAGAACTTCACGGCGGACATGGAGCCACGGCCGGCGCACCACGACACGACGGCGAAGGCGTTTCTGGGTTGTACGCTGGCGGCGAACCAGACGATTCAGCAGGACCTGGATGCGACAATTGACTGCCTGTTTCAGCACCCGAACACGCCGCCGTTTATTGCGACGCGGTTGATCCGGAGTCTGGTGAAGAGTAATCCGTCGCCAGCGTATATTGGCCGGATTTCGGCGGTGTTCATCAACAATGGCCAGGGCGTGCGCGGCGATTTGAAGGCTGTGGTGCGGGCAATTCTGACCGACGCCGAGGCGCGGCAGGACGTGCCGGACGCGACGTCGGGCCGGATGAAGGAGCCGATCTATTTCATCTCCGCGTTCGTGCGTGCGATGAATGGGTCGGTCGCGCTGAACACGGGGATGGCGTATGTGTACGACAGCATGGGGCAATCGGTGCTGGCGCCGCCATCGGTGTTCAACTGGTTTTCGCCGATGTACCGGGTGCCGAAGAGCCCGCTGTTTGGGCCGGAGTTCCAGATCTACACGCCGACCGAGGCGTCGTTGCGGGCGAATCTGGTGTATCAGATTCTGACCGCGAACGGCGGCGACGCGGTGGTGGATCTGACCAACTTCAACGCGGTGGCGGGGAATCCGACGGCGCTGTTGGACGAGGTGGACAAAGTGTTTTTCTACGGGCGTATGCCGGCCGGCGTGCGCACAGCCCTGACGAACGCGGTTACGGCCGCCTACGACAACAACCAACGCGTGCAGGCGGCGGTGTATCTGGCGGCGTTGTCCGGCCAGTATGCCGTGCAGTACTAACGAAAGGAATCGAGACCAATGAGCACTTTTTCCCGTAGAGATTTACTTCGAATGAGCGCTTTTAGCGCGGTGAATGCGATGGCGCAATCGGGCGCTTCGGATTACAAGGCCATGGTGTGCGTGTTCCTGCAGGGCGGGAACGACGGCAACAACATGGTGGTGCCGATGACGCAGACGGACTTTGACGCCTATCGGGCGATTCGGGGGAATCTGGCGCTGCCGGATAACTCCGCGAGGCTGTTGGCGGTGCAGAGTCTGGCGGATGGGAAGCCGTATGGCTTAAATGATGGGCTGAAGGGACTTCACCCTTTGTGGGGGCAGGGGAGGCTGGCGGTTGTGGCGAACATGGGCAACCTGGTGAAGCCGACGACGCGGGCCGAGTACCTGGCCAACGCCGGGCCGGTGCCGACGAACCTGTTTTCGCATTCCGACCAGACTTCCCAGATGCAGAGCGGTTTTCCGAACACCGGGGCTGGGACCGGATGGGCGGGGCGGGTGGCCGATGCGGCGAATGCGATGAACGGCGCGGCGTCGTTCCCGGCGTCGGTTTCGATGTCGGGGCCGGCGTTGTTCTGCACCGGAGGGGTAGTGCAGTCGGCCAGTCTGGTGCCGGATTATGATCTGTCGATTTATGGCATGGACCTTTGGCCGGCCACGGCGGCGCCGGCGCGGCGGACGGCCTTGCAGGAGTTGTTGACGTTCGACAGCGGCATGGCGATGGTGCAGGCGGCGAACAAGGTGCGGCAGGACGCGGCGAATCTGAACGCCTTGTTGCGAGACACCGGGGCGAGCCCGCCGCTGGTGACAACGTTCCCTGGTACGTCGATTGGCCGGCAGTTGCAGCAGGTGGCCCGAATCATCCAGTTGCGGGCCGCGACGGGGATGAAGCGGCAGGTGTTTTTCTGCTCGCTTGGCGGTTTCGATACCCACGGTTCGCAGGCCTGGACGCATTGGGATCTATTGACGCAGTTGGGGGATGCGTTGACGGCGTTCTATCAATCAACGGTGGACCAGGGCGTGGCCGGGCAGGTGACGTCGTTCACGCTGTCGGAGTTCGGCCGGTCGTTGCAGCCGAGCGGGAGCGGGAGCGACCATGGATGGGGCAATCACCAGATTGTTCTGGGTGGCGCGGTCCAGGGTGGGCGGGTCTACGGTTCGTTCCCGACGTTCGCTCTGGGTGGCCCGAATGATTCGGGCTCGCGCGGAGTGTGGATTCCGACGACGGGGACGGATCAGTTCGGCGCGACGCTGGCGAGTTGGTTCGGGTTGACGGCAGGGCAGTTGCCGGCGGTGTTTCCGAATCTGGGGAACTTTGCACAGACGAACCTTGGGTTCGTCTGAGGCTACGGGCGGAACGGAAAAAGGGCGGGAGCTTGGAGGCTCCCGCCCTTTTTCAATCGGATTGGATCCCGGTCTATTCGAAGTAGCCTTTGGCGAGTTCCGGTTTCACGTTGATCGCCTGGCGCCAGTAGGACTTGGCCTCTTCATTGCGGCCCTGGGCTTTGAGGGCATGGCCGAGGTTGAGAAGGGCTTCGGCGAACTGCGGACGTTCGTTGATGGCTTCCTGATAGAGGCGGATGGCGTCATCGAGCTGGCCGGATTTCTGGAGAAGAAGGCCGGTGTTGTAAAACACTTCCGGGGAGCGTTCGCCGACGTCGATCAACTGGGCCTGGAAGTCGAGCGCCTTTTCGAAGTCCTCGCCTTCGACGGCGAGACCAGCGAGCCCGCGCAGGGCTTCGACGGATTTCGGTTCCTGGGCGAGCAGTTTCTGGAATGTTTCCGACGCCGTGGTGCGGTTGCCGCTCTTCCAGCGGGCGAGGCCGAGATTGATGAGGGCTTCCTTCCAGTCGGCGCGTTTACGAAGACAGGTTTCGAAGGCCTCTTCGGCGCCTTTGTATTCATTGCGGTCGAGCCGGAGGAATCCGAGACGGAACCAGGCTTCTTCCCAGTCCGCGTTCTTCGTCAGCAGTTTCTGATAGAGCTTTTCGGCCTCTTCCTTCTGGCCCTGCATTTCGAAAACCGTGGCGAGATTGAAGAGCACTTCGGGGAGGTCAGGGGCGATGGTGAGCGCCTTTTCGTAGGCTTCCCGGGCGCCGGGCAGGTCATTCAATTCCTGTTTCACGGAGCCGAGATTGGAGAAGGCCTGTTTGGCGTCGGGGCGGATGCGGAGTGCTTCGGCGTAGCCCTTGGCGGCCTGGTCGAGCCTGCCGAGTTTCTGGCTGGCGACGGCATAGTTATACCAGCGCTCGTAGTGATTGGGCGTCAGATCCACCAGTTTTTGGCAGAGCTTGGCGGCGGCTTCAAAATCGCCGCTTTGGAACGAGCAGGTGGCGAGGCCCTCGAGCGCAGCCTGGGAGTACGGACGGAAGACGAGCAGTTGGTCGGAATACTGCCGGACCTGGTCGTAGTCCTTCCGGGCGATGGAGATGGCGATGAGGTTGGTCAGCGCTTCTTCCGATTTGGCATTCGCGGCGAGTGAATTCTGGTAGATTTCGGCTGCTTCATCGAAGCGCCACAACAGTTGCAGGGCGACGGCCTTGCCGAACTGTGCCGTCTCGTCCGACGGGTTCTTCTTGAGGTAGACCTGGAACTCTTCGAGGGCGGGCTCCGGTTTTTCCAGATGGAGGAGGCATATGCCGAGACCGAGGCGTGCTTCGGCGCGGTCCGGTTCGGCGGCCAGGGTGGCCGTGAATCCGTTGGCGGCGGCCTCCCACTTACCCAGTTTTTCGTGCGCGACGGCCTGGTTGAACAGGGCGACGGTGTTGTCCGGGGCCAGTTCGAGTAACCGGGCGTATGTCTTCACGGCCTCGTCGTACTGTTCCAGTTCGCACTGCAGATGACCGATGGCGGCCAGCATCTCCGGCTGTTCGCCATGGGTCCCGACGCCACTCTGCAACTCACCGAGGGCTTCTTTCAGTTTGCCCTCCATGTGCAGTGCCACCGCACGGCCCAAGACCGCGGCGGCGCCGTCGACAGGCGCGCCGGCTTGCCCGTTGCCTCCACGATTACCTGTACGAGAAGGTTGATTTTTGCTCATAATACTCACTCTCTGCGTGGGTGGTTACGTCTGATCAGACAAGAGTCAATCAGATCCCTGTGTATGTATCGGCTGCGGAGCCAAAAAAGAACATAGCTTGCCAAAAAAGTCGTTCTGATGGGTGACGCGAATGCCGTAGATCCGGGGGCGGTCGTCGGAGCCGCCGACGAGGCCAACGCCTCCGTCCTGGAGTCGCGCGTCATTGAAGGTGTCGATGACCTGATCCTGCAAGTACGTGGTGATGCTGTCGCCGCGAACCTCGACCCGGATTGCGTAAAGGGTCTGGTTGGCGCCACCGTGAGGCAACGGCAGCCGGGTGACCTTGCCGACGCGGCCATTAATGACGGTCCAGCGTTCGAGTTCCAACCGTGTGAGCGGGGCGCCGGGGGTGACGTTCAGGCGGGCGAAATGATAATTCTGCATGTTGGCGGCGCGGACCATCCATTGAATGGAATGGCGTTCGACAGATGCCTTCATTTCGAAGACGTAATCTTTCAAGCCGACGCTGGGCTGGTAGATCGCCATATGGCCGGGCCGAACCGTGCCGGAGCGATCATAGGACCAGGAGCGGGCCCATTCGCCGCGACCATCCCAGGAGCTGAGGCCGTTCCGGAAATCTTCGGTGAAATTGACGCTGGCCCGGCTGGCGATCCGGGCGGTGAAGGCGTCCCAGGCGGTGGGCTCGCCGGCCACCGGCGGCTTCTCGGAACGCGGTTTCACCGGCGCAACGGGTGGTGCCGTTTCTCTTGCCGGTGCTGTGACGGGCCGGACAGAGGCGAGTTCGACCCGCTTGCCGGGCTTCTCCGGTTCAATTTCCGGAATCTCCTCCCGCTGAGAAACCGGTTGCGGTGCCACGGGTTCGGCGGTGGAGGGCCGTGCTAAGACCCAGATCCCGATAATCAGAGGGACGACCATCGTGATCCACTTAAGGTCCGACGGGAGCAGGGACGCTTTCCGCCATAACTCCTGCGCGCCGCCGCTGGTGAAGCGTTCGTAGAGTTCACGACTAAACTGCTGGGTGGACTTCGGGGCGTTTCGCCGTGTGCCATCGTCGGCAATCAGGCCGGAGGGGCGGACGGCGGGCTTGCCACCCCATTCCCCGTTTGCAAAGTGGAGGGGCTTCCTGCCAAACGGGCGCGCCATTGGCTGCGCTCCGGGAACCTTGTAAAGACGCACCGGCAGCCGTTGCAGAGAAAGGGCCCGTACCGGGGCGGCCGGTCCGGGCAAGGCCGCGGCCGGCGCCAGGATGAGATGGTCCGTCAGCGGTTGTGACCACTTGAGCGATACGGCGGCCGGCGCCACCAGCCGAACGCACTCCGCCGTGCCATACCGGCTGACCCGCTTCACGGTATGCCGCGGCAACCGGAGCCGAAGAACTGTCTGGAGCGAGACCGGGCGATAGAGGGGGCGCTCCCCGGCGGCCAGGTCGGGTCGCAACTCACAGGGAACAGCGCCGGCAAGCAGCAGGCCATCGCCGAGCGCGCGGAGGCTGGTTGAGGGTCGGGATTCCTGGATCGGGACGGGAATCGATGTCCGGTTGCTGCCGCCGGGCACGGTGACGGTACCCGCCAACGAAGGCGCCGCGATGGCGACAATCGCCGCGGATGGCAGCCCGGTACCCGCGGGCCGTGCGGGCCGTGCGGGAGGGGCCGGGTGCGGGTTTGTTCCGGCCCAGTTGTTATCCCAATTGGCGGCGATCCGCCCGGCAGCGAATCGCGGCGGCGCCACTGGCAAGACGCTGGATTCCGCGGTCAGACGCCGCGCGGCCAACCATTCTGGACACGCGGGAACGATTCGGACCGGGTGGGTGGAGAGCAGTTTGGCAATGCGTTTCTGTCCGCGAGCCGCGTCCGGGGGCGCCGGTCTTTCCACGGGCTGCAGCGCAACCGATGGTGCGAGCGCAACGGGGGCAAGCCCCGAGCCGACTTCGGCGGTTGCCCGAAGCAAAGGGAATTCGACCGTCTGCAGTAGCGCGCGCCCTGAACCCGAGGCCGGTTGTGCCGACACCGGACGGACGGTTGCGTATTGCGTTGCCGCCAGCAAGGCGCCGAGCGGATGGGCCTCCAGTGCTGCCCAGATCTTTTCGTCGACAAAATCTTTCGGGATCGCCGCCGCCAGCGTAACCGCCAGTTTGGGCGCGAGGGGATAGCAAACCTGAGCGGCCGGTTCGCCGTACGGATGCTCCTGCTGATGCTTTGCCCTGGTGGCCCGTCCACAAACGGCGCCCGAGGCTCCAAGCGTGATCCGATTCGGTTGGGTGGCCGGCCGCAGTTGGCGCGGACGCCGCTCGACGGAACGGTTAACTTGGAGCATCGAAACATCGACGGGAAGCGCCGTTCCACTTTTTGCGGGAGTGGCCGCCACCATGCCAGACGGTCCGGGAGGGGTAACCCTTTGCAACTGAACGGCTGGCCCGAGCGAACGTAAACGGCGGTTTTGCGACGAAACAGCACGCGGCAACGCCACGCGCAACGACGAGGCTTGCCCCAGAACAGTAGCCTTCGGGAGCGGGGCTTCTTTGGGCTGCGCCGGAATCCGAAACTGCCGGGTCGCGCGAGGGAATTCCAGCTGGAAGGAGTGATCGCGGTCGCGGAACAATACGACTGCCCCGCCGCTGAGCGGCACCGCGGCGATTTCCATGCGGGCACCGGGAACCGGTTTGGGATTGTCCGGACGGCGCTCCCCTTTAACGGCCATGGTGGGCCCATAGGGGGAAATCGGTGGCGCGGGCATTGTGGCCGCCGGCATCCGCTGCGTCCGCTGCATCGCAGGGGTCGTATCGGTCAGCCGTTGCATCGCCAATTGCTGCTCTTCCCCGAACGCCTGACGGTGCGCATCGGTGCAGAATGAGGCATCGTTCATTCGCCGCAGTAACGATATTGATTTATTACAGTAGCGACAGCGCACGCCGAATCCTCTTTAAGGGCAAGCTCCCATCACCAGCGTAGGATGCCTCCCATCCGATTACTACGCAGTGAATGACTGTGTTTCGGCTAAGAACCTAAGTAAGTGGCGTTTTTTTCGGGGGATTCGCCTTAGTATTTGTGCTTGTCAGAGAATTTTTCTGGCTGCTGGCCACTATTCCATTAGATATGCCGATGGACCTGCTGATCGTTGGCGTGACCCGGAGAGGCGACGGCAGATCGTTTATCGGGTTCGGAAGCGTTGGCCCGGGCCGAACGGGCTTTGTCCGGTTGGTGGCGCCGACCCCGAGCGGAGTACTCTATCCGCAGGAGTACCAAACGTATGGGGTTTGGGAGCCTCGGCGGTGGGATCTCGTACGGGTGGAGGCGCCGTGGGCGGACAGCCGGCCGATGCAGCCGGAGAATCGTATTCTGGATCGAACGCCGTGGGAGCTCTTGGAACGGCCGGCATCGGCACGGTGGCTGGGGGAGTTGGAACGCCAACCGGTGGCGCGGGGGGCGTTGTTGGGAACGCGGGGACGGGCTGTGCGGGAGGCGAGCGTCCAGATGGCGGGATCGGTTGCGTATGTGGAGCCGACGGATGTCACGGCGGTCTGCGAATGGGACCCGCGGCGGGAGCGATATCGGGCGCGGCTGCATTTCTCGTTGGACGGGGAGCGGTATGATCTGGCGCTGTCGGACTGCTTCTATGCTCCCGTTATCGCGCGGATGCCGGAGGCGGCCTACACGTTGGAGCAGGTCGGCTGCCGGTCTCCACACGGGCTCCGGTTGCTGATCTCTTTGGGCGAGCCCTTCCACGGCTGGTGTTACAAGACGGTTGCCGGCATCCTGCCGCGGCGAACCGTTACACTGATGCGAGATGGTACCTCGTCGACACTTTCTTCTCCAGACCGGCACGCTGCTGGCGACACTTTGGAACACCCCCGTTCGTCTGTGGTCGGCACCTAAGTTTTCCGCTTACCCGTTCGCTTTGGGGATTGCCTCGGGCGATCCGGTGGCCGACGGCATGGTGCTTTGGACGCGCCTGGCGCCAAAACCGGTGGAGGGCGGCGGTATGCCCGACGCGGCGGTGGCGGTGGAGTGGCGCGTGGCCGAAGACGAGGGGATGAAACGGGTTGTGAAGAAGGGCACGGCGCTGGCGTTGCCGGCGCTGGCGCACTCGGTTCATGTGGAGGTGGCGGGGCTGCGGCCGGACCGGTGGTATTGGTATCAGTTCCGGGCTGGCGGGGTGTTGAGCCCTGTTGGCCGAACCCGGACGGCACCGGCGGCCGGCGCGATGCCGGAACGTTTGCGCTATGCCTTCGCCTCCTGTCAGCACTGGGAGAGCGGCTACTTCACGGCGTACGAGCATATGGCTGCGGAGAATCCGGACCTGGTTGTCCATTTGGGCGACTACATTTACGAGGGGCCGCCGAAGCCCGGAAATCCGCGGTTGCATAACAGCCAGGAGATCGTTTCCTTATCCGACTACCGGAACCGCCACGCACTGTATAAGACCGACAAGGCGTTGCAGACGATGCACGCCCGGGCGCCGTGGATTGTGACGTGGGACGACCACGAAGTGGATAATAACTACGCCGCCGACATTGCCGAAGATAAGCAGACGCGGCAGCAGTTAATGGAACGGCGGGCGAGCGCCTATCAGGCTTATTACGAACACATGCCCTTGCGCGCGGCGGCGACGCCGAAGGGATCCGGCATGTTGCTCTACCGGAACTTGCCGTGGGGCGCGCTGGCGAATTTTACGGTGTTGGACACGCGGCAGTATCGCAGCGACCAGCCGTGCGGGGATGGGCGGAAGTCGCCTTGTAAGGAAGCCTTTGACCCGGCGGCGACGTTGCTGGGCGCGGAGCAGCATGCTTGGATGGAGCGGCAATTGGGGGCGTCCCGGGCCGTTTGGAATGTTCTGGCGCAGCAGGTGTTGATGGCGAAGATCGACTTCCAGCGCGGTGACGGCGAGTTGCTTTCGATGGACCAATGGAGCGGGTACGAGGCGTGCCGGAATCGCGTGTTGCAGTTCCTGGATCAACGCAAGATCGCCAACCCTGTCGTGATTACCGGTGACATCCACTCCAATTGGGCGTGCGATCTGAAGCTGGATTGGCGGGACGGCAAGGCGCCCGCGGTGGGTGTGGAGTTGGTGGGCACTTCGATCACCTCCGGTGGGGACGGCGTCGATGCGATGAAGGGCGTGGACGATGTCTATGCGGAGAACCCGCATCTGAAATGGCATAGCGCGCGCCGCGGCTACGTGTCCTGCCTGGTGACGCCGAAGCAGACGCGGGCCGACTACCGCACGCTTCCCTACGTAGCCAAACCGGGCGCGCCGGTGCAGACGCCCCGCAGTTTCACTATGGAGGCGGGCCGCGCGGGCCTGCAGAACGCCTGACGTTGTTAGAGAAATTCTTCCGGCCTCTAGCCGCCGTTCCCATCTGCCTGATGGTGATTCTGCAGATCGCCACGCTGCGACAGGAGAGCCAGACCTTTGACGAAGGCGTGCATTTGGCGGCGGGGTATCGCTACTGGAACACCGGCGATTTCTCGTTGAACGTGGAGCACCCGCCGCTGCAGAAACTGCTGAGTGCGGCGCCGTTGTTCCTCTTGCGTCCGCCGCTGCCGACAGACGAAAAGCTGCTGCTTGACCAGTCGGCGTACGCCCGGGCGTTTCTCTTTGGCGGTGGTGCCGACGGGGACCGGTTGTTGTTTTATGGCCGGCTGCCGACGGTGGCGCTTTCCGTGTTTCTTATGATCGCCGTGGCCTGGGCAACGCGGCGATACTTCGGCGCGCCCGCCGCGCTGGGGGCGCTGTGGCTTTGCGCACTGGATCCGAACCTGATCGCGCACGGACGGTACGTGACGACGGACATGATCAGCGCGCTGCTGTTTTTCCTGACTGTTGTGCTGTGGCTGAACTACTGGCTGGCCCCCAGCGCGCGCGGCGCCGTTTTGGCCTCGCTGGCCGGCGGATTGGCGGTAGGCGCGAAGTTTTCGATGCTCTTGTTGGTGCCGTTGATTCCGGGGTTCCTGCTGCTGCATGCGATTCTGTTGCGGCCAGGGTGGCGGGCGACGGGGCGCTCGCTGGCCGTATTGGCCGTTGCGGCTGTGGTGGCTCTGGTCCTGGTTGCGGGGCTGTACGCGCCGGAGACATGGCGTGTATTCCAGGGGCGGACCATCCACGTTGCGGCGGAGACGCTGGCCTCGTTCACATTCCCTCCCAGCACCTATTTGACGGGGTTACGAACGCTGATGGATCACAACCGCGAAGGGCACACGGCGTTTCTGCTCGGCCAGGTTTCCGACCAGGGTTGGTTGTACTACTTCCCGGTTGTGTTTGCGGTGAAGTCGCCGATGACGGTTCTGTTGCTCAGCGTGATGCTGGCGGGGATCGGGCTTTGGAAGCTGCCTTCGATTCTGCGGACGCCGGCGACGGGATTTGTTTGGGTGGTATTCGCGTTGGCCCCATTGGCGTATTTTGCGGTGACGCTCAACAGTCGCATCAATCTCGGGGTGCGGCATCTGTTGCCGTTGTATCCGTTTCTCTATGTGTTGGGCATGGCGGCGTTGGCGGTGCTGATGCCGCTGCGCCGGTATCTCCTGGTCGCTGGCGCCGTGATCGGGCTGCAGGCGGTCGAATCGGCGGTGGTGTATCCGGACTACTTAGGATTCTTCAACGTCGCCGCCGGCGGGAGTAGCGCCGGTCCCCGCTATTTGCTGGATTCGAACATCGACTGGGGCCAGGACCTGAAGAAGCTGAAAGCCTACATGGACACGCACCCGGGGCCAGTCTGTCTGGAGTACTTCGGTTCCGTGGAACCGAAGCATTATGGCATCCACTACGAGTACCTGCCGAAGACCTGGGACAAGGATGAGCGGGAACGTGTGGACTGCATTGGAGTGATCAGCCACACGTTGCTGCGCGATCTATACATTCGCCCGGGCAGCTATGAATGGCTGCGACAGCGCCCGCAGATTGGGAGGGTCGGCAGTTCGCTGGCACTGTATGATTTGCGAAAGCCAGCCCGGAGATAACCCC
Organism: Bryobacteraceae bacterium; assembly: GCA_044358225.1. GTDB lineage: Bacteria > Acidobacteriota > Terriglobia > Bryobacterales > Bryobacteraceae. The sequence goes on along the minus strand of JBIKOG010000001.1, from coordinate 75,221 downwards.
TTACCAGTTGGCCCCGCGCTTCTTATCTCGAATCCTTCCCTTGACCCATTCGGCGCGGTCCGCGGGCGGAAGATAGTCTCTCGTGTCGAACGGGCGGAGGTTGCCGTTGCCGGGGCCGGCGATGCTCAATACCAGGGCAACATGTGCCCGGGGGCCCTGGAAGTATTCGAGCCGCAGTTCGTGAACGCCACGCGACAGCACCGCGGAACCATCGACGGCGGCTGGCGGATGAATGCCGTCGTTGTCGACCAACAACTCTCCATCGATCCAGAGTTTCGACCCGTCGTCGGACAGTACACGGAACTGATAGCGGCCATCGGTCTCGATCCAGAACCGCCCGTTGTAACGAATGGCAAACCACTCGAACTGGCCCGTCACACCGGGGAATCCTTGCACGAAGTTGCGCGGGGTGACCTGCAACGTGTTGGTGTAAATGGTGCCCACTGGTTTCATTCGCCCCAACCGGGGAAGCGATCCGGTATGGGGCTTGAGGAGGTAGATGTCTCCGCGCAAATCAGACGAGCCGACGACGGTGGTGCCGAAGGTCACGCCCGGCGGCTCCTGCGCCGCAACGGCGAAAATCGACATCGCGATGGCAACGGGAATGCGCACTAGACGCGCAACCGGCTGACGGTGACGGCGCCGCCAAAACACAGTGCGACATCCCGTCCCTCCGTGCGCGGGCGTCCCACGTAGCTACCGGAAAAAGTGAGCCGGTCGCCGTCGCGGCAAAACTGCACATCGAGCGGCTCATCGTCGGGATGGCAGTCCAGCACCGGGGCCGCGGCGCCCGTCTCCAGATGCGGCAGGTTGATGTTCCAATACTCCTTTGCCTGCCGGGGCTGGGCGAGCAGCCGTTCGATCGATGGCGCGGCCAGTCGCGCGGATTCCGGCCAGTCCAGCGGCCGGCCGCGCTGGACGTATTGGGAGATGGCAATCGACGGCTTACCCAGAAATGCGGCTTCCCGAGCGGCGGCGACGGTGCCGGAAGAATAGATATCGACTCCCAGATTCCCGCCGCGATTGATGCCGGAAAGCACCCAGTCGAAAGGCACCGGCAGGGCGGTCAGGGCGACGCGGACACAGTCGGCGGGCGTGCCGGAGAGGTGGTACTCGGCGGGCGCTGTGGACGAGAGAACGAGCGGCGCGTCGGTGGTGACCCGGTGGCCGGCGTAGGAGTGCGGGTCGCGCGGCGCAACCACATGGACGTCGCCGAAGCGGGCGGCCAGCGTCTTCAGCGCCGCCAATCCGGGGGCGTCCCAGCCGTCGTCATTGGTTACCAGAATCTGCAGTCGAGCCATCTCTCTCCATGGTGCCAATTTGTTTGGCCCCTTGCCGGGAATGTTTGCGCTGAACGGAGTACGCGGAACACCGCGAAAGGAGTCGCAAAATGAAAACGGGAATTCGATCATGGCTGGTTGCCGCGGGAGTCGCGTTCGCGCAGGCGCCGGCGTTGCCGCCACCGGCGGCGATGAAAATCAATTTTGAACAGCACGTACAGCCCGTGTTGGAGGCCAAATGCTATGCCTGCCACGGCGCCGGAAAACAGCTCGCCGGGTTGCGTCTGGATCGGCGGCAGTTGGCGTTGCGCGGGGGCGATTACGGAAAGGTGATTGAACCAGGCGACAGTGCCAACAGCAAGTTGATCCATCGGCTTGTCGGCTCCCAGGCAGGCATGCAGATGCCGCCGGCCGGTCCCTTGGATCCCAACGAGATTTCTATTCTCCGGGCCTGGATCGATCAGGGGCCTGACTATGGCAACTCGCAACTCGCGCCGCTGGCACGGGCAGCGAAGCCCGTTTCGCCCGCGCTCGTGGTGCTGTTGGAGGCGATCACGGCGAATGATCTGCCGCGGGTCCGCGGAGAGTTGGCGAAGTCGCGCGAACTGGCGAATGCGGTGGACGCGTCCGGTTCGACGGCGCTGATCCACGCCGCGGGGCGGGGAAGCGTGGCCGCGATGGCGATGTTGATCACCGCGGGCGCCGACGTGAATGTTCGCAACCGGCGCGGGGCGACGGCGTTGACCTGGGCGCTGTCGGACCCGGCGAAGGTGCGGCTGTTGGTGGACAACGGAGCTGCTGTGGATGGCAAGACCAGCGAGGGCCGAGTCCCCTTGCACATTGCCGCGCAACAGTCCGCGGCGCCGGAGGTTTTGGAGGTTTTGTTGGCGAATGGCGCGAATCCGAATGCCGCCGACGCTGCCGGCATGACGCCCCTGCACGTGGCCGCGACCAACGGCAACGAAGTGTTGCTGCGTGCCCTGATCGCCGCTGGCGGCAACGTGAACGCGGTGAGCGGCAATGGATCCACGCCGCTGATTCTGGCGGCCGGTAGCGGGGCCAATGGCGCCGTGCGTCTGCTGCTGGAGAGCGGAGCGGATGCGTCGAGAGTGACGAAACGGAACCTGAGCGCGCTGGCATCGGCGTCCTACTGGGGCGACATCGCCACGATGGAGAAGTTGATTGAGAAGGGCGCACCCGTGCACCTGGCCGACCATGACGGCTTTGCGCCCCTGACCTATGCGGCCTATTCGGAAGTGGCCGGAGCGGAGGCCGTGCGGCTGCTGTTGCGCCACGGGGCTCGGCCAGTTCCGACAGTGGATGGCCAAACGCCCACCTCTCTGGCGGCCAGGCGCGGCGCGTTGGATATTGTGCAGATCCTGGCCACGCCGCCCGCGGCGGCTCCGCGGTTAACCAGCGCCATCCTCCGCGCGTTCCAGCCCTTGCAACAGCAGAGCCCGAACTTCGTGAAGATCGGCGGCTGCAACTCCTGCCACAACCAGGATCTGCCAGTGTTCGCGCAGTTCGTGGCGCGGCAGCGCGGGATTGCCGTGCCCGGCGAGTTCGCGCTCGTTCCGGAGTCGCAGAATGCGGAGCGGGTGTTTGAACACAGCGGTCTGCTCGGCGCCAGCTCGATTGGCTATGAGGTGATGCGGCGTGTCGCGAAACAGGTGCCCGCCGATGCCACCTCCGACGCGATGGTGAATTACCTGATGGCACACCAGGAAGCGGACGGACATTGGGCCTCCCGGTCGAACCGGCAGCCGCCGGCGACCGGCGATCATCATGCAACGGCGTTCGCGATCTTCGTGCTACGTTCTTACGGGCGCGGGGCGAAGGCCGCCGAAGCCAATGCGAGCGTTGCCCGCGCGGTTGCGTGGCTGGAAGAACATGGTCCCGTTAGCGGTCAGGACGCCGCCATGCGGTTGATGGGCATGGTGTGGGGCGGGGCCGACTCGGCGGCCGTAGCGTCGGCGGCGGACGCCGTCAGCAAACGCCAACGGGCCGATGGCGGATGGTCCCAATTGCCGACGCTGCCGCCGGATGCCTACGCCACCGGCCAGTCCCTCTACGCGCTGGCCCTTGCCGGTGTGCCGGCCTCTGGCGACCTCTATCGGAACGGGATCGCCTACCTGCTCCGCACGCAGGCCGCCGATGGCACCTGGCACGTCGCGGCGCGGTCCAAGCCCCTGCAGCCTTACTTTGAAAGTGGGTTCCCCTACGGCCACGATCAGTGGATCTCGGCCGCCGGCACCAGTTGGTCCGTCATGGCGCTTTCGATGGCGGTGGAGGCGCCGTCGAGAACCGCCAGCCGGTAAATCGATATGCTAGGCAAAGTATGCCAGCCTCCTCCTCAATGCTCTATCGCCCTTTCGGTAACACCGGTGAAACCGTTTCCGCAATTGGGATTGGAGGCTGGCACCTGGGCCTGCGCCACGTCGACGAAGCGTTCGCTATCCGGATCGTGCGCGAGTCGATCGACCGGGGCGTGAACTTTCTGGACAACTGCTGGGACTACAACGAAGGTCTCAGCGAAGAGCGGATGGGGCTGGCGTTGCGCGACGGCTACCGGGATAAAGCCTTCGTGATGACCAAGATCGACGGCCGTTCCTACGCCGAAGCCACGCGCCAGTTGGAAGACTGCCTCCGCCGGCTGCAAGTCGATTGTATCGATCTTGTCCAGCACCACGAGATTCAACGGTTTGAAGACCCGTTCCGGATCCTGGATGAAGAGGGCGCGCAAGTTGCGCTGGAAGACGCCAGGAAGGCCGGCAAGCTCCGCTACACCGGCTTCACCGGGCACAAGGATCCGCTCATGCACCTGCGGATGTTGGAGATGGCGGCCGCGCGCGGCGTGCGCTTCGATGCCGTGCAGATGCCGCTGAACGTGATGGACGCGCACTACCGCAGTTTCGCCGGCATGGTGTTGCCGGAACTGGTGAAACAGCAGATCGCGCCGCTGGCGATGAAGTCCATGGCGAACGGTCATATTCTGAAATCCGGAACTGTTTCGGCGATCGAATGTCTGCACTATGCATTGAATTTGCCGGTCGCGACCGTGATCACCGGCATCGACACACCGGCCATTCTGGAACAGGCTTTTGAAGCGGTGCGGACGTTTCAGCCGATGAGCGAAGAAGCCGTCGCCGCCTTGCTGGCGCGGACGGAACAGCAGGGCCGCACGGGTGAGTTTGAACTGTTTAAGACGACGTCGATTTACGACGGCACCGGCGCCCATCCGGAGTGGCTCGGCGAGGAGCCGAAGCGGTTGCGCGACGCTGTGTTGACGATCTGACGCGCGCCCTCAAAAGCCGTAGAGGCGCGCGGGATTGTCGACGAGTATCTTCTTCCGCGTCGCCGCATCCGGCGCCCACGCGGGGAGCTGATTCAGCAGCAGGGCGTCGTCGATCGGCAGGGGCGCGCTCACCTCGGTCGCCTTCCGCCCCGCCGGCCCCGGCGAATCCGGATGCGGCCAGTCGGTGCCCCAAATAACGCGATCCGGGTTCGCCGCGATCAGCGCCTGCGCTAATGGCGTGGCGTCCGCGAAGTCGGGCCCCTTGTCGGAGGCACGATACGCTCCGGAAATCTTGACGTGCGCCTTGCCGCTACGCACCAGCGCCAGCAACTCCGCGAATCCTGGTTGCGACACGCCCAGCGCCGCCTTCGCGCCGCCAAAATGATCGAACACCACAGGGACCGGTGAATCCATCACCAGCTCCCGAATGCCTGCAATTACGCCCAGATTCGCGAAGATTTGAATGTGCCAGCCGCGGCTCTTCATGCGCGCCGCCGCGCGATGAAACCGCTCTCGCCCCTGGGCCGGATCGGTAATCCCGGCCGTTGCCAGGTTCAGCCGTATTCCGCGCACGCCGGCCTTGCCCATGGCGTCCAGTTCGCGTTCCGTGGTCTTGTCGTCGATTACCGCAATGCCGCGCGCGCCCTTCCCCATCTCCCGCATGCCCCAAACGGTCGCGGCGTTGTCGGTGCCGTAAACGCTCGGCGTCACGATCACCACGCGCTGCATCCCCAGCGCCGCGTGCAGCTCCTTCATCGCCGCCGGCAGCGCCGGTTGCGGGGTGTAGCTGCGGCCGGGCGAAAAGGGAAAGCGCGCCGGTGGGCCAAAGATATGCGTGTGGCAATCGCAGGCGCCCGCGGGCACCGCGAAGTTGATCGCAGTGCGCGCCGCCAGAGCGCTTAGCAGCAGTTCGCGTCGCGTCATACGTGCAGCAGTTTTGTCGCGTTCGTCCAGGTCACTTTGCGGAAGACCTCGGGTGTGGTTAACCCTTTCAACAGCCCCAGCGTATCGCGCCCCACGCACTTGTTTTTCAGCCGTGGCAACAACGCGCCACTGCCCAATCCCTTGCCGTCTTTGCAGCTGCAGTCGCTGCCAAACATCAGCTTGTTCTGGTGCCGGGCGACGAAGGCCCGCGCGAATTCGGGGTCGCGGTGGAGCGCGTTGTTGCCCGAATTGGCCGACATGTCTCCCCACAGATTTGGATAGTCCGCCAGCCACTTGTCAGTCAGTCCGCCCAGTTTCACCGGCCCCGTCGGGTACTCCGATTCTCTCGCCACATCCGTGCTGATGCTGGCCCAAAAGAAATTCGCGTGGCCGATAAACGTCGTCTTCTTGTGCGCCTTCAGCACCTTGTCAAACTGCGCGAATCCGGTGTTCCATCCCTCTTCACCCGTGAACTTTGACGTCTCCTGAAAGTGAATCAACACGGGCACTTTCCGCTCCGCGCACAGGTCGTACACGCGCCGCATGTCCTTGGCGTCGGCAGCCGTGTGGCTCTTCATTTCCCCCACTCCGCGCGCCCCGCCATCGAGCGCCTTTTGGATCCCTTCAAAGTTGCCCGGCTGCGAAGGGTCCGCTGCGACAAACCAGATAAACCGGTCCGGATGTGCCGCCACTTCGCCCTTGGCAATATCCGCCATCCGGATATTCGTCAGCAGTACGGCCTTCGATGCCCCGCTCCCCTCGGTGTGCGGAAGGCACTCGCCCACGGACTTGCGCGGATGCAGATGGATGTCGATAACGGGTCCACCCCACTCTCCGCCCGGCTGCGCGCCCACGGCCAGCGCCGCGCCCGCTCCCAGAAATTCTCTTCGGTTCATGGCTCTCCTCTGCCCTTTCCCACAGGCAACGCCCAACAGTCTTTCACATTCGGATCGTCACCCGGGGAACTAGAAAATCACCTTCATTCCCAACTGCACAATGCGCGCGTCCCGCGCCGAATTCACTGTGCCGAAAGTCGAACTCCGATTCTTCCCATCCGTTCCCGGAACGAAGTTGTCGTCCGCCAGCCCCAGGTTCACGTGATTGGCAATGTTGAACGCTTCTGCCCGGAACTCCACACGGAACCGTTCCCGAATTGTCGTCTCCTTCAAAAGCGAAATGTCGAAATTCACTGCGCCCGGGTGACGCACGTCGGGAATCGTCCGGCCCACGTTGCCGAGTTCATAATCCGGGGGATTCACGAACACATCGGTTCGGAACCACGCCGTCCGCGTCGGGTTGTCCAACGCCGCGCTCTGCCCGGTCGAATTCGGCCTGTCTGCCGCGAAGTTGGTCGCCCCGCGCACCGTCAGTGGCGCGCCGTTCTGGATCACGTTGATCATGTTCAACTGCCAGCCGCCAACGATCTTGCTCAGCACAACATTGTTCGGGTTCAACCACTTTCCCCGTCCGAACGGCAGTTCATACAGCATGCTGATCACGCTGCGCCGCGACACGTCCGCCGGATCCACGGACTTGTTCAACTGCCGGTTCGTCACGCTGTCCTGGAAGCCATTGTCGTTGGTCTGTTCCACCGGGCCAAAGTCCACCGGCACCGCCACGCCGTCGCTGATCTTCTTACCCCCCGTAAACGCCCAATGCACCAATAATCCCTTGGCCATCCGCCGCTTCACGTTCAACTGCAACTGGTGCGAGTTATAGTTCCCGTACCGCGGATTGCGAATCGAAACGCCATTGTAGTGCGGGAAGGGAAGCAGCGTTCGCTCCCGCGATACCGTCGCCGCGCCCAGTCCGCCCGGAACCTTCCCCGCCAGCGGATTCGGCAGCACATCCAGCAGCGTGCGGCCCAGTCGCAACCGCTCCGCCGGCGCCAGCGCATTCACGCTATAGCCCGAAGCGTTGAAGTGGTTGCCCTTGTTGGCGGCATAGGTCGCATCGATCAGCCAGCCCTTCCACTGCTGCTGCACGGAGAAGTTCCATTGCTGCGTCATGGGCGTCGTCGGGTCGTCCTCGGTCACGCTCACGCCCTGTCCCAAAAGCGCGCTCGGCCCCAGTTTCGACCCCGGCGATTCCAACGGCGCCGTCGGGAATCCCTGCGCGAAACGGAACGCCCGCTGCCCCGGTCCCAGTGCCGCGTAGGCGGTGGACGTCGTCGTGAACAACTGCGTGTTGCCCAAAAAGTTCCGCCAGAAGATCGGCGGATAGAAAATTCCGTACCCGCCGCGGATCACCGTCTGGCCGCTGCCAAACGCATCCCAGGCGAAGCCGAACCGAGGCGCAAAATCGTTGTAGTCTTCCTTCAGGAACGTGCGCGGTTGCCCGTCCACGCCCGCGTAAACTGTCTTCCCGCGAAACCCGCTCACCGGGTCCGTCGCGTTCATGTCGAAATTAATCTGTCCGTTGTTGCGCTCGTACGGCTTCTGCTGGAAGTCGTAGCGGAAGCCCATGTTGAATGTCAGCCGCCGGCCCAGTTTCCAGTCGTCCTGCACGAACGCGCTCGCCGAATAGCCTGCCCACGTATTGCCCAGAATCCGGTCAATCGAAGCGCTCGAAACCTCGCCCAACAGGAACTGCGCCATGTTCGATCCCGTAGCCGCCGGCACCTGCGGATTCGTCGTCAATCCGGCAAACTGGAAACTCCCGGACATCGCCGCCCCCTGCAGATTGCCGCCCTGCAAAATGCGGTGGTTGTACCCGATCTTCAACGTGTGGTTCCGCGCCACCTTCGTCACCATGTCCTGAATGTCCCAGTTCAACGACGCCCGGTTGCCCGCCGCTCCCCCGCCGATGCTGCCGTACCCGAAGTTGAGTTGCGGCATCTGATCCTGCGGGACGATCGGTGGCAATCCCAATTTCTTCGGCCACTCCTGCCCGAAATTCGCCGCCACAAAGATAAACGACTGCCGCATAATGCCCACCCGCAGATCGTTGATCAGCGTCGGCGAAAACGTGTGCGTGTCGCTCACTACGCCATTCCGGTTCACTTGGTCGTCGTACCGGTTCTCCCCCACTGTCGGGTCCAGGAAGTAGGAATCGGATCCCGGCTTATGTTGCGCCGACGTGTACCGGACAAACATCGAGTTCCGCTCGCTGAACCGGTGGTCGACCTTGAAATTCCATTGCCGCCAATCAATCGTGCTCCGGCCCGCGTCCTGGAAATTCTGCGCCTGCGTGAACGCGTTCTGCGGCGCTCTGTTTGGCGATGGCCAGAAGGCGACAATCTTGGGTGCAATTGGGTCAAACCGGCTCTTCGGCACCACGTTCCCCGGAAAGATATCCCGCACTTGGCCGGTGCCATTCGGGTTGTTCCGCGTCGTCGCCGGGTCATAAACCGGGATTACCGCCCCCGCCACCGTGTACAGGTTGCTGAAGTCGCCCTCCCGCCAGTTTGCCAACGGTACGCTCGCAATGCGCGGTGAACTCCGCCGCGACTTGTAGTCCTCAAAATTGAAAAACCCAAACGTCTTGTCCTTCCGGATCGGTCCGCCAATCGTGCCGCCGTACTGGTTGTAGCGGAACGGCAGTTTGTTCGGCGCAAACGTGTTCCGCGCGTCGAATTTATCGTTCCGCAGAAACTCGTACAGTGAGCCCTTAATCCGATTCGTCCCCGACTTCGTCACCAGGTTAATCGTCCCGCCCGCCGTAAATCCAAACTCAGCCGACATCGTGCCGCTCTGCACCTTGAACTCTTCCACTGCGTCCACCGCCGGCGGTACGCCCACCTCGCCCACATAGCTCAAGATGTTGTTCGAACCGTCCAGCATCTGCGCGTTCATCGAATTCGGGCTGCCGTTAATGGAGACAGAGGAAATCTGAATGCCCCGATCCCCGAACCCGGAGTTCGTCGGCCCCGCGTTCGAAATCACGCCGCTCGTCAACAGCGTCAGCGCCAGCGCCCCGCGCCCGTTCAACGGCAGGTCGCGCACGCGCCGGTTCTCAATCACCTCGCCCACCGTCGCGTTGCTCGTATTCACCACCGGCGCCTCTCCCACCACCTCCACCGTATCGGCCACCTGGCCGATCTCCAATCGCACATCCACCTGCGCCGTCTGGTTCACCTGCAACGTAATCCCGCTGCGAACCGAACGCTTAAACCCCGGCCGCTCCGTCACAACTTCGTACTCCCCCACAGACATACCCGGCGCCGTGAAGTAGCCCTGCTCATTCGCCTTGGTCCGGAACACCGAATTGGTCCCCGTGTTCCGCACCCGAACGTCGGCACCAGCGACGGCGGCGTTCTGCGGATCGGTGACAATCCCCGAAATAGTTCCCGAACCCTGTTGGCCCAGCAACATCCCGGCGCTCAAAACGCTGACAAGTAGAAAGAAGTGGCGAAGCATACGTGGTATCCGCCAGACATGCTTTCACATAACCCAAGCCCCACGCAACGAGAAGTTTCAGATTTCACAAGGCGGATGAAGCAAGCTTAATGACCCTGCGCGCTGCCCGCCTCCGCAAGCCAAGTCATAGGAGTCCTTCCGTGTCTTTCTTCCGCTTCGGCGTTTCCGCGATTCTGTCTGTTCTTCTCGCCGTCCCGACCTTCGCCGGCCAGTTTCGTCACGGGCTCGGCCGAGGGGAGTCCATCAACGCCAAGCTGCCCAATCTCCCCGCCATCCGTATCGGTCGCGCCTCGCTCGCGATTGATGTCAAGGACGCGACGGCAACGGCCGGCCAACCCGGAATGGGCATGCCTGTTCCCGGTGCCACCGGCCCCGTTGATACCACCGTGCCCATGACCCAATTGCAAGCGGCGCTCGATCAGGTCTTTCGCGAAAGCTTCACGCTGGTCCAGTCAAATGGCGACGCGTTCCTCCGTGTCGCCATCACGCACTACACGCCCGCCGAATCACGGATCGACACGCTAACCCAGAAGACCCGCGCGCCCGCTGCCCCGAACCCGGATGGCACCATGCAGCGCGATCAGACCGGCCAGCCGCTCATGATTGATCAGCTCATCAACGTCGAGCAATGGGTCGCCAAAGGCCAACTGGCTGTTCGCGTGGAGGTTGTCGATTCCTCCGGAGTCCTGCTCGACGCCTTCGCCCCCCAGTCCGCCGTCAGCGCAACCCAGGTTATCAGCGTCAACGGCCAGGACCGTGTTGATCGTACCCAGATCCCCACGCTCGATCAGGTGAAGGCAAAGCTCATCGCCGACCTCGTCAAGCAGTTCGTCCCCCGCTACGCCCCGGTTGCCGAGGTGGTTGAAATTCCGCTCGCCGTAGACGATGAACTCCGTCCCGGCAACAAACTGGCCAAGGACGGCGACTTCGAATCCGCCGTCAAGGCCTGGCAATCCGCCGCCATCAAGAAGCCCGAAAACGAGGCCGACAAAATCTACAACCTCGGTGCCGTATACGAAACAGAGGCCTACGACCGACTCCTGAAGCAAGGCGCGGTCGACCAGATTGCCCCCTACCTGGATCGGGCGACGAAACAATACGCCGATGCCGCCGCCGCCGATCCCAAGGAAAAGTACTTCACCCGGGCTTCCGAACGAGTCCGCAAGGCCCGCCTCCGCCTGAGCCGCATCGCCGATCTCGAAGCCGTCCGCCAACGCGCCCTCACCGCCAAGGCCAATCCCTCCGCCTGGCCGCCCGGTTCAGCCCCCGCCATGCCGGTCATCGCCCAGCCGCAGGCGCCGCCCGTCGTTACCCAACCGGTCCCAGTCCAACCGGTCCCGGCCGACCCCGCTCCCGCTCCCATTCCTGCTCCCACGCCCGTGCCCGCTCCGGAGGTCGTTGTCGCCAACAAGCTGATGCCCGCCGTGCCCACTCCGGACCCCGCTCCCGCCCCCACACCCGCCGCCCCACCCGCCGCCGATCCCGCCTTGCAGGAGGCCCTCGATCAGGTATTGAATGACCCCCGTCCCGATTCCGACCAGGAAAAGGTGTTCCGGACATTCATCCGTCTCCGTCTCAAAGCCCTTCCCACCGCGATTACCGACGACGCCAAACGCCAACTCGAATCCATCGGTCCGGCCGCCTACTCGCTCACCGCCCTCCAGTCCCGGCGTGTCATCCACCAGGAGGCGAAGGCCTGGACCGCACTCCAACCCAAACTCACCATCTACCGCGAATCCGTCGCCGCCTTCGCCGCCGATGGCAAGCTCTCCCCGGAAGAGCGCGCGGCCCTGCAAGCCCTGGCGAAGCAACTCGGGCTCGCCCCCGAAGACGCTGCCGCCATCGACGCGTCCATCAAACCGCCCGAGTGAACCGAATTCGTCAGCAGCCCGCCAGCCGCGCGGCATACTCCCGGATGCCCTTTGGCCAGCCGGCCATCAGCGCCACAAAGTTCTCCAAATCGCCGGCATACAAGGCCCGCGTCGTCTCCTCATACCCAGCCAGATTCCCCGCCATCGCCGTCAGAAACCGTCCCGCCGCCTCCCGCCCCCGTCGCTCCTTCTCTCCCGGCATCGCCCGCGCCTGATCCACCAACCGCCGGATCGCCGCCGATGCCCCGTTTGGCTGCGCCTCCAGCCACTCCCAGTGCCGTGGCAACAACGAGATTTCCCGCGACACCACGCCCAACTTCGGACGCCCCGGCCCCGCCGGTGGCGGCAACGGCTCCCGCCAGTTGAAATCCACCTGCCGTCCCGTCTGGTCTTCAAAGCAAAGCAAGCCCGCCTCCCCCCTGGCCTCCACCCACTTCCGCGCCCCTTCCAAACCGCCCGCAATCCGCCGGTTGCCGTGGAACGCCGTGAACGCCTTCATTTCATCCATACGTGAATATTACCCGGATAAAAAGAAGTCGTCAATAACACCCGGGTAAAACTAAATCGTGATCAGTTCCACCCGGTGCTCCGCCACCGCCTCCGGAATTACCGTCACCCCCAGTCCCGGTCCCGCCGGAACGGCCACTTTGCCATCGGCTCCCAATACGATCTTTTCCGCGATCACCGCATCCCGAAACGGGCTCTCCGTCTGGTCAAATTCAAACATCGGCGGCGGCGCGGCCAGCGCTTCGGTAATCGGTGCGCAGGTCGCCATCCACTGCAGAATAGCGGCGGTGCGGACGGCCGTCCCCCAGTTATGCGGGATCACCTGGATGTCCTTCAGCCAGCAGGAATGCATCAATCGCCGCGCCCCCGTCAGGCCGATGATCTCCACCTCCGGCTGCAGAATGTCCACCAGCCGCGGCTCCACATAATCCTGTGCCAACCGGTCCGCATCGAACGTTTCTCCACCCGCCAGCGGGATGCGCAGACTCTCTCGCAGCCGCCGGTAGCCAGCGAGGTTATCGGCCAGTACCGGCTCCTCCCACCACAGCAAATCGAACTCCTCCAACCGCCTGCCCAGCGCCACCGCGGTCGCGGCGTCGTAGGCGCAGTTCGCGTCCACGGCCAGCCCAATGTCCGGCCCAATCGCCTCCCGAACCGCGGCCACATTCCGAACGTCGATGGCCGCGCCGTAGCCCACTTTCATCTTCATCGTCCGGTAGCCCTGGCGTTTCCATTCGATGGCTTCCTCGGCCAACCCCCGCGCCAAATCCGGCCAGTCCTTCCGATAAAGCGCCGTGCAGTAGGGTTCCACCCGGTCCCGCCAAACCTTCCCGAAAAGTCGCGAAACCGGTAGCCCTAGCGCCTTCCCCTGCAGGTCCCACAACGCCGTGTCCATTCCCCCGCAGACGGCCGCGCCATGCCGGGCCTGTTTCCACACGAACGGCCGTAGCGAATCATAAATGGCCTCCGCTTCGAACGGCGACTTTCCAATGACCAGTTCCGGATGCGCCCGCAGCGTATCGCCGCCGAAGTAGCCGTCGCCCCAACCCGTCAGTCCCGCATCGGTGCGAACCTCCACCAGCGTGGCGATTCGCCGGTCGGTCCAACCCAGGGACCATCCGAACCGTTCCCGCAGTGGGGCGTCCAGCCGGTGGATACGAACTTCTGTGATGCGAAGGGACATACGTCCCTCATCGTATCGCTAGAACCCGGCTGTGCGGCCAGACTGAATACGGAAGCCGACCCTGAAGAACTTCAGTCACCGCGCTAACGCCCCACCCCGCTCCCAGTCGCCGCATCACGGAGTCTTGTAAACCGCAAGGAAGCCTGGGCCGCGGCGCCGAAGCCGCCGTACGCCGCAGCCTGGAATCACGCCATCCGCCCGAGGCAACGCGATCGCGCAATCCATCAATAACGCCGTCGCCCCGCCTCACACCCATTCGCCACCCTACCGCGGCGTATCGGATCCAATACTTAGAACCGGGCTGTCATTCCAATCCGCAGCGCGCGCGGCGAACCGGGGGAAATGTTGGTGTTGTTATCGGCGTTCGCAAAGTACCGCCGATCGGTCAAATTCTCAACATTCGCCTGCAGCCGGATCTTCTCCGTGAGCGAATAAAAAATAGCCGCATCCACCCGCGTATAGCTCGGCAGCAACACTGTATTGTCGATCGCGGCGAACATATCGGAGCGGTTCAACACGCCCAGCCCCGCTCCCAATCGCGGCAGTACCCGGTAGTTGTTCCACAGCGAAAACGTGGCCCGCGGCACCTGCGCCACCTGCGCCCCGGCCCGGGCGGCTATCGTCGCGCTGGTCACAAAGGCGTCCTGCACGCCCACGCCGCCCGACACCTGCCACGCCTTCGTCACGCTTCCATTCCAGCCGAACTCCACGCCATTGGTTCGTTGGCTGCCAGTCTGCACAATGCGCGTCGGATCGTTCGGGTCGGTCGATCGCGTATTGGTGCGGTCCAGGCGGTACACGGCCGTTGTCAACGACAAGGACCTTCTCACATCCCACTTCACGCCAGCCTCGTAGTTTTCGAACTTCTCCGGCTTCACCTGCTGCGTCACGGTCGTCAACGACGCAAACTGATCGCCCGCGCTCGGCAGGTAGGAAACACTGTAATTGGCGTAGATCGATACGGCATCCACCGGCTTCACCACCACCCCCAACCGCGGCGAAATCAGAGTGTCCACGCGCTGCAACCGCTCCGGCACCCGCCGGTTCTGAAATCGCAGGTCGAAGCGGTCCACGCGCACGCCGCCCACCAGCCGGAGATACCGGCTGATCGCCCATTGGTCTTGTGCGTAGAGGGCCGCCACGCGGGTGTTGATATGGTTGTTCGCGTCGGTCGCGCTTTGCCGGAAGGTGGCGGCCGTGCTGATCACCGGTGCCGCTAGCGGCGCAAGGACGGAGGTGGACGTCCCACCGAAGTAGCCCGTGTTGCGAAGATTCCCGGTGGACTGTCGTCCGGCCTCTGCGCCGAACAACACTGTATGCCGCGCCGCGGCATAGGTCACGTCGGTTTGATTGAACATGTTCAGCCGGCCGGTCGCGTTGTCGTAGGAAGAAATCGCTACCTGCAATCCATTCGCACTCACCGCTCCCGGGACGTAGTTCCGGTAGTAACGATCATATCCGCCGAATTGGGTGCGATTCCGGATATTCCACCGGCCCGCCTGGTGCTCCACCATCGCCGAACCCAGGTTCACCGTCGCCCGCACCGGAGCATCGTTGGGATTGCCGAAAAACGTGCGGAAATCCACCGCCGCCGGACGTCCGTTCATCGAGGTGATGCCACGGTCCGCCACGCGGCCGTCACGAAAATGCTCGTACGCCACCACCAGGCGAGTCCGCTGACTGACCAGCCACGTCATCGTCGGACTGACTCCGGAGCGTTCCAGATTCGCATGCCGCCGGAAGCCATTGGAGTTCTCATACATGGCATTCACGCGGAACGCCAGTTTGTCCCCAAAGGCCTGCTCGACGTCCCCCGAAATCCGCTTGTTCCCGAACGATCCGCCTTGCAGCGAGATCTCCCGGAGAGGAACGAAACCGGCCTCTTTGGTCACGCGGTTGATCACGCCACCGCCGCCGCCCCGCCCGAAGATCATCGCGTTCGGCCCCTTCAATGCCTCCACACGTTCCAGGTTGTACAGATCCCGGAAGTACTGCGCGTCGTCGCGAACGCCATTGACAAAAAAGTCAGCCGAGGAGTTGTTCCCGCGAATGATGACCTGATCCCGGTTGTTTTCCCCCTGGTGAGCCGAGATTCCCGGCACATAACGCACGACATCGGCCACGCTCATCATGAGTTGATCGCGAATCTGCGACTGCGTCACCACCGCGATCGATTGCGGAACATCCCGCAGCGGCGTCGCCGTCTTTGTTGCTGTCGACGTGGCCTCCACCAGGTAACCGGCGTTCTCCGTCACCGTCACGGCGCCGATCAGCGGCGCCACCGCCAGTACGATCTCCCGCGAGCCCTCCGGGTCCAGTTGCACTTCGACGACGGAAAAGCCCTCTTTAATCACCGAAAATCGCCATTCACCCCGAAGTGGGAACGTTCCAGTTGCATCTGAATACACTGTAGACTTCGATGGCATCGCAACGATCCGCGCCCCAGCCACCGGGCTGCCCGACGCGTCGAGGACCTTCCCTGTCAGTGGAAGATCCGTCGATTGACCCAATAAAACAACATATATCAGCGCAACTGCCAGAGAGAGAACGCGGGGGGCTTGCATATTTCCAGCCTAGCTTTCCGTCTCTTTGCCGTCAAGTTAAAAATGCAAGTGAGTTGCAGCTGTGGGCGCGGTATGGAATTCGCTACCATGGATAGTCGCATGGCTACGCCGGCCCCCACCGTGACTCCACCCGTCCAACAGGCTGCCCTCGAAGCGCTCGCCAACAGCGCCTCCTTCCGGAAGGCCCCTGCCCTGCGGGACCTGCTGCTTTTTCTTTGGGAGCGCCGGGACTCGCCGCCGTCCGAATATGCCATCGGTATCGAAGTCCTCGGCCGCAAGGAGGATTTCGACCCCAAGACCGATTCGGCGGTCCGCGTCCATATGTCCCGCCTGCGCGCCAGGCTGAAAGATCACTATGAAGCCAATCCAGCCGATCTGCGCTTCACCGTTCCGCCCGGCGAATATCGATTGGAAGTCCGGCAACTCGCCCCCGCCCCGCTCCCGCCCTCCCGCCGCGAATTCCCGTGGAAGATGTCCGCCGCCATCGCTTCGGCCGCCGCCGGGTTGCTCGCCGTCGATGATCTCCGCCTCCGCTGGCGCGCCCGCCCGGAGACACCCGCTCTCGATCCCTTCTGGCTCTCCTTCTTGCAAAAAGGAAGGCCGCAGACCCTCATCGTCCCCGCTCCCATGTTCTTCCGGTCCCGAGAACAGCCCTTTTTGGCGCGCGATTTCCGCGTAAATCGCCCCGAAGATGTCGCAAAATCGACGTATTTGGACGCATTGCGGAAGCAATATGGGCCCCTCGAAGAGAACCGTTTGTACACAATCGCCTCCGATACCCTCGCCGCGTCGATGGTAGCGCGCTATCTGGAGGACCGCGGAACCCCCGCCGTCGTTCTCGATACCCCCTCCGCCGGACTCGACATTCTCTCGTCACAAGACGCCATTCTCTTCCTCGGCCCCGGCACCAGCGCGCAGGTCCCGGATATTATGAGCCGTCTCAGTTTCGGATTTCACCTCAGCGAATCCGGCACCAACCGGGCCCTGCTCGACCGCCGCAACCCCGGCACCGAATACCCGGTCACCGTCCACTCCCCCTCCCGCTCCACCGGCCACGGACTGCTCGCTCTCCTACCCGGCAAAGCCCCCGGCACCCACATCCTCCTGGTGGCATCGTCCTTCAATCCAGCGCTCGCGTCCGTACTCACGATCCCCGGCGAGTTGGAGCAACTTCGGCAGTCTTTGGAACAACAGAACACCGGGACGTACTTTGAAGCCATCATTCGTTACGAACGCAACGGAGACAAAATCCTGGACGCACGGCCCGTGGCAATTCGTCGGAGCCTCCCATAAATTGTTGATTTGAATACGTTACGAGTTCGCTACAACCTGTTATAGACTCCAAGAAACTTACAACGGGGTGCGAAATGTGGTCGAATCGTAACGTGCTGAGACGCGCCCTGCTCATTTTCTGTGCCTCCTTGCCCCTGTTGGCCGCGGACGAAAATCTGATCGATCGCCACATTGAACAGAAGGCGAAGGCGAACAGTGTCCCGCTGGCCGCAATCGCCACCGATGCCGAGTTTATCCGGCGCGTCACGCTCGATCTGCAAGGCCGTCTGCCCGACGTGGCGACCACGCGCAAGTTCCTGGCCGATGCCAGTCCCGACAAACGAGCGAAGTATATCGACAGCCTCCTCCCCGCCATCCCGGTCCCCGGCATGCGTTCGGTGAAGGATCATCCCTTCCTCGACCGCTGGACCTACTTCTTCAACGACCTCTTCCGCAATGGCGAACTCCTCGAAGAGGGCATCAACACTTTTTACGACCACATCTACAAAACCCTAACGCTGAATCTTCCCTACAACGACTTCGTCGAGAACCTCATCACCGCCTCCGCCGTCTCCACCTGGTCCGACGGCCCGGCCAACTTCATCGCCCGCAGCCATATCTTCGAAGGCGATGGCTACCAGATGAACCACGAGGACACCGCCGACGAGATCGCTATCAATACGACGCGCCTGTTCCTGGGCGTCAGCCTGGAGTGCGTCTCCTGCCACGACGGCGCGAATCACCTGGAAAAGGTGAACCTCTGGCTGAGCCAGCGGAAGCGCGCCGAGATGTGGCGCCAGGCCAGCTTCTTCGGCAAGACGTACATCTCCCCGGTGTTCGGCCGCAGCCCTCAGTTCACCGTGAAGGACACGCGGAAGGGGTACGACCTCACCACCCGCTCCGGTCTCCGTCCGCCGCGGAACCCGAAGGCCGACGTGACGCCGACGTTCCTGCTGACCGGCGAGAAGGTCCCCGCCGGCGAGAAGCCCCGCGACGCCTACGCGCGCATGGTGACCACGCATCCCCAGTTCGCCCGCGCCACGGTAAATCTTTTCTGGGCGGAGATCATGGGGCAGGGAATTGTGGATGGCCCGTTTGAGTTCGATCTGGCCCGCCAGGATCCCAAGAACCCGCCGCCCGCGCCCTGGACCATTCAACCCTCACATCCGGAACTGCTCGAAGAGCTCGCCGCCGACTTCCGTACGAACGGCCACGACCTGCGCCGGCTGATGAAACTCATTGTCACCTCCCGCGCCTACCAACGCGCCATCGCCGCCCCCAAGGGCTGGAGCCCGAACTACGACACCTACTTCACTCGCCGCGTGACGCGCCGCCTGCCCGCCGAGATGCTCTTCGACGCCGTCACGCAAACCGCCGGGTTGAAGCCCAGCTACAAGATCACCTTCTCCGACAAGAAGACGCCCAGCATTCTGCAGACCCGCTCACCGCAGGATATCGACAAGTCCGACCCGGCCATGTACCGCGCGCTGCAGGCCTTCGGCCAGTGCGATCGTTATGCCATTGAAGCCGACCGCAAGCCCACCATGGTCCAAGCGGCCATTCTGCTGAACGATAAGCTGATCCGCGAGCGGCTGGTGATCCAAAAGGACAGCCGGCTGGAGTCGCTTCTGCGCTCCGATCCGCCACTCCCGAACGAGAAGGTGGTCGAAGAGCTCTACCTTGCCGCGCTCTCCCGCTTCCCCTCCAAAGCCGAAGCGGCGCAGGGTGTTGATATGATCCAGAAGCACCGCGACCAGGGCGCCGAGGATCTGCTCTGGACGCTCGTCAACCGTTTGGATTTCCTCTTCTACTAACGCCATGGCCACACTTCCTCCACTCCGCCGCCGCGATCTCCTGCACCTGGGCGCGCTCTCCATCGCGGGCTACGAAATGGCCGATGCGTTCCAGCCCCATAACGTTCACGCGCAGAGCCGGACAAAGGTCCGCGGCTCGGCCGAAGCGGTCATCTTTCTGAACCTCCAGGGCGGCCCGTCGCCGATGGATATGTTCGACGTGAAGTTCGGCAAATGGGCGCCGGAGAATCGCGATGTCCGGTCGACCAAATACGGCTACCAGTTCCCGTATGGGCTGATGCCGAAGCTTACCGAACAACTCGGCGAGATTGCCGTGGTGCGTTCCGGCCAGGCCTGGGAAACGGTTCACTCGCGCGGACAATATTATCTGCAAACCGGCCACGCGGTGAGCGCGGCGCGCATCAAGGAATCGCCCGCAATTGGCTCGGTGGTGGCGCATGAGTTCAATTCGCAGCGGAAGGCGGATGACTTCCTGCCGCCGTTCGTCTCGATGAACTACGAGGCGTCGACGATGTACGGGCCGCTGCAGGGCGAAGGCTGTTTGCCGGCCGATTGCGCGCCGTTGACGCTGGACCTGGCGAGCCGGAACCTGCCCTTCTTCGTGGACGAAAAAGACCGCGCGCGGTTGATCCGCCGCTGGGAAGCGCTGCAGCAGATGGACTCCAGCCGCCATACGCTCGATGACAGTTCGCCGGTGGGCATGCGCCGCTTCGATAGCTTTTCGAAGCAGGTGTTCAAGATGATGAACCACCCGAAGATGAGCGGCGTGCTGAAGGTCACCGACGAAGAACGCAAGGCCTATGGCTCCACCGCCTTCGGCGATGCCTGCCTGATCGCGCGCAACATGGTGGCGGCCAAAGCCGGTGCGAAGTTCCTGATGGTCACGCAGCCGGGCTGGGATCACCACGGCAATATCTACGGCGTGAAGGGCGTGGGCGGGTTGTACAAGACCTGCGCGACGCTCGACGCCGCCTACTCGGCGCTGCTGGCGGACCTGAAGCGGATGGGGTTGTTGGAAAAGACGCTCGTGGTCTGTATGGGTGAATTCGGCCGCACACCGGGTGATCTCACCCCGGTGGCTGGGCGGGAACACTACGCCGACACCATGTTCGCGCTGTTCTCTGGCGCCGGCGTGAAGGGCGGCCGCGTGCTGGGCGCTACCGACGAGCAGTGCGCCAAAATCACCGAGTTCGGATGGTCCGGCCGGCGCCCGGTCTATCCCGAAGATGTCTGCGCCACTATCTATTCCGTGCTTGGCATCGATTGGTCCAAGCGAATTACCAATACGCCATCCGGCCGGGATTTCCTATACGTCGATCCCGCGGCCGGCACTAAAGTAGTCAACTTCCGCGAGGTTTCCGACCTCTGGTCGTAACCCGCTAACCCAGCCCGCGCATTGGCCCCCAACGTGCCACGGAATCCGTGGATGCGTAGCTATTGGTGTGCCATCGCGTTGCTGTCGATCGCCGTTTTTCCGCAGGACGGCCGCGAACTCACTTACCGCTATGCCACCGAAATTGATCGCCAACTCCAACTCCCCGTCGAAGAACAACAGTTCTACGGCGCGGAGTTGGCGCGGTTGTTTGCCGGCGCCGGGCCGCAGTTCATCGCGTTGGTGGATCGCTCACCAAACGTGCAGGCGTTCCTGCTGTATTGGCGCGGCGCGGATGGCGTCATGCATTGGATCGGCGCTTCGCCCGTCTCCACCGGGCACCCGGGCCGGTTCGATTATTTTGAAACCCCGCTGGGCGTGTTCGACCATTCCGTGGACAACCCGGACTACCGGGCCGAAGGCACGCGCAATCAGTACGGCATCTGCGGGTACGGCGTTAAGGGCATGCGCGTGTACGACTTCGGTTGGGTGCGTCAGAACAAAGGCTGGGGCGACCGCGCGGAGATCGAGATCCGTTTCCAGATGCATGCCACCGATCCGGATTTCCTGGAACCGAAACTGGGCACGCCGCAATCGAAGGGGTGCATTCGAATCTCCGGTTCGCTCAATAAATTCCTGGACAACTACGGCGTGCTGGACGCCGATTACGTGCGCGCTGTGGAAGAGGGGCGACGGCCCTTCGTCCTCGGCAGCAGTTGGCGCCCGGTGGCAGGCGCAGGCCGGTATCTGGTGGTCATCGACTCCGACCGCGCGCGGCGGCCGGCCTGGGCCATCCCTACTCCAAAACCAGCACCGCCGCCCGCTCCCCGCGCAAAGCCCGCGTATCCGCCGACCGGGTCCGCACAACCACCTGGAACGACGCCGGTACCTCGCCCTTGAACTCGCGGACGAGTTCGGTCAGATCGGCGAGCGTGGTGAGGTATTCCATCGCGCCCTGGCTGCCGTCGGAATTGAGTCCGGCGAAGAGTATGGTGCGCCGGGGGCCGGCGTTCGTGCGATTGGTCAGAACGGTGATCAGTCCGTAGTTGATGGTGCCGGACTTTTCGCGGAAGTAGGCCTGCTTGCCGTCGGCGGAGACGATGCCCATCTCCCGGCGCTCGGGAACGTAGCGGACGGAAAAGCCCTGCGGCGGCTGCAGGGAATGCGCCACGCGGTTGTATTCGGCGCGACCCAACACGACCGCATTGCGATCCTTGATTTCAGCGGCGCCCGGGTGTTCGGCGTGCCACTGTTCCACGCGCACGCCGCGTGCCGCCAGGAAGCCGGCAAGGGTGACCGCCGCACTGGCTTCGCCGCCCAGCACGCCGTGGTGGTTGGGATGGAGAACTGGTTGGCGGGGCGTAAACCGAAGGTTCTGTTTGTACCACTCACTGAGGCGCGGGTCTTCCGGCGCCGGCAATGTGAACGGCGGATCGCCAACGGGCAGGGGGTCGGAACCAAAATCACGGATCCACAGTTGCGGGGCGGTGGCGAGCAGCAGTGTAACGCTGGACCCCTTTTCGAGCAGTGGCCCCCAGACGCGCTGCGCGGCTCGTTCGCCTTCCGGGGCCGGCCACAGGAACTGCACGGCGAGCGCGACAGCGAGGATGGCCGCGGCGCCCGCGGCGGCGCCCTGCCAGAAGCGGGACGGCGTTCGAGCGGGTTCGGCCGGTGCCGGCCCCGCGGGACTCTCCGCTGCCTCTTCCATCTCCTGCACGAAGCGCGGCCGGTAGGTGCCTTTGGGAATTTCAATGCGCGTGCCGGCGCTGGCCGTGGTGCGGTAATGTTCCTCGATCCGCTTGCGCAGTTCGTGCGTGCGAGTGCGGACGGTGGAGTCCAGTTCGGGCGCAAACTCGGCGGGGCGCCCGAGCGCCTTGACGCCAATGGCGTATTCGTTCAGCTCTCCCCCGCGGCCTTCGATTTCCTCGGTGACGAGGAAGCGCAGCAGTTGGCGCAGTTGTTCGGAGCGGCCCAGCGCGGGGCTCGCCAGCACCGACTCCAGAGCCCGTTGTTTATCCCCGCATTCCGACGCCACAGCCATTCGAAACAACGTTACAACAATTCCGTAACATGCGCCACCTTGCTCAAAACAAGTCACTTATTTAACAACTCCCCCCTAACAAGAAATAACTTGCCGACCCCTCCGCCGAACGCCCATCCTGTGCGAATGTCTTCCGTCTCCCGTCGCGGACTCCTGCTTCTGGCGGCCACGCCGCCGCCTCCGGATGTTGTTGTCTATGGTGGCGTGCCGTGCGGCATCGCGGCGGCCATCGCGGCGGCGCGTTCGGGCAGCCGGGTGGTGTTGTTGGAGCCGTCGCGGCACGTGGGCGGCCTGTCGACCAGCGGGATCAACACGGCCGAAAGCGAGCACATGCTGCACTGGACCATCGGCGGCATCGCGCTTGAGTTCTATGAGCGGCTGGGGCGGCACTACGGCACCGGGAAGCCGGAGTTCTATTTTGAATCGTCGGTCGCCGAGCGGGTCTATTTGGAGATGCTGCGCGAGGCTGGGGTAACGGTCCGATTCGGCCAGCGGGTGGAGAGCGTCGATGTCGTGGGCGGTCGCATTCGCGGGATCGGTCTGGCGAATGGGTCTCGGGTGATGGGGCGGGTCTTCGTTGATGCATCGTACGAGGGAGACCTGATGGCGCGGGCCGGCGTTCGTTCGGTGGTGGGGCGGGAGAGCCGGGCGGAGTTCGGGGAGGAGGCGGCCGGGGTTCGCTTCGACAAGCAACCGCGCGCGGCGCGGACGGTGGATGCTGATGGCCGGTTGCTGCCAGGGATTTCGGCCTGGGCCCGGGACTTGAAGGAAGGCGACGCGCACCGGTCCGGGATGAACTACAACTTCCGGTTGACGTTCGCCAAAGACCCGGGGCTCCGCGTTCCCATTCCAGCCCCGAAACGGTACCAGCGGGAACGGTACACGCTGCTGGCGAACTGGCTGGGAGAGAATGCCGGCAAGCCGCTGCGGCTGACCGATTTTCTGGATCTCTACGCGCGGCGAAACGGAAAGTTCGAGGTGAACAACAAGCAGGCCGCGATCATTTCCACCGGCCATTTTGGCGGCCAGTTCGACTATCCCACGGCGAGCTACGCCGAGCGCGAGCGCATCATCGCCGACCACTGGGACTACACGCTGGGCCTGCTGCATTTCCTGGCGAATGACGCCTCCGTTCCATCGGCCGTGCGGGAGGAGATGCGCGGCTGGGGACTGCACAAGGACGAGTTTGCTGATAACGGAAACTTGCCGTACGCGTTGTATGTGCGCGAGGCCAGGCGGATGCGCGGGGAGTTTGTTGTGGCGCAGAAGGACGTCACTACCGATCGCCACAAGGCCGACGCCATCGGCATCAGCTCCCATTTCATCGATTCGCACCACGTTCAGCGCGTGGCGCTTTCGTCCACTGAGTTTGTCAACGAAGGCCGCATCTGGCGGCTCGGTTGGGCGTATCAGATTCCGTACGGCGCCTTGATTCCGAAGGCCGCCGAATGCACCAATCTTCTTGTCCCCGGTGCGGCGGGTTTTTCGCACGTCGCTTTCTGTACCTACCGGTTGGAGAGTGTTTGGATGATCGGCGGCCATGCCGCCGGCGTCGCGGCCTCGATGGCGGCGCGCGGCAATCGCGCCGTGCAAAACATCCATCGCGGCCAACTGCAGCAAACCCTGCGCCGTCAGCGGCAGGTCATCGATTTTATCCCCGGTCAGCCCGAAAAGTGGAGCGATCCCAAGGGCGGCACCGGTGGTCCCCCTGAATTCTAAACCAAGGAAAATGCCATGAAGCAGCTACTTACATTTTTGCTTGTGCCGCTTGCGCTATTCGCGCAAACGGCGCAGATTACCGGCCGCGTCGCCGATTCTTCCGGCGGCATCGTCTCCGGCGCCAAGGTCACCGTGACCAATACGGAGACCGGCGTCCGGCGCGAGATCCAGTCCAATAGCGATGGCTACTACGCCGCGCCGTTGCTGATCCGTGGAACATACAGCGTTGCTGTGCAGCAGGCGGGGTTTAAGGAGTCGGTCCGGTCCGGGTTGAGCCTGGATGAAGGCCAGACGCTGCGTATGGATTTCGGGCTCGAAGTGGGGCAGGTGAGCGAGAAGATTGAGGTCACTGGCGCGGCGCCGTTGCTGGAAACCGAGGGCGCGACCATTTCGACTGTGGTGCCGAATCAGAAGATCATGGACATGCCGACTGTGGGGCGCAACCCGTTGCAGTTTGCGCTGCTGGTGCCGGGCGTGCGCGCGACGGGTTCCTACGGCGATCTGCCGGTGTCGGCCTTCGGTGGCGGCCGCGCCTCCATTGGCGGCGGCGGGGCGAGCGTCAACAACTACATGGTGGACGGCATTGCCAGTGAGAACTTCACGTCGGGCTCCTTGCAGACCCCGCTTTCGGTGGACGCCACCGAGGAGTTCCGCCTGATCGTTCGCAATCCGTCGGCCGAGTTCGGCCGCACCGGTGGCGGTGTGATCAACCTGATCAGCAAAGCCGGTACGAACGAGATTCACGGCAGCCTGTACGAGTTCCTGCGGAACAAAAGCCTGCGCGCGAATGACTTCTACTCCAATCGCGCCGGCCGTGCGCGGCAGCCGTTTGTCTTCAACCAGTGGGGCGCCACCGTGGGCGGACCGATCAAGAAAGACAAGACGTTCTTCTTCTTCAATTGGGAGCAGTTCAAGCAGCGGACGCTGGCGAGCACGATTCGCTCCGTGCCCACCGCGCTGCAACGTTCTGGTGACTTCAGCGAGACGCGCACGGCGGCGGGCCAGCAGATTCAGGTGTACGATCCGCTGTCGACGCGGACCGATCCGGCCAACCCGGCGAACCGTTTGCGCGACCAGTTTCCGGGCAATCGCATTCCGCAAAGCCGCCTGGCCCCGGCCGCTGTGGGCGTGAACGCGTTCTATCCGCAGCCCAACACGACGGGCGTTGCCGTGACGAATGCCAATAACTTTTTCGGCCTCGGATCGTCGCCGCTCGATAAGGAAATCTATGGCCTTCGCATGGACCATTACCTGACGGCCACACGCCGCATTGCCGGCCGGTACACCTGGGACAAGACGCTGCAGGGCGTTCCCAACTTCTACGACAACGTCGCCGAGATTCAGACGTCCGATCTGCCGCTGCAGCGCCATTCGGGCTTCGTCAGCTATTCGGATTCCATCCGGCCGAACCTGCTGTTCGATGTGCGCGGCGGGTTGAATTTCTATCTGCCGAATCGCGTGACGCGGAGCTTCGGCTTCGACGTGACGAAGCTGAACATGGCTTCGCGGCTGAACGGGTTGATGCAGGTCCAGAGCTTCCCGCGCTTCGATATGAGCGACATGAGCGCGATCGGCGCCGACCAGGGCGACCAGTTGGTGCAGTCGAACAAGGCGTTCAGCTATACCGGGACACTGACGTGGATCCGGGGCGCGCATACGTTCAAGTTCGGCTCCGACAATCGCGTTTATCAGTTGAACAACACGCAGGGCGCGGCGGGCATGTCGTTCTCTTTCAACCGAGGCTTTACGCAGGGTCCGAATCCGAATACGGCAGGGGCCACTTCGGGCTTCGGCTTCGCCAGCTACATGCTGGGCACGCCGGCCGGCGGCACCGTGGGCTTCGGCGCTCCGGTGACGGAGACGGTGAAGAACTTCGCGCTCTACGCGCAGGACGATTGGAAGGTGACGCCGAAATTGACGCTCAACCTGGGCCTGCGTTGGGAAGTGGAGCCGGGGATTACGGATCGCTATGGCGCAATCAGTAACTTCGACCGGTCTACGACGTACACGATCAACGGCGTGCGGATGACGGGCGGGCTGGCGTTCCCTGGTGTTGGCGGGCTTTCGCGCGGGCATCGGGACGCGGAGTACACCAACTTCCAGCCGCGGCTGGGCTTCGCCTGGCAGGCCATTCCGAAGACCGTGATTCGCGGCGGCTACGGCATTACGTACCTGCCGACAACGGGAATTTATGTGGGGCTGGACCGTACGGGGTTCTCGCTCAACACGCCGCTGGTTTCTTCGATCGACGGCGGATTTACGCCGAACGAGACGTTGGCCAATCCGTTCCCCAACGGGAAGCTGGCGCCGATTGGCAGCAGCCAGGGCGCGCAGAGTCTGCTGGGCCAGGGCATCAGCGGCAACCGGCGGGACATGCTGCGCGGCTATTCGCAGCAGTGGAGCCTGACGGTGCAGCGCGAGCTGAAGGGCAACTGGCTGATTGAAGGCGGCTACATGGGAAATCGCGGCGTGAAGTTGCCGGGCCGCGTCACCTTCGATTACCTGCCGCAGCAGTATCGCGCGCTGGGCACGCAGCTGCAGCAACTGGTGGATAACCCGTATTTCGGGATCATCCCGGGGAACCTTGCCGGCGGTCAGCGGCAAGTCTCCCGCGCTACGCTGCTCGATACCTATCCGCAGTTTGCGGGTGTCAGCGGGTACGCGACGTTGGCCGATTCCAACTACCACGCGGCCACGCTGCGCGTGGAGAAGCGGTTCTCGCAGGGCTTGAGCCTGTTGTTGGCCTACACGTTCTCCAAGCTGATCGACAACAACACCGGGGACGGCGGCAACAACTTCGCCGAGAGCGGAGACAATGGCGTTCGCAACTGGGACAACCTGGCGGCGGAGCGGTCCGTTTCCGCGAACGATCTGCCGCAGCGGCTGGTCATCTCGGCCAGCTACGAGCTGCCCTTTGGGAAGCGCGGCCATGCGATTTACAAGGGCTTCGCGGGTGGCTGGCAGTTCAACGCCATCGGCAGTTTCCAGAGCGGCAACGTGATTGCCGTTTCGCAGAACGGGACGGTGTTCGGCAGCGGCCGGCCGAACGCGGTGGGCGATCCGTCGCTGGCGAAGCCGACGATTGATGGCTGGTTGAACCGGGCCGCGTTCGCCAACTCGCCCCCGTTCACCTTTGGCAACGTGGCGCGCAATCTGCCGCGCACCCGTTCGGATGGACAGAACAATCTGGACCTTTCGCTGATGAAGTCGTTCCCGATTCATGAGCGCATCCGCCTGCAGTTCCGGGCGGAGGCGTTTAACTTCACCAACACGCCGACGTTCGGCAATCCGGCTGGCAACATCGATGCCGGGAACTTCGGCACCGTTACGGGCCTGGCGGCGAACTCCGCTGCCCGTGCCTTCCAACTCGCTTTGAAGCTATATTTTTAAGCGATGCGGACATTGTTCCTAACCCTGTGCGCAACGGCCATCGCGGCCGTTGCGCAGGATCCTGAAGTTGTCATTTATGGCGGCACGGCGGCGGCGGTGAGCGCCGCTGTGCAGTTGAGCCGCGCGGGGCACAGCGTGGCGATCGTGGCGCCGGAGACCCACATTGGGGGCATTACTGTGGAGGGCCTGGGGAGCGCGGACATCAATAACCATTGGTTCCGCAACGATCTTGCCGTCGGCGGGCTGGCCGCCGAGTTCTACTTGCGCATTGGGAAGAAGTACGGCAAGGCGGAGCCGGTCTACAAGTATGAGGCGCACGTGGCCGAAGAGGTGTTTGCCGATTGGATCCGGGAGGCGCGCGTGGTTGTGCACAAGGGACAGAGGCTGCGCGAGCCACTATCGACGGCGGTGGAGTGGACGCCCGCGACGCGCAACCTGCGGGCAATTCGCACTGAATCCGGCCAGCGATTCGCGGGGCGGCTGTTCATGGACGCGACGATGGAGGGGGATCTGCTGGTGGCCGCCGGCGTCGAAACCACGTGGGGCCGCGAGGCGAACGCGCTGTATGGCGAGACCAAGAACGGGATCCGCGCCGAGACGACGCACGCCCAGTTCACGGTGAAGGTGGATCCGTATAAGGTTCCCGGTGACCCGAAGAGTGGGTTGATCGCAACGATTCAGGACGAGCCATTGGGCACGCCTGGCGCGGGCGACAGGAATATTCAGGCCTTCTGTTTTCGGCTATGCCTGACGCGCGACGCGGCGAATCGCATTCCGTTTCCGAAGCCGGCGAACTTCGACCGGACGCAATACGAGATCTATTTCCGCTACGTGAAGGCGGGCGGGAAACTGTGGACGCCGCTGGGGCGGCTTCCGAATGGCAAGACCGATCAGGGCAGTTGGCACGATCTCTCGGCGAATCTATACGGCATGAACCGCGAGTGGCCGAACGGTTCCCACGCCACGCGCGATCGGATTTTGAAGGAGCATCGGGATTTCACGCAGGGGTTGCTGTGGCTGCTGGCGAACGACCCGGAGATCCCGGCCGCGACGCGGGCCGAGTGGAGCCAGTGGGGACTCCCGAAAGACGAATTCGCCGACAACGGCAACTGGCCGCGGCAGTTGTATATCCGTGACGGCCGCCGCATGGTGAGCGACTACGTCATCACCGAATATCACACGCGCCGCATCAATCCGGTGCCCGTTGCCGATCCGGTGGCGGTGGCGTTTTGGCCCACCGATACACACTCCGTCCGGCGCATTGTGAAGGACGGCGCGGCCTACAACGAGGGGTTCGTTTTCGACGACAACCAGTGGGGGCCGTTCGGTGTTTCGTATCGCGCGTTGACGCCGCGGCGTGAGGAAGCGACGAATCTGCTCACGCCTACCTGCCCATCGTCGACGCACGTTTCCTACGGCGCCATTCGCCTGGAGCAGACGTTTCTTTCGCTCGGCCAGGCCGCTGGCACGGCGGCGGCGCTGGCGTTGGAAGGGAACAAGGCGGTGCAGGATGTGGACTACGCCGCGTTGCGGCAGAAGCTGATTCAGACCGGGCAAGTCGTCAGCCTGAATCTGGTGCCGGCGAAGTAGCCGGCTAACCCAGTTGCCAGACGATCTTGCCGGCGACGATTGACGCCACTTGTCCGCCCCGGAATTCGCGTCCGTGGAACGGCGTGTTGCGGCTCTTCGATTGCGACTTGTTCAGGTCGAACGTCCACTTCCGATCGGTGTCGAAGATGGTGATATCGGCTTCGCCGCCGACCGTGAGCCGGCCCTTGCCGAGCGTCAGAATGCGGTCCGGATTCACCGTGAACATCTCGATCATCCGCATCAGCGAAACGCGGCCCTTGTGGACGAGCTGTTCGAGCGAGAGGCCGATGGCGGTTTCGAGGCCGGTGATGCCGAACGGGCAGCGCTCGAACTCCTGCATCTTTTCCGATCCCGGGTGCGGCGCGTGGTCGGTGGCGATGACTTCGATGGCTCCGCTGGCAAGGCCTTCGGTGACGGCTTCCACGTCGAAGCAGGACCGCAAAGGGGGTTTCATCTTATAGTTGCTGTCGAAGGGCAGGATGTCGCTGTCGGCCAACGTGAAGTGGTGCGGGCAGACCTCGGTGGTCACGTTCAGGCCGCGGGCCTTGGCGTAGCGAACCATTTCCACGGAGTGCCGGGCGGAGATGTGGGCCACGTGGTACTTGGCCCCGGTGACTTCGGCAAGCAGGATATCGCGCGCCACCATCACGTCTTCGCTGCACGCGGGGATGCCGCGCAGGCCCATGCGAACGCTCTCAAAGCCTTCGTGCATGTCGCCACCGGCGGAGAGGTTCAGGTCCTCGCAGTGGTTGATGACGGGGAGTCCGAACGCCTTTGCCGATTCCATGGCGCGCCGCATGACGCGCGCGTTCATGACGGGGCGGCCGTCGTCGGAAATGGCCACGATGCCGGCCTGTTTCATGGCTCCGATGGAGGCGAGTTCTTCGCCCAGGCTGCCCTTGGTGATGGCGCCGATGGGGAACACAGAAACGGGCGACAGGCGCCGCGCGCGTTCGATGATGTAGGTCGTCACGACGGCCGAATCGTTCACAGGATTCGTGTTCGGCATGCAGCAGACGCTGGTGAACCCGCCCGCCGCGGCGGCGCGCCCGCCGGTCTCAATCGTTTCGGAATGTTCGAATCCGGGCTCGCGCAGATGCACGTGCATGTCGATGAAGCCGGGGGCGACGATCATCCCGGTGGCGTCGAAGACCTCGAAGCCGGTCGCGTCCAGATCGGGGCCAATCGCCACGATTCGACCATTTTCCACGGCCACATCGGCCACCGCGTCGTGTCCGGTTGCCGGATCCATTACCCGGCCATTCTTGATGCAAAGACGGCTCACTCTGGTTATGCTCCCATTACCTTTTCCAACACAGCCATGCGCACGGCGACGCCGTTTTCCACCTGATTCAGAATCACGGAGCGCTGCGAATCGGCCACTTCGCTTGAGATCTCCCGGCCGCGATTGATCGGGCCCGGGTGCATGACGATGGTGTCGGGCCGCGTCAGCGTCAGGTGCTCCGGCCGCAGTCCGTAGAAGCGGAAGTAGTCGCCGGGGGGGAAGGGTGTTTCGTGCTGCCGTTCCAGTTGCACGCGGAGCATCATGATGACGTCGGCACCATCGATGGCTTCGCGAATATCGTTCGTCAGTGTCACGCCGGTGGCGAGTTTGCCCATGTCCTGCGGCAACATCGGCGCCGGGCCGCAGAGCACGGTCTGCGCGCCGAACTTCGACAGCAAGTGCACATTGGAGCGGGCCACGCGGCTGTGGATGATGTCGCCGATGATGGCGACTCGAAGGCCTTCGAGCGCCGGCTTGTGATCGAGAATCGTCAGCGCGTCGAGCAGCGCCTGGGTCGGATGCTCGTGCATGCCATCGCCGGCGTTGATGATCGGCGTATCAAGATAGCGCGCCAGAAAGTGGGGCGCGCCGCTGGCGGCGTGGCGCATCACGATGGCGTGCGGGCGCATGGCGGCCAGGGTGTTCAGTGTGTCCACCAGCGACTCGCCTTTGCTGACGCTGGAGCCGGAAGACGCGATGGAAATCGTGTCGGCGCCCAGCCGTTTGGCGGCGATTTCAAAGCTGGTGCGCGTGCGGGTGGAGTTCTCGAAAAAGAGATTCACCAGCATCTTGCCGCGGAGCGTGTCCAGCTTCTTGAAGTCGCTGCCGCCGTGCGACTGGAACGTCTTGGCGCGGTTGAGATACGCTTCGATCTCGCTCCGGTCCAATCCTTCGATGCCTAGCAGGCCTGTGCCCATGCCGCGCCTCAGTCCTCCACCTTTTCAACCAGCAGAACTTTTTCCATCTGGTCGATCTCGTGGAATTTCACTTCGATGATTTCGTTGGCGGCCGTCTGGATCTTGCGGCCGATGTAGCGCGCCTCGATGGGCAGTTCGCGCCAACCGCGGTCGATCAGCACGAGCAGCTGCACGCGCGCGGGACGGCCGTGTTCAAACAGCGCGTCAAGCGCGGCGCGGATGGTGCGGCCGGTGTAGAGCACGTCGTCCATCAGCACGACGTCCTTGCCGGTGACGTCGAACTGGATGTCGGTGGCGTTCAACTGTGGCCGGTCGCCGACGGTGGAAAGATCGTCCCGGTAGAGGTTGATGTCGAGCGTGCCGACGGGCACCTCCCGGTTTTCCAGGTCCTTGATCTTCGCGGCGAGGCGCGTGGCCATGGGGATACCACGGCGCCGGATGCCGATGAAGGCCAGCCGGTCATGGTCCTTGGTTTTTTCCAGAATCTCGTGCGCCAGGCGCACCAGCGTGCGATCAATTTCGCTCGCCGTCATCAATTGCGATTTCAAACGAGTAGTGCTCATCTTGTCTGCCAGACTTTTCGAAGCGTAACATAGCCACATGCCGCCGCCTATCCCCGAAAGAGAGTATTTTCTAAATCTGCTGGATGAGGCGTACGAAAAACAGGCCTGGCATGGGCCGAATTTGCGGGGTTCTTTGCGTGGTGTCAGCGCGATAACGGCGGCATGGCGGCCCACCGCGGCGCGGCATAATATCTGGGAACTCGCCGTGCACGCCGCGTATTGGAAGTACACCGTGCGGCGGCGGATTACCGGCGATAAGCGCGGGTCGTTCGCGTTGGAAGGGGCCGATTGGTTCCTGCGCCCGCAGGCGGAGAGTGAGGAGGCGTGGAAGGCGGACCTGGCGCTGTTGGCCGCCGAACATCGTCTGCTGCGCGAGGCGGTGTTAAAACTGCCACCGTTGGCGTTCACCGAAAAGGCCGCGAGGAATATCCAGGGCGCCGCGATGCACGACGTCTATCACGCAGGGCAGATCACGCTGATCAAGCGGCTGGCGCCCGCTGGCTAGAACCGCTTCATCCGGCCGCGAATTCGTTTGCTGAGCTTTTCGATATCGTCCAGTTTCTTCAGCGTTCCGACGGAAAGCACGTGCCGGTCGTTCTTCTCCATGTCGATCTTTACGTCTTCGATCAGCTTGCGCATGGTGTCGACATCCTTCAGCGACGCCTCGTGATCGGCCTTCAAAATCATCTCCGTGCGGTTGCGCCCATCGGGCGTGCGGAGGATTTCCGGACTGTCCAGTCGACCGCTGGCGGGGCGTTCCAGGGGCGGCCCCTGCGCCAGCAGGCAGACGCAAACAACCGGGAAATAGAAGGCTGGCCGGGTCATGACTGCTATCATAACGGGTTATGGCAGAAGTACGGCTGGGCATCATTGGCCTTGGTAACGTCGGGTCTGGAACGCTTTCCATTCTGGCGGAAAACGGGGCTCAAATCGCCGAAAAACTCGGCTTCCCGCTGCGCGTTGTCGCTGTGTGCGCGCGTCAGCTTTCGAACAAGAAGATCCCCGATGAGTTGCAGGGAGCGCTGCAGACGACGGACTGGCGCGAGGTCGTCAACCATCCCGAAGTAGACGTGGTGGCTGAACTCGTCGGCGGTACGACGGTGGCTCGCGAGATTGTCGAAACGGCGCTGGAGAACGGCAAGTCGGTCGTCACGGCGAATAAAGAGCTGATGGCGCTTTGTGGTCCCGAGCTATGGGAAAAGGCGATTCAGAAGGGCGTCAATCTGGCGATGGAAGCCTCCGTCGCTGGGGGGATTCCGATTCACACGGTCCTGCGCGAAGGCATCTCCGGCGATCGCATCGTCGCGCTGCTCGGCATTTTGAACGGTACCAGTAACTACATCCTCACGGAAGTGGAGAAGTCCGGCGCGGCCTTTGGCGATGTGCTGGCTGAAGCCCAGAAACTCGGCTATGCCGAAGCCGATCCGACTGCCGATGTCGACGGCTTTGACGCCCGGTCGAAACTCGCGATCCTCTCCGCGCTGGCGTTCGGGCAGAAGATTCAGGCGGGGGACATTTTCACGCAGGGCATCCGGCGCATCACGCCGATCGATTTCCAATACGCCCACACGCTGAAGCACACGATTCGCCTGGTCTGCGCCGCGCGACAGACGGCGGAAGGGCTGATCCTTTCCGTGCGTCCCGCGCTGATCCCGCAGTCGACGATACTGGCCGGTGTGCAGGGCGCGTATAACGCCATCTGGGTGCGTGGTAAGTACGGGCAGGACACGTTCTACTACGGCCGCGGCGCGGGCCCGGAGCCGACCGGTGTGGCCGTGGTCAGCGACCTGATGCGCGTGGCCCGCGAGATCCGCTCCGGTAGCCCCGAACGCGTCTCCCCGTTTGCGCATGAGCAGTTGGCGGAGTTCCGTCCGGTCTCCGTTCTTGTGCAGAAGCGGGCGTATTATCTGCGGTTCCGCGTGCACGACCGGCCCGGCATCATCGCGGCGCTGGCCGGCATCCTGGCGGAGAAGAACATCAGCCTGGACGCCGTGCTGCAATTGCCCGGTGACAACAAGACGTCGTTGCCCTTTGTCATTACCGTGGAGCCGTCCACGGAGAACGCGGTGCAGGACGCCGTCGAAGCCATGAACCGGCTCGACTTTATGGCGGAGCCGGCGCTCGCCCTGCCCATGGAGACTTCCCTATGAAACTTATGATCCTGGGCCTCGCCGCGCTCTGCGCTTTCGGACAGGCGGCGGCGGAAGCCAACAAGAGCTACCAGTCGCCCGATGGCCGGAAGCGCATGGTGGAGACGTTGACGGGCGAACATCGCGACGCCCGGCAGAAGCCGAAGGAATTGATCGCCGCGCTCGGCATCAAGCCCGGCATGCGTGTTGCCGATATCGGCACGGGGCCGGGCTACTTGGTTCCGTACCTGTGTCTTGCGGTCACCGGCAGCGGTGCCGTTTATGCCGAGGATATTTTCCCCGATTTTCTGGCCAAGGCACGGGAGCGTGCCGACAACAACGAATGCGGCCATGCGTTCTTCGTCCTGGGCGACGAAAAGTCTCCGAAGCTCGATGAAAACTCTGTCGACCTCGCTCTCGTCCTCGATGCTTACCACCATTTCGACTACCCCGAGTCGATGCTCGCCGGTATTCGCAAATCGCTTCGCGCCAAGGGACGACTGGCCATTGTCGATTACTACAAGCGCCGCGGCGCGATGTCGAATGCGAACCCCGATTTCGCCATCAGCCACGTGCGCCTCGACGACGCCGCCGTAGTGAAGGAAGTGGAAGCCAACGGCTTTAAACTGATCTCAAACAAGCCATTTTTGCCAGGAAGTCAGTACATGGCTGTATTTGAGAAGAAGTGATGTGCTAACCTTTCAAAAGACCCACTCATAATCTCGCGGAGAGGTGGCTGAGTGGTCGAAAGCAGCGGTTTGCTAAACCGTCGTACTTCGCAAGAGGTACCGGGGGTTCGAATCCCCCCCTCTCCGCCATTCGCCTTCGGGCGTTTTTCCTGGGTTTTGCCTGCTGAGCCGGTAGGCTGGTTGTGAGAGAATGCATCCACAAGCTGTATGCGTCTGCTTCCTATTCCCATCGCTCTCGCTGCCCTCGCCGTTGGCTGTTCCGGGCCTTATTCCGCCGACAAAGTTGCTGCCAAGGAAACCATCGTTCCTGAGGTCAGCGTAATCCCCGTCGCCAGAATTTCTCTGCCCGAAACCGTTACCGCCAATGGGGAACTATTCGCCGAAGAGTCCACCAACGTCACCAATAAAGTCCCCGGCCGCATCGCCAAAATGCATGTCGATCTGGGCAGCGTGGTGAAGCAGGGCGATATCCTTGCCGAACTGGAAACCGACGATTACAGTTTTCGCGTTCAGCAGACCGAGGCGCTGGTGGATCAGATCCGGGCGCGGCTGGGGCTGTTGAACAAGATGACCGACGACGTGGTGCCCGAACAGGTGGCCGTCGTGAAGGAGGCCGACGCGGCTCTGCGCGAAGCGCGCTTCATCCTCGACACAACGGGCCGGCTGGCCAAGGACGGCGTCGTCTCTCGCATCGAGTTGGAAAAGGCGACCGTTCGCGCACAGGGCATCGAAGCCCGCTACCAGGCCGCGATCAGCGAAGTGATGCAACTCCGTTCGCAGCTCAGCGAACGGCGCGCGCAGTTGGCACTGGCCCGGCAGCAACTGGGCGACACGACCATCCGCGCCCCCTTCGCCGGCGCCATCACGCGCCGCCAGTCCTCCTTGGGCGAGTTCCTCCCCGTCCATGCGCCGGTGGTCACGCTGGTGCGCCAGAACCCGCTCCGTGTGCGGTTGGGCGTGCCAGAGCGGCAGGCGGCCCGGATCCGCCAAGGGCAGGCGATTGAGATTCGCCTGGAGGGCGTGACAGAGCGGTTCAGCGGTCGTGTGGTGCGTCTGAGTCCGGCCATCGATGCGCAGAACCGGTCTCTGGTCATCGAGGGAGAGATTCCCAATCCTACCGGCAAGCTTCGGCCCGGTTCGTTTGTCGAAGGCTCCATCGTCGTCGACTCCACGGCCACGGGCTTTTCCGTGCCCGAGACCGCTGTCGCAGGCTTCGCGGGCATCGATCGCACGTTCGTCGTGAAGGATGGTGTCCTGGAGGACCGGATTGTGAAAACCGGGCGGCGTCTGGCGGAAGGGCGCGTTGAGATTGTGGACGGGTTAAAAGAAGGCGATCAGGTTGTGGCCAAGGCTGGCGACCGCATGGCCAAGGGGCAAAAGGTGCAGGTCCGCTAAATGCAAAAACTGGCCGAAATCTGCGTGGCGCGTCCGGTTTTCGCCGTCATGCTTATCCTCTCCCTGGTCGTGATCGGTGCCGTATCGTATTCGAAGCTCGGCGTCGATCGATTCCCTGACGTCGACCTGCCCATCGTCTCCGTGCGGACCGTCTTGCCCGGCGCCTCGCCGGAGGAGATGGAGAGCGCCGTGACGCGATTTGTGGAGGACTCCGTCGCCACCGTCGAAGGCATCGACAACATCCGCTCGACGTCCACCGAATCGCTCTCGGTTGTGACGATCACCTTTAATCTCAATCGCAACATCGACGTCGCTGCGCAGGATATTCGCGACGCCATCGCCTCGATCATCGCGCAGTTGCCGAAGGATGCCAAACCGCCGCTGATTAAGAAGCTCGACGCCGATGCGTCGCCGATTATGACGCTGGTTCTGCATGGCGATAAGACGGGCCGCGAGCTGTATGAGATCGGCGAGCGGGCCATCAAGGACTCCATTGAATCCGTCGGCGGCGTTGGCCAGGTGCAGGTGATCGGCGGGCAGAAACGGGCGGTGAATATCTGGGTGGATGCCGATCGGTTGGCCGCCTATAAAATTCCGATTCTCCGTGTGCGCGATTCCGTGGTCCGGCAGAATTCCGATATTCCCGGCGGTCGCGTCGATGAAGGTTCCCGCGAACTCGTCCTGCGCACCCTGGGCCGATTCCCCGATCCCAAGGAATTCAACGATCTCGTCGTCGCCACCATCAACAACACGCCCGTCCGCATTCGCGACATCGGCTATGCCGAGGATGGCCACAAAGAGCAACGCACGACGGCGCGCTACGATGGCCGCCCGGCAGTGGCGCTCGAAGTCCGCCGCCAGTCCGGAGCCAACACCATCGATGTCGTGACCAACGTCAAGGCCCGCCTCGTTCGCGTCCGCGAACTGCTGCCCAAAGGTGTGGAGCTGGCCATTGTGCAGGATCAGTCGCTCTACATCGAAGCGGCGTTTCACGAAGTCCAACTGCACCTGATTCTGGGCTCCATTCTCGCTTCGCTGGTTGTGTTGCTTTTCATGCGCGACTGGCGCGCGACCGTCATCGGCGCCGTCGCCATTCCGGCGTCGATCATCGCCACCTTCGGTGCTATGCGCGCCCTGAATTTCACGCTCAATAACATCACCATGCTGGCTTTGGTGCTGATGGTCGGTGTGGTTATCGACGACGCCATCGTCGTTCTCGAAAACATCTTCCGCTTCATTGATGAAAAGAAGATGGACCCGATGCAGGCCGCCATTCTCGCCACACGCGATATCGGCCTGGCCGTCATGGCCACGACCTTCAGTCTCATCGTCGTCTTCCTGCCCGTGTCGTTCATGTCGTCCATCTCC
Source organism: Bryobacteraceae bacterium (assembly GCA_044358225.1). Taxonomy (GTDB): domain Bacteria; phylum Acidobacteriota; class Terriglobia; order Bryobacterales; family Bryobacteraceae. Next base: position 37,695 of record JBIKOG010000001.1, on the reverse strand, counting down.
GGACGCTTTCTCTACTCGTTTGGCGTCACCGCCACCGTGGCGATTCTTGTTTCCCTCTTGGTCAGTTTCAGCCTCACGCCCATGATGTGTTCGCGCATGTTGCGCCGCGGCGATGGCGGGCACAAGGAGCACCGCGACGGCCTCTACGAATGGATGGAACGCGTATACATGCGCATGCTCGCGTGGTCGCTCAACCACCGATTGTTGATTGCCGGACTGGGCGTTTTCACCATGGCGTCCACCGTGCCGCTGTTCAAAATGGTTCGCCAGGAGTACCTCCCCACGAACGTCGACGAGAGCGAATTTGAGATGAGTATCAACGCTCCGGAAGGCACCAGTCTCACCTCCATGGAAGCCGTGCTGGACCGCGTGTTCAACGAACTTCACAACCTGCCCGGCATCAAGCACATGGTCTCCCTTGTAGGGACCGGATACCTGCAGCAGGTCAATAGCGCCCGCGTTTACGTGCGCCTGGACGATGTGGAGAACCGTGCCTTTTCCCTTACGCGTCTATGGAAGAAGACGCTGGAAGGGAAGCCCATGGAAGCCTTCCAGGGCATCTATTCTCAACGCGACGTGATGGCCGCCGCACGCGCCAAAATGAAGCAGTTCACCGACCTCCGCGGCCGCGTCGGCAACATCCAATCGCTCAACCAAGGGTCCGCCCCTTACGATATCGACTTCGTCATCCGCGGCCCCGAAATCACCGCGCTCTACAAGTTCAGCGAAGAACTCCGCTCCAAGGCGATGACCATTCCCGGCCTCGTCGATATCGATACAACACTCCGCGTCAACAAGCCTGAACTCCGCGTCTTCATTGATCGCGAACGCGCCGCCGACCTGGGTGTCGACGCTTCCGATATCGCCAGTTCGCTTCGCCTCATGGTGGGCGGCGACGACGAAGTGTCTCGCTTCCGCGACGACAAAGTGGCTGAAGAATACGACGTCGAAGTCCGCCTGAAAGACACCGATCGCAACTCCACCGCCACCGTCTCCAAGCTCTATGTGCCCGCCACCGGCAATCGTCTGGTGCGTCTGGATAACGTCGTCCACCTGAAAGAAGCCATGTCGGCCTATCGCATTGAAAGTCTGGACCGCCAGCGCCAGGTCGGCATCCGCGCCAACATTACCCCCGGCTATGGGCTCGGCGACCGGCTGCCAAAGATGTTCGAAGCCGCCGATGCCATGCACATGCCCTCGGCCTACAGCACCACCATCATCGGCCGCGGCCGCGAGTTCGAACGCACCCTCACCGAGTTCCTTCTCGCCTTCGCCCTCTCGGTCGTGTTCATGTACATGATCCTCTCGTCCCAGTTCGAGAGTCTCCTGCACCCCGTGACAATCCTGCTCAGCCTGCCTCTTGCCGTGCCGTTCGGCTTCTTCTCGCTCTGGTTCTTCGGCGAAACGCTAAACCTGTATTCCGCGCTCGGTATCCTCGTTCTCTTCGGCGTCGTGAAGAAAAACTCCATTCTGCAAATCGATCACACAAACAACCTGCGCCGCGAAGGGCTCCCCCGCCTGGAAGCCATTCTGCAGGCCAATAAAGACCGCCTGCGGCCCATTCTCATGACCACCGTTACGCTGGTCGCCGGCATGATGCCGCTCGCCCTCGGCACCGGCCCCGGCGCCGAGGAGCGCCGCTCCATCGCCATCATCGTCATCGGGGGCCAGTCGCTATCGCTGCTCCTGACGCTGATCCTCACCCCGGTCGCCTACTCGCTCTTCGACGACCTCGGTCTACGCCTAACTCAGAAGCGGCCGGACCACGTTCCCGTGCACGTCCGTTAAGCGGAACCAGCGCCCCTGGAACTTGTAGGTCAGCCGCTTGTGGTCCACTCCCAGGCAGTGCATCAGCGTCGCCTGGATGTCGTGAATGTGCACCGGATCGGCCACGATGTTGTAGCTATAGTCGTCCGTCTCGCCCATTTGGAATCCGCGCTTCACGCCGCCGCCGGCCATCCACATCGCGAAGTTGCGCGGGTGATGATCGCGGCCGTAGTCGGTCTCCGTCAGCCTGCCTTGGCAGTAGACGGTGCGGCCGAACTCGCCGCCCCAAACCACCAACGTATCGTCCAGCATGCCGCGCTGCTTCAAGTCTTGCACCAACGCCGCCGCTCCCTGGTCGCTCGCCTTGCACTGCAGCGCCAGGTCCCGCGGTAGGTTGCTGTGCTGGTCCCAACCCTTGTGATAGAGCTGCACGAATCGCACGCCGCGCTCCACCAGCCGCCGCGCCAGCAGGCAGTTGGCCGCATAGGTCCCCGGCTTTCGCGCGTCTTCGCCGTAGAGTTCAAACGTACTCGCGGGCTCCTTCGAAAGATCGGTCAACTCCGGTACCGACGTCTGCATCTTGAACGCCATCTCGTACTGCTGAATCCGCGTGTCGATCTCCGGATCGTGATACGCCTCTTCGCGCACTTTGTTCAACGCCTGCAGCGCGTCCAGCATCTCGCGCCGCCCCTCGCGCTCAATGCCCGCCGGGTCAGCCAAATACAGCACCGGGTCCTTGCCGCTGCGCAAGCGGACGCCCTGGTAACGCGACGGCAAAAAGCCCGCGCCCCACAACCGCGAGAACAGCGGCTGGTCGGCATTCACCGAATTCTGCTGCGACAGTAGCACCACGAACGATGGCAACTCCTGCGTCTCGCTGCCCAATCCATACGACACCCAAGAACCAATGCTCGGGCGCCCCGGTTGCTGGCTGCCGCTCTGAATGAACGTGATCGCCGGATCGTGATTGATGGCGTCGGTATGAACAGACTTAATCAGGCAGATATCGTCGGCAATTTTCTTGTGGTGCGGGATCAACTCGCTCATCCACATCCCGGCCTTGCCCGCCTGTTCAAACTTAAACATCGACGCCGCGCACGGAAACGACGCCTGCCCCGACGTCATGCCCGTAATGCGCTGGCCCATCCGGATCGATCCCGGCAACTCGCTGCCGTGGAACTTCTTCAATTGCGGCTTGTAGTCGAACAAATCGAGCTGCGAAGGCCCGCCCGATTGGTGCAGCCAGATGACGCGTTTGGCCTTCGCCGCGAAGTGGGGCAACCCGGCCAGTCCGCCCGTCGTCGCGCCCTGTGCCTCGCCGCCGCCCATCAGGCCCGCCAACGCCACAGCGCCAATGCCGCGCGCGCCCTTTCCGAAGAACTGGCGCCGGGTTTCCAACAGATGCATCTCTCGTTTCCAGTTCATAACTACTCCTTCGTAATCGCCTCGTCCATGTTCAACAGCACCGTCGCCACATTCGTCCACGCGGCCAACTCGGCCACCGGCAGTTTCTTGTCCACCGGCGCGGCGCCAATCGCCACCAGCGCCGCGGCGCCCTTGGCATCGCGCGCGTAGCGCGCCATCTGCTTGCCAGCGAGTTCGCTCAGCACCTTCAACTCCCGCGCCTCCGGCACGCGTCCCGTCACTTTCCGGAAGCCCAGCGTCAGCCGCTTCGCCGTGTCGCTGCCGGCCTCGTTCAGGATGTTCTGCGCCAGCACCCGCGCCGCTTCCACGTATGCCGGATCGTTCAACAGAACCAGCGCCTGAAGCGGAGTGTTCGTCACCGAACGCCGCGCCACGCACTTCTCACGGTCCGGCGCATCAAAGGTGGAAAGCGAAGTCGGCGGAGCCGTCCGCTTCCAGAACCAATACATCCCGCGGCGATACAGATCCTCGCCCGCACTCTCTTTGTACACCTGCGCGGAGAAGATCTCGCCACGAGAAATCTCTTCCCAGATCCCGGCCGGCTGGTACGGATACGTACTCTGCCCGCCCACCTTCCGGTTCAACAGTCCGCTCACCGCCAGCGCGTTGTCGCGCACAATTTCGGCCGGCATCCGGAACCGCGACATGTGCGACAGCAAGCGGTTCTCCGGATCCCGCTCCACCATTGCGGGCGTGGTCTTGGAGGACTGCCGGTACGTCGCCGACGTGACAATCATCCGCTGCATCGCCTTCACATCCCAGCCGGTTTTCATGAACTCGGCGGCCATCCAATCCAGCAGTTCCGGATGGCTCGGCTGGTCGCCCTGCGTGCCGAAGTTCTCGCTCGACTTCACCAGCCCAATGCCGAAGTAATTCTGCCAATACCGGTTCACCGCCACGCGCGCCGTCAGCGGGTGCGACGGGTCCACCAGCCACCGCGCAAGCGCCAAACGGTCCGCCTTCGCGCTCGCCGCCAGCGGCGGCAGAACGGCTGGCACATTCGGCGTTACCTTCTCGCCGTGGTTGCGGTAATCGCCACGCCCCAGCACGAACGTGTCCCGCGGCTTCTCCATTTCCGACATCACCATCGTGTTCGGAATCACATCTTCCAGATACGCTTTCCGCTCCCGCAGCGCCTTCAGGTCCGCCCACGCCGCCTTCGTCTCCTGCGGCGCCACATAGGTCAGATAGTGCTCCCGAATCTTCTGCGTCAACTCCCGCGGCCGCTGCTTCACGGCCACGCTCACCATGTGCGAAACGCGATGGTCGACGGCCAGATACCGCAATTCGTTTTCATTCAAAACCCGCCGGTAGATCCGCAAATCCGCCAACCGTCCGCGGAACCCGTTGCGGCCCTCCGTGTCCCTCTCCTGGCCAATTTCCAATGCTCCCACCGGGCCCATCTTCACGGCGCTCTCTGCCTCCCGCACCATCGGCACGGCCTGCCCGTTAATGCGGATGGTCACCCCGCCTGCCTGCGAATGCAGAATGGCCACGTGGTACTGCTCGGTCTGCACCAGTCGGTCCCGCGTGCGCAGATGCACCCCGGGCGTCTCCACGTGCAGATGCGCCCCGCGCCGCAAATGCGGCAGCGGCTCACTCGCGTCCCACCACACATTCAGCCGGCCCGCCTGCTGCAAAAAGGTCTGCGGCTCATGGTGACCCTGCACCAGCCACGTCGCAATCGTATACTCCTGCCCCAAATCCACTTTGCCCAATGAAACATGCGAAGGCGTCGCAAATACCGTCGCCTTGCCCACACTCGTCAACGCCATCGTCGCCTCGCCTCGCAGCACCTGCGCGTGGCGGTAGTTGCCGGAGTGGTCGTTCACCGTCCCGTCCATCTCATACTGCGCAATCAGCCCTTCGCGCAGCCCCGCCGGCGCCGCATATTCCAATAGCGCCAGCCGCTGCTTCTCCCACTGCTCCTGCGCGGGCTTCACCTTGTCATCGGCCAACTCTGCCTCGCGCGTCTTAATCCGCGCCAGCACGTCGTCCAACTGCTTCTGCTGCTCCCCACTCGGCAGCCGCAGGAACGGATCGGCATTCCCGTCGCGCCCGTCCAGTCCCTTCTCCTTCACGCCGTTGAAGAAGGCGAACATCCGGTAGTAGTCTTTCTGCTTAATCGGATCGTACTTGTGGTCGTGGCAACGCGCGCACGTCATCGTCATCGCCATCCACACGGTGGAGGTCGTCTCCGCGCGGTCGGCCACATACTCCGTCAAATACTCATCCGGAATCGCGCCGCCCTCGTAATTGATCATGTGGTTGCGGTTGAACCCGCTAGCGATCTTCTGGTCCACCGTCGCATTCGGCAACAGATCACCCGCCAACTGCTCCACCGTAAACCGGTCGAACGGCATGTTGCTGTTGAACGCGCGGATCACCCAGTCGCGCCACGGCCACATGTCCCGGTGCGAGTCGATATGAAACCCGTGCGTATCGGCGTACCGAGCCAGGTCCAGCCACGGCATCGCCATCTTCTCGCCGTAGTGCGCCGAAGCCAACAGCCGGTCCACCTGCTTCTCATACGCATTCGCCGACTTGTCCTTCACAAACGCATCCACCTCCGCCGGCGTCGTCGGCAGGCCCGTTAGATCCAGGCTCAACCGGCGCAGCAGCGTAATGCGGTCCGCCTCCGCGCTCGGCGTCAGGTTCTCCTGCTCCAGTCGCGCCAGCACGAAATGGTCAATGGCATTCTTCGCCCACTTCCTGTCCTTCGTCACCGGCAGCGGCTTCCGCTCCGGCTTCTCGTAGGACCAGTGCATCTTCCATTCCGCGCCGCTCGCGATCCATTTTTGAATCAGTTCAATTTGTGCCGCCGTCAGCGTACGCCCCGCCGATGGCGGCGGCATGCGCAGCTTCGGATCGGCATGCGCCACGCGCAGGTACAGCCGGCTCGTTTCCGGCTTGCCCGGCGTCAACGCCGCCAGTGCGCCTTCCTTGGTGTCCAGCCGGATCCCCGCCATCCGCGTCGTATCGTCCGGCCCGTGGCAGTAAAAACAGTTGTCCGAGAGAATCGGCCGGATATCGCGGTTGAAATCGATGCCCTTGGAGTCGGCAGCAAGCACCGCCGGCAAGCCGGCAACGAGGAGTAGAAGGGACTGTCGCGAAAGCACGCTCCTATTTCATCAAAACTGGCTGATAAAATCCGGTACGTGCCATTCTTATTTCTCCTGGCCGCCACGCTCCCCTTCACCGTGGCCGATCTGCAGACCGGCGAACAGCGCAGCATCACACTGTCGAACGGCCTCTCCGTGCCCGTCCAACTCACCGCCACCAGTGAAACCCGCGACGGCGCGCAGTCGGCCGTTCGCGAAGCCCGCGTCAACGTCACCGTCGACGGCGTCAAGCTCGAACTCCGCTGCGGCAACTACGAACTCCCGCGCCCCGCCGGCCGCGTCCAGGTCGATTGCCCCGTTACCGCCGCCTATCTCACCAACACGTCCGACGACCACTGGGGCCTCCGTGCCGCCGCCCGCATCCGCCTCTGGCCCGCCGGGTCACCGTGGATGACGCCCAACGAAATGGGCTACCCGCTCAAGCAGCGCTGGTTCCTCACCCACACCCAGATGTCGAACGAACCCACCTATGTCGACCGCGGCGAACAGCTCTCCCGCAAGAAGGTCTACTACCACAGCGGCCTCGATCTGGGCGGCCCGGAAGCCATGGCGCAAGTCGTCGCCGCCACCGATGGCGTCGTCGTCTCCCTCGGCAAAGAGGTCCTTCCCGAACACGCCAAAGGCACGCCCATCGCCCAACGCTACGACGTCATCTACCTGCTCGACTCCCGCGGCTGGTACTACCGCTACAGCCACCTGCACTCCTTCGACTCGTCTCTCGAACTCGGCGCCACCGTCAAGCGTGGCGACCCGCTCGGCCTCCTCGGCAAAGAAGGCGGCAGCGGCGGCTGGTCCCATCTGCACTTCGAAATCAAGAGCCGCCAGCCCTCTGGCGCCTGGGGCACCGAAGAAGGGTTCGCCTTCCTCTGGGAGGCCTACCTCCGCGACTTCAAACCCGACGTCATGGCCCTCGCCCGCCCGCACCGCTACGCCAAGGTGGGCGAAGAGGTAACGCTCGATGGAGCCCGTTCCTGGGTCAGGGCAGGGAAGCCGGCCTACCGCTGGCAGCTCTCCGATGGTCGCGCTGTCACCACGCCGCGCGTCACCATGCGCTACAACAAAATCGGCACCTTCAGCGAAGTTCTCGAGGTAAAGGACCCCAACGGCCACATCGCCTACGACTTCGCCACCGTCAACGTCTACGGTGACAACGACCCCATCACCATCAACGCCTCCTACTTCCCATCCCTCAACGTCAAGGCCGGCCAGACCATCACCTTCAAGGTCCGCACCTTCGGCCTCACCAGCGGCGAAGAGACCTGGGACTTCGGCGACGGCTCCCCGCGCCGCTCCACGCAGTCCGATGGCAACGCCGTCAAGCTCGCCAAAAACGGCTACGCAATCATCACCCACACCTACGCCAAACCCGGCAACTACATCGTCACCGTGAAGAACGGCGCCGCCGCCACCACCCACCTCTGGGTGCCCGTCAACTAGCGCTTACACCGATAGACCTTCGCCTGAAACGGCGCGAACGCCTCCGGCGCCGCCATGCCGCACGAAGTGAACCCCAGGTTGCCAAACGAAACCTCCACCGGATTCTTGTCCTCGTTCACCGCGATCAACAGCGCCCCGCCATCCTTCGTCGGTCGCATCGAATACGCAATCCCACGGTCCAGCGAATGCCCCGTGTCGAAGTACTCGAGCGTCAATCGCCGCGCCACCGGCCGCGCCGCCAATTCCGCCGAAATCCCCTTCAACTCCGCCGCCACCGCCCGCGCCGCCTGCCACGCCGGGTTGTTCGCCGGCCCCAAATGCAGCCCCCAATACATCACCCCATTGGCGCCATGCACAATCGCCTGATACGCCATAAACCGCGCCTGCTCCAATGTCGGATACAGCATCATCTTCGGGTCCGGCTCTTTCTGAATGGACTCCCACGCGAACCCCTGCAACACCATAAACACGGGCTTCGAAGGTCCCGCCACCTGCCGCATCTTGTCGGTGTACTGCCCCACCTGGCTGATCGTTTCGTTGTTGAAATCCCCCTGCTGCCCGTCCGGCCACAGCGCATACTGATTGCGAATCCCACGAGGAATCACCGGGTACACATCGGTCGCCGTCACATCGGTTCCCTCGTTGTACTTCCGCAGCGTCGAAACCAGATTCGTCGGCGACTGGTTCAAATAGAACAGCCGCTTCGGATCGAGCGATTCGACCAGCTTCCGCGTCGCAATAATCCGCTCGGCCGAGGTCCGGATCTCCCTCGGCTTCTTCCACACAAACGTCGGTTCGTCCTCGGTCTCCCACAGAATCAGCGCCGGCTCCCCGCGCAGCGTTTCGACGGTCTTCCGGATCGCCGCTTCATTCTTTCCGTCCAATGCACCCACGCCGGTCCACGCGTAGAACCCGTCCTTCCCCGCCTGCCGGACCGCCTCCAACGTCGCCGGCGTATGCACCAGGTTGAACCCCGCATCCCGGGCCTCGCGCCGCGCCGAAGGCCCCGCCGCGAAGTCATACAGTCCCACCATAAACGTCCGCTGCCCGTTGATCAGCAGCATCCCATCGGTATCAATCGCCAGCGCCAGCGCAGCGGCCAATAATAAGCTCATAGCATCTTCTCCCACGCGGCCACCAGCTCGGCCCGATACCGCATCCAGCGATCATAATCCGGTGCGAACGGATCCACCTGCCGCCCGATATCGCTCGCCTTCTCCTGCCCTGCCGTCACAAATGCCACGGCCTCCTCCACCAGCTTCGCCGCCGCCGCGTTCCCTGTCACCCGCGCCCGTTCCCGCACCTGCCACAGCAACTCAAAATCCTCCGCCCCGTCGCGCGACGCCTCCCACCGCTTCGTCGTCACCGGCCCCTGCGGCGTCTGGTAAACCGTCCCATACTCCACCCCCATCGCCTGGTCGAAATACCAGAACGGCGAATAGCTGTACACCCAATACCCGCCGCCCGTCATGCCCATCTGAAACGCCACCCACGGCTTCATCCGGTAGTAACCCAAGGTGTCCAGATTGCGCTGGTCCGCCCCGGCCTCGTAGTGCCAGTATTTCCCCTGTTGAAACACGCGCGCATACGCCTCCGGCTGCTCCCGCACCAGATGCAAATCCGGTTGCCAGATGTCGATCAATTTCGTCAACGGCGCCATCATCTCCGGCTTCGCCCCACCCGCCGGATTGGCATAAATCCGCACCCGCGGATCGGCCTGCTTCAGCCGCGTAATGTCGGCCACGTACTTATCGAACGCCGCGTCCTTCCCCATCAGCCCCGGCTCGTCCATGAAGTAAAAAGCCCAGTCTTCAAACGTCAGCCCCAACGCCAGCATGTGCTCGGAATACTTCCGCACCGCAGCCGCATAGTCCTTATCCGCCAGCGGCCCGCCCACGCTCCCGCTCACCAGAAACGTCGCCTTCCCCTTCAGCCGCGTCACAATCGCGTCGTGCATCCCGCTGTCCGGTTTCCCCTCCAACGGGAACGAAAGCGCCGGAATCGGGAACACCGTCATCCCATGTTCCAACGCATCCACGATCGTCGCCTCCCGCGCCCGCGCGTCGGAAATACTCGCCAAATACAGCCAATTGCACTGCTGATACGTACGCTTCTCCGGCAGCCGCGCCGCGCTCACCTCCACGCGAATCGGCACATCCACCGGCTTCGCCAACGACCACATATCCCCCACTCGCAACACCGCCGTGTGCCGCCCGGCCGCCAAGTCCCGCGAATGCACAATCGCCCACAGCTTCCTCGTCTCGCCCGGCTCCAGCGTCACCGTCCCCGCCTCGTTTAACTTCGGCAATACGTCTTCCGTCAGCCGTCCCGTCGACTCCGGCCGCACCAACGGCACCTCCCGAATGTCCACATACTTCGCCGAACACTCCACCCGGAACTGCCCCTTCTCCGCCCGCAGATTGGTCAACGTGAACGCAATCGATTCATACTCATTGCCCAACATCTTCACGCCGAACCCATCGCGATACACCCGCTCACTCCCCCACGTATTCGCCAACTGCCGCACCAAAACATCCCCCGCCGGCTTGGCGGCAAACAACTCCTCCGCCTCCCGCGCCTGCGCCCGCACGGCATCGAACCGCGCAACACTCGGATGCTTCATCGCAAACGCCCACGCCGCCCGCAATCGCTCCGCCACCGCATCGCCGAATTCCGTCGCCGGAGCCCGCAATGGCAACGGCTCCTCGCCAGCCACATAAATCACCGGCTTCCGCTCCCCATCCCGATACACCCAATACTCCCCCGGTGCATCCACGCCGAACGACGAACTGCCAATCCCAACAAAAATCGACCCATCCGGCCGCTTCACGCGAAACGATTTCGGCGCCGCTCCCGGCAGCACGTTCGTGCCGCGCCGCGCCACCCGCCGTTCGCCAGGCCCCGGTCCCGTCCCGTCCCTGGAAACATGCCGAAACTTCGGCGATTCCACCAATCCGCTGTTGTCCGAACTGTTCCGCCACGAACCCCACTGGACGGCGCCATCGGGAATCCGATAACAATGCAGCACGCCCCGTGCCGACACCGCCAACAGCCGCCCCTTCTGCAGCGCCGGGCTGAACCCGCCCCCGCCCTCCATCGCCACACTGGCGCGAATGTTCCCACGCTTGTCCAGAACGTACAGCGACTTCCCGTCCAGCCCCGTGTCCCGCACAATCTGGTAAATCCAATCCCCCGCCACCACACCCGCATAGAAAATCCCTCGGCCGCCCAACTGCGTCGACCACATCTTCTCCCCCCGCGCACTCAACGCATACAGCCGCGTGTTCTTGTCCCCAACCAGAATCTCCTTCTTCCCATCGCCATCCAAATCGGCCAGCATCAAAGACGCATACGTCTGCATCTCCGTTTTGAAGTGCCAGCGCCCAATCGAGTGCAGCCCGGTCTGCCGCCCCACGAACGGTGTCGGCATATAGGACTCGTATTGGCCATCGTCATCGACGTCGGCGATCAGCGGCACAGCCCGCCCCAACCGCGCCCCATCGACCGGCGTTTTCGATTTCAATTCGCCCCACTCGGAGACGGTATAAACATTGCCATCGTCAGCGCCGAACACCAGATCGCGCCAGCCATCAATGGCGTCCCCAACCGCCGGCGTCGATAGCCGGTACGAAGTCGCCGCGATCTCCATCCGCAGTTTCCCATTGCGATCAATCGCAAACAAATGCCCGCGCGTATCGGTAATCACGACGCAACTCTCCCCCGCCACGCGGGCAAGAACGGGCATGTTGTACCCAGTGCCCGCCCGGCTCTCCCGCGCATTTTTCCAAACACGCTCGCCCGTCAGCCCGAACTTATAGACGCTGCCCCACGCGTCGGCCGCATAGATCGCGCCATCGGCCACCAGCGGCGGACCCATCGGCGCCTGGTCCATCCGCGCCGTCGCGGAGGTCTTCCCAGCCTCGTCCACCAGCACAATGCTGCCATCGGCCAGCGCCACCGCCGCGCCCCCGCCAAACACCACCGGCGGCCCCGCCGGATTCTTGCCCAGCGGCAGTTTCCAGACTAGATCGACGGACTGCCCAAAGCCACAGCAGAGGGCGCAGAGGAAGATGACGAATCGCATGAACCCGTTATTATCTCAGCCCGCATCATCCAACTCACCGCCGCCGCCATCAACACAAACCCAATGCAGACGTGGTCCACCACGTTCACAATGCCATTCGGATGAATCGCGAACTTCACCACCGCGTCCACCACACACGCCCACATCAACAGTTCCAACGTCTTCCGTGTGTCCCCGTTCCACCGAATCACATACCAACCAAAGATCACCGACGCCACCACCGCCGTCGCATACGCCGGCCCCGCCGGCCCGCGTTGATACTCCTTGCTCCAATACCGCGCCAGGTCCAACGCCACGCCCGTAAACGTCACCGTATAGGCCACATGCTTCGCCAACCAACGGTACCGCGCCACCACGTACAACACCGCCCCGCCCGCTAACAAATACGCAAACCGCGACTGCGTATTCCACGACAACCAGAACAACCCCGCCGTCACCACCGCCCCCGCCAGCATCTCAACAACATCGCCAGGCCCCGACGAAACCTCGCCCGAATCCGGCGTCTCCGAATGCTGCCATGCCCACGAAAGCGCCCACCCGAAACAGTACCCGAAAAAGAACTCCATGTACTTCCACCAGTGCAGCTTTAGATCCGGCGTAAAGATCCGTCCCAGCCCCTGGATCGACCCGCCAATTCCAAACCCAATCCCGCCGCCGATGAACCCCACCACCGCAAATCGCAGCGCCGGCTGCAGCTGCCCCTGCCACGCCAGATAGCCCACCAGTGCCAACGCCGCCAGCAAAAATCCCGCCCAAATCTCCGGCCGCGGCCGATCCAACAAATTCGAAAAATAGATCAGCTTCGGCTCATTGATGAACTTCCACCCGATCTGCGTCGCCACCGCCGTCACCACCGCCCCGCCCAGTACCAATAAAGGCCGCGGCCGGAAACCCATCGCGATCACCGCCCCGGCCAGCGCGCCCCAAATGGCGCCCTTCAACGCCAATCCCAGAAACCCCCACCAGAACGTCTCGGCCTTGATGATGAACCCGATGGTTTGCCCATACGTCATCTCCCCGCCGATCCCCACGCCCACCGCCGCGAACGCCGCAATCACCGATACATCGCGCCGCGGATACAAATAGCAAAGCGTCAACGCCACCATCGCGCCCGGGATCATCGCGCCAAATGGCCCGCCTCCAATAAACCCGCGCAACCCCCAACCCAGCATCATCGCCACCGCCGGCAGCAAATAGGAATAACGGCGCTTTTCGCTCACCGCATTAGCTTATCGCTATAATCGGAGTTTGTGTCGGACAACCACGCCCACAAGGCAAGCTTTAAAGGATTGGCGCTCGGAGCTCTAGGCGTCGTCTTCGGGGATATCGGAACCAGTCCCCTCTACACGTTGAAGGAATGCCTTCACGCCGCCGGTGGCCACTCCGCCACGCAGGCCGACCTATACGGCGTGCTCTCGCTCATTTTCTGGTCGCTCATGCTGGTGGTCACGTTGAAGTATCTGACCTTCATCATGAAGGCCGATAACAAAGGCGAAGGCGGCATCTTCGCGCTTCTCGCCCTGGTCCCGGAACATCTTCGTGGCGCCAAGCCGGGCAAGATCTCGGCAGTCGCCTTGTTCGCCGTCATGGGCGCCGCGCTGCTCTATGGCGATGGCATCATCACGCCGGCCATCTCCGTCCTCGGCGCCGTCGAAGGGCTCGCCGTGGCTGACCCCCGCTTCGGTGTCGCCGTCGTTCCCATCAGTTGCGTCATCCTCGTCGGCCTGTTCGCCATCCAAAGCCGCGGCACCGGCACCGTCGGCAAGCTCTTCGGTCCCGTCATGATCGTGTGGTTCACAACGCTCGGCGGCCTCGGCGCTTATCACATCTCCCACAATCCCGAAATCCTCGGCGCCATGCTGCCCCACCACGCTGTCGAGTACTTCCTCAAGCACGGCTTCAGCGGCATGCACATTCTTGCCTCGGTCGTTCTCGCCGTCACCGGTGGCGAAGCGCTCTACGCCGATATGGGGCACTTCGGCATCAAGCCCATCCGCGCCGTCTGGCTCGGGTTCGTCCTGCCCGCGCTTCTGCTCGCCTACTTCGGCCAGGGCGCCCACGCTCTCCGCGACCCCCACACCATGGACAACCCGTTCTTCGACATGGTGCCCGCCGGCTGGGCCACCTACGCCCTCGTGGTCCTCTCCAGCCTCGCCGCCATCATCGCCTCCCAGGCCCTCATCTCCGGCGCCTTCTCGCTCACCCGCCAGGCCATGCAGCTCGGCTTCTTCCCGCGCGTCGAAGTTCAGCACACCGCCCACCAGATGGAAGGCCAAATCTACATTCCTCAGGTCAACTACTTCATCGGCATCGGCTGCATCGCCCTCGTCATCGCCTTCGGCGCCTCCTCCCGCCTCGCCGCCGCCTACGGCATCGCCGTCACCGGCACCATGGCCATCACTTCGGTCATGTATTTCCTTGTGGTCCGCCAAACCTGGTCCTGGGCCCTCAGCCGCGCCCTGCCGCTGTTAGTGCTCTTCCTCGCCTTCGATCTCCCGTTCCTCTACGCCAACCTCGGCAAGTTCCTCGACGGCGGCTGGGTGCCCATCCTCATCGGCGCCGGCGTCCTCACCATCATGGTGCTCTGGAACCGCGGCCGTACTCTCATCGCCTACAAGTACCGCCTCCGCTTCCCATCGAAGGAATCGGCCCAGGAACGTGTCGACGCCCGCCTCGCCGCCCGCGTCCCCGGCACCGCCGTGTTCATGGCCTCCAGTGCCGACATGCTGCCCCCCGTTCTCGTCCACCACGTCGAACGCAGCCGTGCCCTCCAACAAACCGTCATCCTGCTCACCATCCAAATCGCCGGCGAACCCTATCTCCCTGACGAAACCCGCTACAAGGTCACCCACCTCGAAGACGGCTTCCACCGTATCGTCGTGCGTTTCGGCTTCATGGAAGAGCCCAACGTTATGCCAATCCTCGAACTCGCCGTCCGCGAGTTCAACATCCCCTTCGGCGACCGCGACGTTACCTACTACCTCGGCCGCGAAAACTTCGTCGCGTCCTCACGCGGCCACATGGGCGTAGTCTCCGAATCCATCTTCTCGTTTCTCCAGAAGAACGCCGTCGCCGCCGACCGCTTCTTCGGCCTACCCCACCGTCACGTCGTCGAAATCGGCACGCAGATGGATCTTTAGTCCGGGCTCCCCCACGGGCTTGCCCAGAGGAATACCTGGGCGCAGGACTTCGTTCGCAGATCGCCCGTCACAACCGTTTTTCGAATCGCCCATCCGGGGTCGGTGATCTGTATTTTGAACTCCGCGGCGGGGAGACCCTTGATTTCGAAGTTCCCCGCTTTCGTGGTGACCGCGGGGAAGGCTTTTCCTCCAGCGATCGCAACGATAGGAAGATCACCCAGTTCCGCAGCGCCGATCCTAGGATCCACTTCCTTCACGGATACTCGCATGGCCGAACCAACAATCACTCGGGTCCGGACGCGCCCGCTTTTCCAGTCGCGTAGTTGGCTGATATGCTCAGCCGCTTCGGTCGCTTCGGCGGTCCCCGAACAAATGGATGTCAGCCAGATCCCCTCTTTCGTCCGATAGGCGTCGATCAGATACGTCCTTCCCGGTACAAAAGATACTCCGCAATCCCCGTCGTCGAGCCCCGTTCGCACTTCGAATTCATTTCCGACGACTCCCGTGAACGCTTCCACAACCCGTAACCGGACCCGCATCTGGTGCAGCCACTCCTTCCGGGTTTCCTCGAAAAAGAGCGACTTCACCTGGCCCACAAAGACAGCGCGTTTCCCATCGTTACGCGGCTCCCGGAAAGAGCAACTGCCCAAACTCCGGCACTGGCACCCCCACCCCGCCATCCCC
The DNA here is from genome assembly GCA_044358225.1 of Bryobacteraceae bacterium. Taxonomy (GTDB): domain Bacteria; phylum Acidobacteriota; class Terriglobia; order Bryobacterales; family Bryobacteraceae. The sequence continues at coordinate 22,036 of JBIKOG010000001.1, read as the reverse complement.
ACAAACAGGAAAAGCCCCGGTAGAACCGGGGCCCTTCGGACTCGTTGGAGAAAGCCAGCGAAGTTACTTCGCCTTCTTCTGTTTCTGCTGACCGACGCGAACTTTGTTCATGGACGCTTTTTGTTCGTTCCAGGATTTCCAGTCGAAGCGGGTCGATGCTTCCTTCAGATAACTGTTCAAATCCGTACCCTTCGGCACAACGGCCATCATCGTGGCGGTGTCTTTGCCGTCCGGGCTCGTGATCTGGAAACGCTTGACATTCGGGATACCCATAACTCTCCTAGCTTAGCACAGCCCGCAGCGCTCCACCCAGCTCCGGGTAACGAAACTGGAATCCGGCCTCCAACGCCGCCGCCGGCGCGCACCGTTGGGAGAAGAACAGAATCTGCGCCATCTCCCCGGCGCCCATCTCAATCACAAACCGCGGCGCCGCGAACCACGCCGGCCGGTGCACCGCCGCCGCCAGCTCCTGCGTGAACACCGCATTCGTCACCGGCTTCGGCGCAACACCGTTCCACGCCCCGTGCGCCGTGTCGTGCGCCAACGCGTACCGGATCATCCCCGTCAAATCGTCCAGGTGGATCCAACTCATCCACTGGCTCCCGTCGCCCAACTTCGCCCCCAGCCCCAGCCGGAACGGCAACAGCATCTTCGCCAGCGCCCCGCCGTCTTTCCCCAGCACCAGCCCGATCCGGATCTTCACCACTCGCACGCCAAACGCCGCCGCCTTGTCTGCCTCCTCCTCCCACTCCCGGCAAACATCGGCCAAAAAACCAGTAGCCGGCGCCGCCCGTTCGTCCAGAATCTGGTCCCCCCGTTCGCCATACAATCCCACGGCCGACGCGCTCACCAGCACCCGCGGTTTCACCGGCAATTTACCAATCGCCGCCACCAGGTTCCGTGTCCCCAGAACCCGCGAATCCCGAATCCGCCGCTTCACATCTTCGTTCCAACGCTGCGATACAGGCTCCCCCGCCAAATGCACAATCGCGTCGAACGGCGGCGCGATCTGCAAATCCGGCTCCCCCGCCACCGGGTCCCAACGCCGCTGTCCCGCGCCATTCCCCCCTCGGCCCAGCTTCAATATCGAATGGCCTTCCGCCGTCAGCTCCCCCACCAGCCGCCGCCCCACAAAACCAGACGCCCCCGAAATCGCAATATGCATCATGTCCTCTACGGAATCCGGAACGGATCAATGCCCGTCCGTTCCAAATGCTCAATCTCGCGGATGTACCCCGGCACATCCGTCTTCCGCTTCATCCCGTCGAACCCCATGTAGCGAATGGTCCCAAAAATCGCCCGCTCCCCCCACGGCCGGTCGTGCAGCCCGAAACACCACAGCACGCTCGTATACGTGTTCGGGTCCCGCCCGTCCAGCGCATACCGGTCGTGAATATGCAGCATCGTGTCCTGCGCCTGCTGCAGCGAAGGCGACCACTCCATGATCTTCTTTCCCCAATACATCCGGTAGTAGCCGTGAATCTTCCCGCGCAGCAGCATCTCTTTCTGGCACGCGTTCCACAGCGGATCGTGCGTACGCGCCCACTCAAACTGCTCCGGCGCGTACAGGTGCTCCCGGCGATCCTCGGCGTGCTTGGCCATCGTCACCTGCACCCACTCCGGCAGCGCCGCCAGCGAGTTGAACTGGTCGCAGAACTTCGTAAAATTGAACGCCAACTCCCGCCGTACAATCAGCTCTTCCAGAAACTCCGTGGCGATCAGCTTATGCTCTTCCGCATACCCCTCCGCCGCCAGTGCCATCTCCAACGAACTGATCTGTCCAAAGTGCAAATACGGACTCAACCCCGATGTCGCATGGTTCGTCGGCGAGTTCTTGTCCCCTGCATACTTCCGCAACTTCGCCGTCAGGAACGCATGCAAATGCCGCTCCGCCGCCAGCCGCCCGCCTGTGAAACTAATCGATGGCTTCACCGAATGGTCAATCTCGCACTCCGCCACCAGCGCCGGAATATTCGCCTCCGTCACCTCCGTGTGCCACCGCGGCCGCGGCTCCCGCCACCGGTGGTTCACCAGGATCGGGCCTACCGCCCGCAGATGCTCCCGCAGCACTTTTTGAATCTTCGGCCGGATCGTATACGCCGCCCACTCGCGCTTCGTAAAGTGGTTCATCGGCACCACGCAACTGGCGTCAACGGCGTGATACGCCACCCCGATCCGCCCCGGCACATGCGCGTTATGCTGCGCCGCAATGAACGTCGGGTAGTCGTCGGTCACCACCATCGCCGCGTCCCCGGCCAACTCGTACAGCACCCGATTCTCGTCCGTCCGCCGCTTCCGCAAATAGAAGCAGTACCCCACGCCCAACTCCGCCATCCGCCTCTGCTGCTCCGCCACCCCCTCCAGTACGAAGGTGTGCATCCGATCGTTCGCCTCGCGGTAGGTGCACGTCAGCCCCTCATACACCAGCAGCGGCAACCGCAGTTCATTGGCCTTCTCCGCCGCATACGCCAGCGCCTGATTGCTCTCGGCGCGCCGGTTCATCTGGCACCAGTACAGGACATACTTAGCGCCGGGCCGGGGCGCTGCATCGTTCAGCGGTCGTATCCGAAGATCCACAGGTACCTCTTTGTAGGATGACATCGCTCGACAGACGGCTACAATATTGTATAGATGCGCCTTTGGAATCGTGCCAAACTTCTGGCCGCCTACCTCGGGCGCCGCACGCGGGTCAACGCGTTACCTGTTGAATATATAGTCGAAACCACGGCCAAGTGCAACCTCTACTGCCCCATGTGCCCGCGCGAAACGCACAAGCAGCCCAAAGAGGATATGGCCGATTCCGTCTATACCCGCCTTGTCGAAGCCGCCGGCCAATCCGCCGAACACATGATGCTGATCGGTCTCGGCGAACCGCTCCTCGATCCCAAAATCTTCGACCGCATCGCCTTCTGCGATCAGCACAAAGTCTTCACCCTCCTCTCCACCAACGGCACGCTGCTCGATAAAACCGCCACCGAACGCCTTCTCGATACCAACCTCGAACACATCACCCTCAGCTTCGACGGCTCCACCAAAGAGAGCTTCGAGTTCTATCGCAAAGGCGCCAAATTCGAAAAGGTGCGCGACAACTTCGTTCACTTCGCCCGCCGTAAACACGAGCGCCGCTCAAAGATCCAAGTCGTCGTCCAGATGGTCCGCATGGAGCGCAACTGGGACGAAGTCGAAGAGTTCTCCCGCTTCTGGTGCGCCGTCCCCGGTGTCGACGAAGTGCGCGTCAAAGCCGACGAAACCGACCTCATGCGTCCCGATGCCGCCCACGCCCCGCAGGACTGGCAGCACCCCTGCCACTACCTCTGGCGCGGCGCCATGTACGTCAAGCACAACGGCGATATCTACCCCTGCTGCCAAAGCTACAATCTCGGCGGCGCGCCCGTCGGCAACATCGGCCAGTCCCCGCTCCCGGAAATCTTCAACTCCCCCGCCATGGTCGAAATGCGCCAGGCCCACGTCTCCGGCCGCGCGGGCGATATCCCCGTCTGCGCCAACTGCCGGACCGCCATCCCCCATCCCATCCTGGTCGCCGGCAGCCTCCTCTTCCACGGCCGCACCGTGCGCAAACTCCTCCCCTGGGTCGAACGCCTCGCCTACTTCGGCCGCTGGTCCGGCCTCCTCCGCCCGGTCGACGATCAACGTCGCCCCAACCCCGGTCTCGTAAACATCCAACCCAAATAAAAACGGCGCGGCAGCCCGAAGGCCCCGCGCCGCTTTCACACTGCACTGCGGTCTATTGGTAGCCCAACAGCTTCGCCGTCACCGACTGGTAGCTGAACACGCCCACATCCAGGCCCCGCGCCGTGAACCGCGACGGCTCGCCCGTCACGCCCACGCCCAGGAATCCAGTCTGCGTGCCCTGCACAATGCTGCTCGCCGGCATCCCCAGCAGGATCGCCGAAGGCACCACCATCCGCGACGCGCTGCCGCGCTCCAGACAGAAGAACGCCGCGCCCACGCGCGCCGTCTGGTCAAACGACGTCCCGTTGATGAACACGTAGTCGTTCGCCCCGGCGCCCGTCCAGGTCACCGTCAGGTCGTTCGCACGGTTCACCCCGGTCGTCGCCGCTTCGTTCGTCCAGCTGAAGTTGCCGGGCACCGTCAGGTTCGACGTAAACCCGCCCACATCCGCGCCGCCCGTGCCATTGTTGGTCGCGTACGAACCAGCCGTCAGGTAGCTCGCCGAACTGCCGCCAGGCAATCCAGGAATACCGCCCGGCAGTCCGCCCGGCAGGCCCGGAAGCCCACCGCCGCCAACGCCCGTCGAAGTCGCCAGCGTGGCGCTGTAGAATCCGTCCTGACCTTTGGCGATCTGCTTAGCGCCGTTCGGCCCGGTCAGGTTAAGCACAGTGCCCGCGTCCAGCACGCGCGGCTGAATCGGGTCCGTCGGCGCGCCGCTCGTCCCATTAATCGTAAACAACGTGCAAGCGCCCGCCGTCACCGCCGTGCCGTTCGTTCCGCGCGACGCCACCAACTGCGAACCGTCGTAGGAAACGAACGAACCAGCGCCCACTTCCGTCGTCGTGTCCAGCGTCACACCCAGCGCCGTCGCCTTGATGCTCACCTTCGTCAACGACACGCTGCCCACATTCAACTTGCCCGTCGCGTTCGCCGTGTTCAACTCATTCGACGTGTAGCCGAACGGATCCGAACACGTGCCGCCCGTCGGCGCCACCGCGATCGACGTGTAGTTGCTCACGCTGTTGCCGTTCTTCACCACCAGCGGCACATAGCAACCCTGCACGCCGCCCGGCACTTCAAACACAATCTGGTCAATCCCCGCGCAGCAGCCCGAACGGCCCTTGTACAACACGTTCGCCCGCCGCCCGGCCACCAGCACTTCAATGGCCTGATTCAAATCGCCCACCGGCGGCGCACCGCGGTCGGAACCCGCAATCGGCCCCAAACCCGTGCCCCACAGAATCATCGCCTGCCCCGGCCGCGCCGAGTTCAGAATCGTGTTCACCGGCCGGTCGGCCTCCGAATTCACGTTCTGCACCACCGCCGGCCCGCTGCCGCCCTGGTTGATCGTGAAAATGCCAAGCTGGCTCGCCACCACAGTCACTGGGATCGCCGCGCTCGTCTGCCCGTTGTAGGTCACCGTGATCGTGCCGCTCCCGGTCGGCGTGTTCGAAGGAACAATCGCGCCCACCTGCGTCGCAACCGCATAGACCATCACCAGATCGCTCGATTGTCCGGCTACCGTAATCTTGGCCGACGTCCCGCCAAGTTCCGTCGGCAACGGAAACGAGCCGGCCTGCGCAATCGCCGCCGGGCCAATGTTCCGTCCGAAAATCGCAATCATGCCGCCCTGCGCCAGCCCTGCGTTCGGCAGGCCCTGCACAATGTAGCTGGCTGTATTCAACGCCCCCGTCACCGCGGGCTGTGCAATCGCAATCATTCCGAATGCGGCTGCGAAGAGAATGCTCCGAGTTATTGTTTTCATTACCCTATTCCTTTATCGTTGTCGGAATCCCCAGCGCCTTCATCTTCTTGTAAAGATGGCTGCGCTCAAGCCCCAACAACTCTGCGGCACGGCTGATGTTGCCGCGCGCCTCCTCCAACTTCTTCGTTATATACTCCCGCTCGGCCGCCTCACGAACCTCCTGCAGGCTGGAAAACTGAGGCATTTCCGTGTCGAATACGGACCGGCGAGATGAGCTGATTGGTATGTGCCGCGCATCGATCCGAATCTGCGGATTCATGATCACAATGCGTTCAATTAAATTACGAAGCTCCCGCACGTTCCCAGGCCAATAATAATCCTCCAGCATCTTCATGGCCTCGGGCGAAAACTCCTTGCGCTTCCGTCCGTACGCGGACGTGAATTCGTTCATGAAATGTTCGGCCAAAAGGCCGATGTCTTCCCGTCTGTCCCGCAACGGCGGCACGTGAAACGGAATCACATTCAACCGGTAGAATAGGTCCTCCCGGAAGTTCCCACGTTCAATCTCTTCTTCTAAATTCTTGTTCGTCGCCGCCACCACCCGCGCGTCCACCTTGATCGATTCACTCGCCCCCAACGGCGCGAACCGCTGCTCATCCAACGCCCGCAGCACCTTCGCCTGCGTCTTCAAACTCATGTCCCCAACCTCGTCCAGAAACAGCGTCCCCCCGTCGGCCTTCCGCAGCTTCCCGGTCTTGTCCTCGTGCGCCCCGGCAAACGATCCCTTCACGTGCCCGAACAGTTCACTCTCAATCAAATCGTCCGGAATCGCCGCGCAGTTCACCTCCACAAACGCTTCCTTCGCCCGCAAACTCATCGCGTGAATCGCGTGCGCCACCAGCTCTTTCCCCGTGCCCGATTCCCCGTAAATCAGCACCCGCCCGTTCGTCGCCGCCATCAATCCCAACTGCTGCCGCAACGCCTTCATCGGCACGCTCTCGCCCACAATCGGATAGTGCTCCGGCCCGCCCGCGCCCAGCCGGTCCAGCTCCAACGCCATCCGCCTCTGCGCAATCGCGTTCTTCACCACCAGCAAAACTTTGTCGATCGTCAGCGGCTTTTCAATGAAGTCAAACGCCCCCATCCGCGTCGCCCGCAACGCCGTCTCAATGTTGCCGTGCCCGGAGATCATCACCACCGCCGGCCGCTCGTCGCCCAGCCGCTCCTGGATCCGGTTCAGTACTTCCATCCCGTCCATCCCCGGCAACCACACGTCCAGCAACACACAGTCGAACGATTCCGTTTCCAACTGCGCCAGCCCCGCCTCGCCATCGGCAACCGCCACGACGCTATACCCCTCGTCCTCCAACACCGCGCTCAGCGATGTCCGGATTCCCGGCTCGTCATCCACCAGCAAAATTCGCCGCGCCTTCATACCCGCACCTCGGTACCCATCATCGTCTCCACCGCCGCCGGCACTTCAATCGTGAACCGCGCGCCCGTCGGCGTATTATCTTCCACGCGAATTTGCGCGCCGTGGTCGGTCAAAATATGCGCAACAATCGCCAGGCCCAACCCCGTCCCTCGTTCTTTTGTCGAAAAATAAGGCAAAAACAGCTTCTCCCGGTCCTCCGGCGTAATGCCCGTCCCCGAATCAGCCACAACTAGCTCCACGGTGTCCGGCGTCGGCGCCTGTGTCCGGATCGACAAGTGCCGCCACGGCACTTCCTTCATCGCCTCCGCCGCGTTGTCGATGAGGTTCACCACCACGCGCTTAAACTGCTCCCGGTCCAGGTTCACCACCGGCAGCCCCTCGCCCAACGATTTGTGGATCGTAATCCCCTCCAGCCGCCCGCTGAACACTGCCAGCGCCGACTCCACCACATCATTCAAATCCGACGGCTGCGGCTGCGCCGCCGGGAACCGCGCAAACTGCGAGAACTCATCCACCAGCGATTTCACGCTCCCCACTTCTTCCTGAATAATCCGCGTGCAGTCCCGCACAATCCGTGCAAACTCAGGCGTCGTCGACGCCCGCTCCAGGTGCCGCGCAATTCGCTCCGCGCTCAACGAAATCGGCGTCAGCGGATTCTTAATCTCGTGCGCAATCCGCCGCGCCACCTCGTGCCACGCCGCCGCCTTCTGCGCCCGCAGCAGTTCGGACGTATCTTCCAACACAATCACGTAGCCCGACGTCACCCGCTCGTCAATCGGCGCCACCGTCACCGACAAGTGCAGCGTCTGCCGGTCGTGCGGAACGTCCAGCTGCCGCGCCGCCACGCCCGTCCGTCGCGCCCGGTTCATCAGGTAGCGGATCTCCACCACATCGGCCGTCTGGAACAGCTGCTCCAACCGCGTCGCCCCGCCCACCCGTTCGGCCCCGAACATCCGCTGCAACGCGTGGTTCACAGTCTGAATCCGCCCGTCCGCCGACACCGAAATCACGCCCGTCGGAATCGATTCCAGAATCGTCTCCGTAAACCGCCGCCGCGCCTCCAGCTCCCGGCTCGACGATTCCAAATCCTGCGTCATCTCGTTAAACTGCCGCACCAGCGTGGCCAATTCGTCCACCGCGCCCACCTGAATCCGATGCCGCAAATTCCCTCGCCGCACCTCCCGCGCCGCCTCCAGCAACGCCGCAATCGGCACCGTAATCTGCCGCGCCAAAAACAGCGCCACCCACGTCGCCACGAACAAAATGAACAGCGTAATCAGCGCCAGATACAGCAGGTAAAATCGCCGCGTCTCCTGCCGGTCCAACCCCAACTGGCTATACTCCGCCACATACCCGGAAATCTCCCGTTCCTTCTGGTCCAGGTCCACCGGCATGTGGTTCGTCAATACCAGCCGCCCGCCCGTCCGGATCGCCGCCGCTTCCACAATCCGTCGCGCCGAATTCGACCGGTTCCGCGCGTCCCACGAACACACCGTCAGCTTCCCTCGCGTCGGCGATTCAATGTGGACCTCCACAATGTCGTTGTCATCGCAGAGCTTTTCAAACAGGTCGCTGTTCGCCGGCCCGCCATGCGCGAACACTTCAATTTCCGGCAGTCCCGCCATCCAGCTCGCCTGCGCCCGCGCCCGGATTTGAGACTCCTTCGCCAGCGCCACGCCCGTGTCCGTCAACGCCAGTTTCACGTTCTCCGCCGGCCGTGAGAACCACTGCTTGATGTTCATGTTCAGCACCTGGTAACTCCACAGCACCATGAACAACACCGGCAAAAACGACAGCAGCAACGCGCCCGTCACCAGCTTCGTCTTAATCCGCGACCCCTCGCTATCCCGGCTCCGCTCAATGTACAGCTTCACCATCAGCCGGAACAGCATGAACGCCAGCCACACCATCAGCAGGAACACCAGCGTCGACATCGCCCAGTACAGATAGACCTGTCCGACGTTGGCGGGTCCCAACTTGCCCATGTTAAATGAGCCTTGCCAAATCACGAGGCCAACCAGTATCAGCAACGTGACAACGGCCGCCGCATTAAGCAGACGCTTCCGCATGGATAGACTAATTATAGGCGTTATGTTCAAAAGAGTTAACGGGTCTTCCAGGCCTTCTCAATCACCGGCCGGATAATCGCCGCGAACTCCCCATACGCCGGCGCCAGAAAGTGCAGTAGGTCTTTCTGATACAGCTCCACCCGCGGTTCTCCGTTCTTGTCAAATAGCGCGGGGTTCACGTCGATATACCCCAGCCGCGGATCGGTCTTCGATCGCTTTTCCACCATCCCGTTCGCCGCGTCCACCACGTCCCAGAACGCCTTCTTCTGCGGCGCCCGGTTAATCGAAACGTAGAAAATCTTCGTCTCCGGCAGCTTCGCATGCACCCGCTCGACGAACTGAAAATACCGCCCCGCAATCTCCTCTGCCGGGATCTTCGCGTTCACGTCGTTGCTCCCGCAGTAGTACACAATCATCCGCGGCTCATACGGCAGCACCACCCGGTCCATGTAGTGCAAAATGTCGTTCGTCTGCGACCCGCCAAACGCCCGGTTGAACACCGGCAACGGCGCCATCTGCTCGGCCACATTCGTCCACTGCCGGAAGATGCTGCTGCCGATAAACAAAATCCCGCCCTTCGCCGGCGGGGCCACTTTGTCCTTCTCCTCAAACGCCGCAATCGCCGCCGCGAACCGCTCCGGCTTCGCGCCCTGGCCCCACGCAGCCACCGTGAGCAAACCCATCAGGATGAGTCGAATCATCATCCCAACTACTCTATAGGAATATGTCGAGCAGTCTGTTCTCCCCCCTCCCCATCCGCGGCGTCACCCTCCCCAACCGCATCGCCGTCTCGCCCATGTGTGAATACTCCGCCGTCGATGGCTTCGCCAACGATTGGCATCTCGTCCATCTCGGCTCCCGCGCCTCCGGTGGCGCCGGCCTCGTCATGGTGGAGGCAACAGCCGTCGAACCCGCCGGCCGCATCACCTTCGGCGACCTCGGCCTCTGGTCCGACGCCCACATCGAATCCCTCCGCCGCATCGTCAACTTCCTCAAATCCCAAGGCGCCGTCCCCGCCATCCAACTCGCCCACGCCGGCCGCAAGGCCAGCTGCGAACTCCCCTGGAACGGCGGCCTCCCCATCGCCCCCGGCCAACCCAACGGCTGGCAAGTGGTGGCCCCCAGCGCCATCCCCTTCCGCGATGGCGACCCCGTCCCCCACGCCCTCTCCACCACCGAAATCGCAGCACTCACAAAAGCCTTCGCCGCCGCCACCCGCCGCGCCCTCGCCGCCGGTTTTGAGGTCATCGAAATCCACGGTGCCCACGGCTATCTCATCAACGAATTCCTCTCACCCATCGCGAATCTCCGCCAGGACGAATACGGCGGCAGCTTCGAAAACCGCACCCGTTTCCTCCGCGAAATCATCCAAGCCGTTCGCGCCGAAATGCCGGACCACCTCCCTCTCTTCCTCCGCATCTCCGCCACCGATTGGGTCGAAGGCGGCTGGACCATTGACGACTCTGTCCAACTCGCCCGCCTCGTCCAACCCCTCGGCGTCGACCTCATCGACACCTCCTCCGGCGGCAACGCCCTCCACGCCAAAATCCCCGTCGGCCCCGGCTACCAGGTCCCGCTCGCCGCGCAGATCCGCCGCGACGCCAAAATCCTCACCGGCGCCGTCGGCATGATCACCGAACCCCAACAAGCCGAAGACATCATCAACGCCGGCCAAGCCGATCTCATCCTCATCGCCCGCGAACTTCTCCGCGATCCCTACTTCCCCATGCGCGCCGCCCAAGCCCTCGGCGCCCCGCTCGCAGTCCCCAACCAATACCTCCGCGCCTGGCACCACAGCACCCCCCGCGCGGGGAGATAAACCCGTCCCCGCCGCATCCCAATGGCCCTCCGTCCCCTCATTGCTCTCTTGCTCCTCAGCGCCGCAGCCCACGCCGCCGACCCCCGCCTCACCCGCCAGCAAGTCCGCAATCTCACCACCCACGCCCAGCAAGCCATCGCCGCCAAGGACCTGGAACCCGCGCGCATCACCCTCGAAGAAGCGCTCCGTCTCTGCCGCACGCTCCCGCCGAATGAGTATAAGTGCATCACCGACGTCCAGTGGCACCTCAGCCGCCTTTACCTGTTGCGGAACGACCGTCCCAAAGCCGAAGCCATCGCCCTCGCCCGTCTCGATCTGCTAACAAAAAATCAACTCGCCTCCGGCCCGCCCGATCTCGACATCGGCGTCGCCCTCTTCGAACTGCAAAGCCTCTATTCCGCGCCCGGCAACGCCATGCTGGAGCGCATCTACGCCAACCGCGGCTTGCAGTTCTACCAGCGCTGCATCTCTGGTTACCCTGCCTACCGCGACGCCTGCGATCGCAACCTCGCCGCCGTCGAAGCCCTCCACGCCAGCAGCCTCTTCGTCGCTCAAAAATACGCCGAAGCCGCGCCCTTCGTCCTCTCCGTCGTCTCCCGGCCCGATGCCGGCGTGCAAAAAGAACTGCTCATCGCCGCTCTCCGCATCCACATCACCATCCTGCTCTCCGGCGGAAAAGTCATCGACGCCGCCCCCTTCCAACAACGCCTCCTCCGCCTGGAAACCGCAAAGCCCTAGCCCAAGCGCCCTCCCAACGCCATCCGGCGCCCCAAGGTCACCAGCCCCCCGCAATAACCCCCAATCCAGCCCAATCCAACGGCCCTCTTCATGCACACCAAAAGGCATGATGAAAACCCTCCTCGCCGGCCTGATCATCTCCGCCGCCCTCGCCATCCCCGCCTATTCCCAAATCTCGATCCGCATCGGCCCGCCCCGCGCTCAGGTGCAGCGTCGTCCCCCCTCCCCCGGCCGCGGCTACGTCTGGATCCAGGGCTACCAGAACTGGAACGGCAACGGCCACCAATGGACTCCCGGCCGCTGGGAACAGCCGCCCAACCGCCGCCAAAAGCATTGGGACAAACACCACTGGGTCAAACGCAACGGCGGCTGGGTCCTCATCGAAGGCCGCTGGCGCTAACCCTACCGGATCCCAGACAACTTCGCCGCCGCCGCCGTCTCCGGCGTCGCCCGCCATCGCCCGTCCACCAGCCGAAGCTCGATCTGATAGCGCGCCGGTCCCCGCGCCAACACTCGCGCCGTGCCCGCCTCGCCAAACGTCACCCGGTCAATAAACTGCGTCTGCGCGCCCAGCATCGGTGAATCAAACATATCCGCCGTCAGCACCACGCTCTCCCACGCGTGCTTCGGACGCAGTAAATCCACCGCGAACAACATGTGAAACGCGTGCCCCATACCGCCATCGGTATCCTCGCAAAACAGCATCTCGCGGCCATCGGCGAGCGGTGTCCGCCGGCAGTGCCGCGTGATCACGCCCATCTTGTACCAAACCGGCTTCCACACGCCCCGGGTCTTCGTCAGCAGCAACGTGCCGCCCCACAAATACGGATGGGACTCCGCCCCGCTACCGCTCACAATCGCGTCTTTGCTCGACGCCGAAAGAAAGTGCCCGAACAAAACGCCATCCGCCCGCCACGCCACACCCTCGCGCCACGGATACCCCTTGTTCGCCCGCAGCGGAACCTCGTCGTAGAAAACATCGCCGCACCCGAAAACCGCGCGGCCCTTCTCTTTCCCCACACGCACCCCGCCCGGACACGCGGCCTCCAACAGCGGCTGAATCATCGCCTGCTCCGGCACCCGCATCTCGGAAACAAAACTTGCCCGCAGCTCCGCCCCGGCCGCCATCGGTCCCACAAATAACACCGCCGCCAGGAAACCTATCCGCAGAAATACCCCAACTCGCGCGCCTCCGCCAACCGCCCCTCCATATACGCCCACAACGCCGGACACCCCGCCGCAATCGGTGGCCCGATCCGCTTCACCACCCGGTCATAGCTGATCCCGTTCTCCCGCCAGCTCTGCCCCTCGTTCGCCAAATTCAACAACGCCGGCATCGCCCGGTCCGCCGCATTGGCAAACCGCGCCTCCGCCGTCTCCCCCGCTTCGAACTCCCGCCATAACGCCACATAGGCAGCTCCCCGCCCCTCGGGCAGCAAACCAAAGATCCGCTCCACCGCCGCCAGTTCCGCCACCTTCCGGTCCTCCCAGCCGCCTTCCACAAACACCATCGTGTCGCCCGTATCAATCTCGCCCACATCGTGCACCAGCAGCAACCGCACCACATGGTTCATGTCCACGCCGCTCTCCGCATACGGCCCCAGCGCCGTCGCCAGCAGCGCGATCTGCCAGCTATGCTCGGCCGAGTTCTCATACCGGTCCATCCCCACCGGCTTCACCTTCCGCGTCACCGCCTTCAACTTGTCCAGCTCCAACACAAAATCAATAATCTGTTGCATTCCTTATCCCCCAAAAAACAAACCGGCCGCGCCCGCCAAAAACGGACGCGGCCGGTCACAATTCCAAACTAAGCGCAGGAGTCGACGACTTTGTCCAGCACTTCCACCAGACGGTCGATGATCTTCACGTCCTCATCCCAATCATCGTCTTCGCCCAGTCCGGTCAGCTCGTCAATCGCCGCGGAAATCTGCTTCCCCAGCGCCCGCAAACGGGCCGTGTCCTTGCCCTTGCCTTCTTTCGCGAGGGCATCTCCAAACGCCTTCGTGAACGGGGTCAACGCCTTCGTGTCTTTCGAAACCTTGGCGATCTCCCGCTTCTGCAACTTCCCGTCGTCGGAGTGCTCATCAATGTAAATCGCCAGCTTATGCCAGCGGTCAGCAAGATTGGCGATATCGTCGCAACCATCGGCCTTCGCCGCCGGCGCGGCGACAAGCAACATCAGTCCCAACACCAGCGCGGACAACAATTTCATACGGTGTCTTCTCTTTTCTATTCCCGGCCCAGCAGGACCCCGGAATAGTTTCAGTTTACAATGCTCTCGACCTCCGCCCCGCGCGTCCAAATCGACGACGCGTCGTTGTTCCCATACCCCCTCTGCGCGGCCATCTCCAAATGCGCCGCCGCCGTCGAGTCTTCGCCCAACACCGCCAGCCCCACCGCGTCCACCGCCGTCGCGTTCGTCCCCGCCACAATCACATTCCGCCCCATCCCAATCGCATACTCCGCCGGGTGAAATCCAAACAGGTCCACCGCCCGCCCGCTCTCATCGTCCGCCGCCCCGCCCTCCGCGAACCCCAAATAATTGGTCATCGTCCGCCCCAACCCGGCAATCGAAATTACCTTATCGCACTCCCGCAATGCCCGCGGAATCTTGTACATCCCCGTCGGGTTCTGCCGCGAAAACACCCGCCCCTCCACCGGCATCTCCAGCCGCTGCGTCGTCGCCAAATCCAGCGTTTCCACCCCAGCCAATCCAGCCATCCCCGCCACCATGAACCGCTTCCCCAACCCCCTCTCCCGCAAAATCCGCAGCACCCCCGGCGTCAGACGCGGATCGGCCCCCGGCGCCGCCAGAATGAGCACCCAGTCCTCCCTGCCAATGGCAGTCACCAGCCCTCCACGCCGCCCTCCGCCCAGCTCCACCGCCAGCCGCAGCATATCGTCCACCTGCGCCGCCGTCAGCGTCGCCGTCAACGCCGCCGGCTTCAAAAGCGCGCGGATCTTCTTCCCGTCCATCTCCTCGCCGCCCGTGAACGTCGAAGGAATCAGCCCCACCCGTGGCGCCGTGTCCCGGCTCGCCGTCGCCGTCACCCACTCCCGTGGTTTCTGGGCATAAACCGCCAGCGCGCTCAAAAAGAAGTTGCGTCTGCGCATGGAGACCTCTCTTCCTGGTTAAAAGTGTAGACCCAAAATTCGAAAAATGGGTGTATAAGTTGTGCATGGAGTCTCCCAGTCGCAGGCAACTGATCTGGGCCGCCGCCTCTGCCGCCGCCCTCCCGGGTTCCCTCTTCGGAGCCGCTCCCCAATCGCGCATCGGGCTCGTCCCGTCCAATTATCCCAAGCTCCAACGCCCCAGCCCGCCCAACGATCTCCTCGATTACGAACGCGTCCGCGACATGGTCTGGACCGCCATCCGCCTGGGCACTCCCCGCGCCGGCTCCCTCGAATCCAAAATCCGCCCCGGCTCCTGGGTCGTCATCAAGCCCAACATCGTCGGCCTCCGTGGCCGCGAGTTCTACCGCACCGGCGACATAACCGACCTCCGCGTCACGCGCGCCGTCATCGAATACGTCGCCCGCTTCTCCAAAGCCGGCCGCATCACCTTGGCCGAAGGCGGCTCCTACCGCCGCCAGTCCGACCCCGCCAAAGACAACGTCATCTTCCAGGACGGCATCCACCGCGACGCCATGAGCTTCGATTGGGGCCTCGAAGAGTTCCCCGGCTTCGGCGGCTCCATGGGCCAGATGCTCGCGGCGTTCCGCAAAGAGTTCCCCGGCCACGGCTTCGATTATGTCGACCTCAGCTACGACGCCGTCCGCGACGCCAGCGGGAACTTCCGCCGCATCGTCGTCCCCAAAGCCGCCAACGGCACCGGCGCCTTCGGAGCCCGCCCGGACTACTTCGTCACCAACACCATCCGCAACTGCGACTTCCTCATCACCGTCCCCGTCATGAAGGTGCATCTGCAAAGCGGCATCACCTGCTGCCTGAAAAACTACGTCGGCACCGCCCCCCGCGAAGCCTACGCCCTCCCCGGTACGTTCCACAACGCCCAACTCCACTCCGGCCACTCGGTCGATAACCGCATCGATCCCTTCATCGTCGATCTCGCCGCCTTCCACCCGCCGGACTACGCCGTAGTCGACGGCCTCCGCGGCCTCCAGTACCAGGAACACAACTGCGAAGCCAGCGACCAGATGGTCCAATCGAACCTCATCCTGGCCGGCGAAGACCCCGTCGCCACAGACTCCCTGGTCGCGCATCTCCTAGGCTTCAACCCCTGGGACATCGATTTCCTCCACATGGCCGCCAAGCGCGAAATGGGCCTCCACGGCCTCGACAAGGTGGACGTCAACGGCGCCGACCCCGACCCTCTCCGCCGCCACTGGGCGAAGCCCAAAGCCTGGTTCGGCCGCGCCAACCGCCTCTGGCGCGTCACCTCGAACCCCGCCGCCCCGCGCGAAAGCTGGAGACAAATCGAAAGCCCGACGGACACCCTCCACTTCGACACCAAGACCAGCCGCACCTTCGCCGCCGCCACGCAAATTGAATCAAAAGGTCACGCCAAAGGCTTCCTATGGATTGGCGCAACGGGCAAATTCCAAGCCGAACTGAACGGCCAACTGGTCATGGCGGAGGAAGGCCGTACCCGCTACCGCAACGGCCAATTCCAACAAGCCGTCGCCCTGAAGCCCGGCAACAACGACCTACTCATCAAACTCCAAACGCTCGAGGACAAAGCCCCCCGCCTGAGCGCCTATATGATCGGCCCGCGCAACGACGGCGACACCCTCGACGGCATCCGCTGGCACTAAGATTTCCCCTGGTGCCGTGCTACCGGGGAAGTCCGTAATTACAGACTTCCCCGGCCCTGCCTACACAAAATCAATCTGGAAAATCCACCCCGCCGTCGGGCTATCCCGGTTCGGCCACCCCGGATGAATCCCCGCGTCGCAACTAATCAACTTCCCATTCCAAAACGCCAGCCCATGCGGATCGCACGAGTTGGAAACAAAATCCACCGTCTCCAACACCCGCCCCGTCGACAGTTCATACCGCACCAGCGCCGGCCGGTAGTCTTTGTAGTTCTTGCAGTCGTTCCCCACAATCTGCCACATGCTATCGCCGTCAATCGCAATGTCGTGATACCGCACCCGGTCCGGCGCCTGGTAGAACGGAATGATCATCTCCGGCTGCCAGGTCTTCGGATCCACGCGCACATTCCCGCGTAACCGCAACGCCGCAATCCACAACTTCCCGTTGTCCCACTGCCCGCCGTGGCACCCGCCCCCGTTATCCGCCGGCCCCAGCGGAATCTGCCGGTGGCTAACAACCTTCCCCGCCATATCCACCTGAAAAACGCCCTGCGGCGGCGCATTCGCAATCATCCAAATGTGCCCGCCGCCCACCGCCATCCCGCTCGTATTCCGCGACGGCGTCGTCACGTTCCGAACCACCTTCCCATTCCAATCCACCAGCCAGGCCTCCTCGGTCAATGACCGCGGTTCCGGCAACCGGTAGTCCTGCGCCTGCTTCCCCGACAACTTCTGCTCGGCGATCCACAAGCCCTCCGAAGTAGCCGCCAGCGCATTCGGAAACCCATCCGGTGCCTTAAAAAGCTTCGTCGTCTTCGCCTTGCGTTTCGCGCCACTCTGCCCGCGCGCAACCGCCGCCCCGCCCAACACCACCATCCCCGCCGTCAAGAATTCACGCTTCGTCATTCCATCCTCCATGCGTCCGAAATCATATACCACACGCATAGCTCCCCGCTTCCTCTTTCGACCCCGCCCCCTTATAACGCGCCACCTGCGGATACGGACACACCGGCCTGGTCTTCGTCGTCACGCCCTTCTCCACATGCGCCCCCACAATCCCCTCCGGCGCCACACCCTTCTCCACCCAGTTCATCACCGCCTCCAGCCAATCCACACTCGAACACCCCGGCCCGCCCGCGCAATGAAACATCCCCGGTACCATATACAGCCGGTAAAAATCCCGCGTCTTCGCCTCGCCCATCTTCTTGCTCACGCGCTCGTAATAGGAGATCGCCGGATACGGATTCACCTGCTGATCCGCCCACCCCGAATAATGCACAATCTTCCTGCCCCGCTTCCGCAGCGGTTCCAAATTCTCGTTCAACGGATTCACATCGCGCCCCGCCTTCACCGTCCGCGCCGGGTCCCGGTCAAAATCAAACATCGTGAACTTCCACTCCGGCCCCGGCGCCGGATCCAGCATGTAGAACTTCATCTGGCTCTCCCCGCGAGGCAGCACCGTCTTGCTCGGGCCAATAATGTTATCCGCCCAAAGACTCTCACTCCCCACCGGCTCCCCCGGCACCAGCAGCTTGCCCTTACTATCCCTCACACCCCCATAAACCCGAGCAATTCCGCCAATCTGCGCCGCCGTAAAGCACCCCGGCCCATCGGCCCCCGCGCACTTCGGCAAGTCCCGCGTGGCCTCGAAATCACACTTCCGCGGATCGTCAATCACCCCATCGGCCAACCCATCCACCGCGTCGCACTTCTTATAAACAACCTCATGCAACAACGGCAATTTCTCCACCGGTAGCGCCGCATCGCCCAACTGCCCCTGCCCAATCCAAATCCGCCGCATCACATTCCCCGTCAAAAACATCCCCGGCGCGCCAATCACCAACCCGTCAAAATCCTCCGGATACCGCTGCGCCTCCTGCATCCCCTGCCGCCCGCCCGTCGAACAGCCCACCCAATACGAATACTTCGGCCGCACGCCATAGTAAGTCCGAATCACATCCTTCGCCAGCACCGCCGTCTCATGCACGGACAAATACGCGAAGTCGATCAACTTCCTTCGCCCGTTCGTATTCTCCTTTGTCACCCAAGCGAAGCTAGCCAGCGGCTCCTTCGCCGCATCATGCCCCGTATCGGTCGATGCCGCCGCGAACCCATTCTTCAACGCCCCGTCCACCGCCCCCATGCTAATCGTCCCCGCCGTCCCGCCATTGCCCACCATCTCAAACCGCTCGTTCCAATCGGTGGGCAGCTTAATCGCAAACCGCGCCTCCGGCCAGATCACCCCACGCACATCGCAATGCGCCGGCAACTTCTCGGAAGCCGCCACCGCTGTCGCCGAAGCAATCTGAACCTCCTTCCCAAACGCCCGCCCGCCCAGCGCCTCGCATGGCATCACCGGCCCACCTGCAACCGCCACACCCACAAAAAAGCCCAATAAAAAGATCTGTTTCATTCCCTTAAATCACTTCCCGCACCGGCGGCATCCGGTCCACCAGATTCGCCTTCGTCCGTTTCAACTCCGCCATCGCCCGCGCCCGCATCCGCACCAAAGTGGCCTTGTGCGCCGGCGCCACGGCCAAATTGTTCAGCTCCTCCGGATCCGCGTCCAGGTCATACAGCTCCTCTAAATCGGTGATCAACGGCCGAACATATTTCAGGTTCTTGTCCCGGATCATCACGTAATAAGGAACCTCGGCATGCATCGCCTTCTTCCCATCCAGATCCGGCAAAATAGCGGAGCCAAACTTCTGCCCCGTCGCCGCCATCAGCATCGTGTGCGGCCACGGCGCCTTCGGGTTCTTCAACAACGGCGACAAGTCGTGCCCGTGAATCTCCCACGGCGGCGTCACCCCCGTGAACTTGAAAATCGTAGCCGGAATATCCACCCCGCTTACCGGCACCTCGCAAACCGTCCCCGCCGGAATCTTCCCCGGCATCGAAAAAATCAACGGCGACCGCACATTCGCGTCATACCCCGCCACCTTCACCCCCCGGAACCCATGCTGCCCAAACGCCAGCCCCTGGTCCGAAGTGAAAATCACGAGGGTATTCTTCACCTGCCCCGTCTCTTCCAACGCCTTCATCACCCGCCCCACGCCCTCGTCAATCGCAAACACCCCCTGGTGATACTGCCGCACCCACTCCCTCAACGTCATCTTCCCCGACACCGGCACGCCGTCCGGGCCCTTCTTCCAAGCCTCAATCTTCTGCGCCCAATCCGGCTTCGTCGCCCGCGGCGGATAGATATCTTTCGGCGTCTCAAAGTCGATCCCCGCCAGCTCCTCCAAATGCCGCTTCGCCGGCTGATACGGACTATGCACCGCCCCATAGCAGAGCCACAAATACCAGGGCTTCGCCTTGTCCCGCCCCTCGCCCTTCAAAAACTCAATCGCCCAATCGGTGTACTGATCGGTGGAATACCGCTTCAAAATCTCCGTCTTCCCGCCATGATAAGTAATCGGTTGGTCGTAGTAATAGTTCTGGCTCGTCTCCGTAAACTTCGGCCGGTTCCAAACAATCTGGTAGTCCCAGTCGCGCCCGAACCCCGTATCGGTGCCCGTGTGCCACTTGCCGATCTGCCCCGTAAAATAGCCCTTCTGCCGCATAATCTTGGGCCAAAAGGCAACCTTCGCCGGGTCATACTCGCACCCCGGATATGGCCCCTCCATCCGCATGGACTCGACTCCATACGTATGCCGCCCGGTCAACATCGTCGTCCGCGACGGCATGCACCACGACCCGTTATAAGCCGCCAAAAACCGCACACCCTGCTGCGCCAGCCGGTCGATGTTCGGCGTCTTCACCCACGGGTAGGCTTCCTTATAACAGCTCAACGTCCGATACGAATGATCATCCGTATAAATGAAAAGGACGTTCGGCCGCTCCGGCGTCGCCGCCGCCTGCGCCACTCCCAGTCCCAGCAATCCAAACATCTGTCGTCGTGTCGGTTTCATAGAAGGTGCGGCCATTCTAACAACTCCCACTACGGCAACGTCACCACCGGCAGCACAATGTGCGACCGCCCCGCGCCCCCGTGAAACACCGTCTGCTTCGCCGTCCGCACCCGCGCCGACACGCCCAGGTCCTCTCCCGTATTCGGATTTCGATCGTACTGCGGAAAATTACTACTCGTCACATCCACGCGAATCCGGTGCCCCGGCTGAAACACGTTCGCCGTCCCCCGCATATCAATCACAAACTCATACATCTTCCCCGGTTCCAACAGCTCCATCCGATCGAGTCCCTTATGAAACCGCGCCCGCAAAATCCCCTCCGCCAAATTAATGGCTGACCCATCCGGAAACACATCCACCAGCTTCGCCACAAAATCCGTATCCCGCCCATCGGTCGCCGCAAACAGCCGCATCTCGACAGGCCCCGCAATCGTCACCGCCTCCTTCAAAATCCCCGTCGAATACACCAACACATCCTGCCGAGCCTCCACCGGTCGCTGATCCCGCGGCCCCGCCGGAAACGGCGCCCCGCAACAGTCATTCCCGCCCACCGAAGGCACCGGATTCCGCGGGTCATACTCATACCCATCCTTGCCCGCCGCCGGCACGGCAAACTCCAACCGCCCATCACCCCGCGAAGAATTCGCCTGCCCCCCGCTCGTCAAATACAACGGTGTGAACCGCGTCCCCGGCACCGGCCAATCGGCAAAATGCGCCCACTTGTTCACCCCCATCACAAACAGCTCCACCGGCGCCTCCCGGTCAATGCCATTCTGCATCCCCTTCAAATGCCGGTCGTTCCACCGCAACTCCAAATCAAACAGATCCCGCATCGCCGTCGGCCCAAAATCGATGTCCCCATACTTCCGCGTCGGCCCATGCCCCCACGGGCCAATAATCAACTTCGCCCCCTCCCGCGCCGCCGCCGTGGCGCCATTCGCGCGAACCCCTTTGAAACCGTTAATCGTCCCACCCACCAACAAGTCAAACCACCCGCCCAAACTATAAGTGGGCACCCGGACCTTCCCCAACCGCTCCTCATCGGAAATCGCCTTCCAATACGAGTCATAACTCTGGTGTTTCAACCAGTCCCGAAAGAACCCGACCCTCTGCCCGGAAGAAGCCAAATCCAACTCCGTCAACGGCAGCGTCCAAACAATCTGGTCATACTTCAACTCCTGCGGCGCATAACCCTCCGAGTGCCAATACTGCGGATTCATGATCCGGTTCGGCATCCGCACCGCGCCCCACCCAAACGCCAGCGCCAGCTTAAACGCCCCGCCGTGAAAGAACGTGTTGTGGTAAATGCTGGTCGAAGCCAGCACCGGAAAAATGGTGGTCAAATGCGGCGGAGCCATCGTCGCCGCCTGCCACTGCACATGTCCTAAATACGACCCGCCATGCATCCCGACTTTCCCATTCGACCACCCCTGCCCCGCCGCCCACTCGACGGTATCAAACCCGTCATTCGCCTCATTCCGAAACGGATCCCAAGCCCCTTCGGACTCATACCGTCCACGCGTGTCCTGCACGACGACGGCATACCCATGCTGCGCAAACCGGATCACCGCCTCATGCATCCCATCCCGTTGCACGCCATAAGGAGTACGAGTAATCAGGGTAGGGAATCGCCCATCCCGTCGAGGCCGGTAGACATCGGCATAGAGCTTCACCCCATCCCGCATTGGAACAGCGACATGCCCCTCAATCCGAATCGCCTCCGAAATCGGCTGTCCAAACCCCGCCGCCAAGGAAACAAGGAGCAACAAAACCCTGCAAATCATAAGGCCCCGAGAATATCAAACCCCGCCCCCCCCCCCACCCCCCCCCCCCCCCCCCCCACCCCCCCCCCCCCCCCCCCCCAACCCCCGCCCCCCCCCCGCCCCCC
>JBIKOG010000236.1:0-11739 GCA_044358225.1 Bryobacteraceae bacterium | reverse complement strand
CCCAAAAAAACTCCCCCGCCCAGCAGCCCAAAACGAGCCGCCAAACGGGGGAATTCCCAAACAACCAACTCAACTAAAACGTATACTTCAACCCAAACTGAATATTCCGCGGCACAGTAATCTGGGAGGTAATCTGCCCAAAGCTGCCCACCGTCGTAATATCCCGTCCCGGAGGCCCGTAGCTCACATGGTTAAACGCGTTGAAGAACTCCGCCCGGAAGTCCAGAAACTGCCGATCGGTAATCATA
Organism: Bryobacteraceae bacterium; assembly: GCA_044358225.1. GTDB lineage: Bacteria > Acidobacteriota > Terriglobia > Bryobacterales > Bryobacteraceae. The sequence goes on along the minus strand of JBIKOG010000236.1, from coordinate 11,491 downwards.
AACTTCTTCCCAATCGACGCATCCACGTTAAAGTAACTCGGCGCCCGTTCCGTCCCCACGCCGGCCGTCCCGAATGTCCCTAACGCCGGCACGCCGTAGGCGCAATTGCCATTGTTAACCCCCGCCGTGCAGAACGTCGTCGCGTCCACCGGGCCGAAGTACCGGTCCACCGTCCGCGAAGAAACCACCATCTGCTTGTAGTAATTCGCGCGCACATTCCCACGCACCGATTGGCCCGTATTATTCTGCGCCGCGCTCGCCGTGATCGTCACCGGGAAACCCGAATGCGCCGTAATGAAGTAGTTCGCATTCCAGCCGCCCAGCAGCATATCGCCCACCTTCCCCATCCCGGAGCCGAACCGTTTCCCTTTGCCCATCGGCAACGAATACAGCCCGCCCACCGCGATGTTATGCGTGGCGTCAAAACACGCCGGCCCGAAGTTCGCCCGTCGGTCATAGGCGTTCTGCCAATAAGCGCCGTCGGAGTTCACCGACCCGCATCCGTAATAACCCAGATTGTCCGTCAGCGTCTTGGAGAACGTATAAGAAGCCATCGCCTCCAAACCCCCGCCCATCCGGTGCTTCGCCGTCATCTGTAACGCGTTATAACGGCTCGTGCCGCTCGATTCCGTCAGCGCGATGTTACCCACATTCGGCAATACCTTCGCCAGCGGACGCCGGTCATTCAACGGAGCCCACGTGTTAAACGGCCCCGTCCCCGGCAACGGCTGATTGGCTTCGTGCGGCACAATCAAATGCGTCGCCTTGTTCCCGACATACCCAGCCGAAACCGAAGTCGCCTTCGCCAGTTGATACTCCAGCGTGAAGTTGTACTGATTCGTAAACTGCGGCCGCAAGTCCAGATCCCACGCCCGCGCCTGGTAGAACGGCGTCGCGCCCGTCCGCGGCCCGGTCAGATCGCCCGCGCCAATCACGTCGGCAAACCCGACGCGAATATCGCCCGGCGTCCGCGCGTCATAATTCACGTTCGACTCAATAAAGAACGGCGGATTCAACGGCAACCGCAAGTTCGCCCCCGTCCCTTCCAGGAAGCTCGAGAACCGGTAGCCGCCGCGCACCACCAGCTTGTTCTTCATCGCATCCGGCGTCCAGGCAAACCCCACCGTCGGCATGAACTGCTTCTTATAAGCCTTATACAACGCCCGCCCGAACTCCGTCTTCCCCGGGTAAATCAGCGCGCCCGTATAAGTATTGATATTCACCTGACGGTCGGCCACTTCCTCCAGCGGCGAGATGTACTCCCAACGCAGGCCCAGGTTGATCGTCAGATTCCGCTTCGCCTTCCAGTCGTCCTGGAAGTAAGTCGAATTCCGCCAGTGCCGCTGGCCCCACTTACCCGTCACCGCGCCCCGGCCCTTCGCCGACAGCGTGTTCACCAGAAAGTCACCGTAATCAATTCCCGTGTAACCGCCGGAGTAAGTAAACGTTCCCAGCGCCCCGTTATTTCCGGCGTAATAATGATTCTGCTGCGCCCGGAACAACTGCCCGCCGAACTTCAACAAATGCGCACCTGTCTGATACGTAAAATGCGTCTGCGCCTGGTAGTTATTCTGCTTTGAATCGGCAATCGAGGCGCCCGCCCCAATCCCGCTCAACCCGCCGCCCAGCGTGATCCCGCTGAGGCCCGCAATCGGCTGACCGCCGGCAATCCCGAACTTCGAATTCCCGTCCATCCCCAACTGCCCGCTCCAGTCAATCGTGTTATCCGCCACGCCCGTCCGGCTATAGGACAGCCGCGAATCGTTCACCAGCCGCGCCGAAATTGTCCGCGTCCAGTTCACCACCGCGCTCGTCGTCGGCCCCTCCGTCCCCGTCGTCAGGAACACCGGCAACGCCGCCCGCGAGCCCAGGAACGTATACCGTCCAATCGACCAGCGCGCCGAAATCGAATCCTTATCCGTCGGCCGCAGATCCACCTTCACATCCGCCTGATGATTCGAGATCTTACTCGCCTGGCTCGCAATGTAGTTACCCGTCACACCCAGCGCACCCGTGCCCGTGTTATTCGGCAGTGGATACAAATCCGGGCTGCCAAATAGCTTCAGCGCCACCGGATTCGTAATCCGCGCCGCGGGAATGATATTCCCCGCGAACGGCTGCGCATTCGTCGGATCCCGCATGATCAGGTTCTGCGACAGGAATCGCGACAAGTCCCCCCGCCGCCACTCCGCCGGAGCCACGCTCGCCGTCGCCGGCCCGCTGCCCCGCTGCTCAGTTCCCTCATAATCCATGAAGAAAAACGCCTTGTTCTGCTTGATCGGCCCGCCAAACGTGCCGCCGAAAATGTTCCGCCGGAACGCATTCCGCTTGGCCCCCGCGCGATTCGCGAAGAACCCGTTGGCGTCTAACTTGTCATTCCGCAGAAACTCAAACGCGTTCCCGTGAAACTGATTCGTGCCGCTCTTCAACGACATCACCACGCTCGCCCCGCCGACGTTCCCATACTCCCCGCCACCGTTGCCCGTAATCACTTTCACTTCCTCCAACGCGTCCACATTCGGCTGGTAACCCACGCGGTTGCCGACGGTTTCACCCGTCTCCACGCCGTCCAGCAGGAAGTTATTCGTCTGCTCCCGGTTCCCGTTCACCTGCGGCCGGCTCCCGCTCCCCTGGAACCGCGCCGACGTCCCCATCAGCGCGGGCGACGTGCTGATCGCCCCCGGAATCAACAGCGTCACCGACGCAAAGTTCCGCCCGTTCAAGGGCAGGGAAGTCAGCTTCGAGGAGTTAATCGCGTCCCCCGTCGCCGTCGATTCGGTCTGCAAAATCGGCGCCGCCCCGGTGATCTCCACCGTCTGCGTCAAATCGCCGATCTCCATCTTAAAATCCACACGCCCAATCTGGTTCACTTCCAACGTAAACGGTCCCACGGAGGACTTCTTGAACCCCGTGTTTTCCGCTACGACGTTATAACTCCCAATCGGCAAAAACGGCAGCGTATACACGCCCGTCGCGTTCGTCACCGCGTTGTGTGTAATGCCCGTTCCGGCATTCTTGGCGACAATCTTGGCGCCCGCAATCGCGGCCCCCGTTGAATCGGTTACGGTTCCGGTAATGGAACCCGATGTGGTTTGCGCCGGCAGTAGCGACGCAAAAATACTCAACAGCAACAGAAAGCGTTTCATCCAGAGACCTTTCAGAAGCAAGATATGAGACTGTATACCGGGGCAGTCGTAGGGTACCGACGTGGTGCCGCTAGTCTAACCAATCCCGCCAACGGAGGGAAGCAATTCCTACAGCCCGCGTATAAACGTTAATAATGCCGCCGCCTCTGCCTGAGGCCACGTCGACACCATCACCGCCCCCACCCGCTCGGCGTGCTCCACAATCTCCGCGTCGCTCATCCGTGTCGACACACCCGCCAGCGATTTCGCCTCGGCCGATGCCTCGCTTGTCCCGTCCTCCCCGTGGCACAACCCGCAGCTCCCCGCAAACGCCCGCCGCCCCCGGTCCCAGGCCAACACACCCTCCCCCATCGCCCGCATCCCCGCCACCGTCACGGGCCACCGGCCCTCGTACCGAATAACGCCAGCACCGTCCACGACGGTCGTACTCACACCCACCCCCTCCCGGTTCGCCCACTCCGGCCACACGGTCCGGCACCCGCCCGCCCCAACCATCCCTTCCACTCCAAACGCCCGCAGTCGCCCCACCGCCTCCCGCAACGCCGCGCACCGCTCCCCGTCCAACACTCCTTCCACTCTCACCAATGCCCGCGCGCCCGGCCCCGCCGGAACGCCCCACCCTTCCGGCACCTTCGTCCGCAGCAGCGACCCCGGCCCGGCCGCCGCCAACAGCGCCAGCCACGTCCCCGTCAAAATCGCTATCGTCCTCGCGCGTCTCAACTCAACATCATCGCGCATCGTCCGTCGCCCCCCGGCTACCAGATGGCGTTACGATACTCCGCGTTGATCCGCCGGTCCACTCTTACAAGACGGGCTCATTGTCACGCGTCCAGTTCACCCGGATGGCGCTCTTCGCGTAGAGCATCGAAATTTCCCGCGTAATCCGCTGACCTTCCAGCATGGCGTTCGAACGCAGGGGCCCTCCCCCCTGAATTTACGCAACACACGCTACGTTTGTGCCGATCGCCAACCAGCCCCATGGTAGCCTTGTCGCTTCACACCCCATGATTTCCCGCCGTTCGGCACTGTACCGTGCGGCTGCCGCCATAGCCGCACCCATGGTCAATCGCGGCCAATTCGCCCTCCACGCTGCGGGCGAGCGAACCTATTCCACCCGCACGCTCGACCTCGTCCAACGCGTCACCGTCATCGACATGCTGGGCCTGCTCACCCTCAACTACCGCAAGCTCACCGCCTGGGCAAACGAACCCGCCCGCTTCCTCCCCGCCGATTTCCAACGCCTCAAGGATTCCGGCACGACAATCTTCCACCCCGCCGTCGGCTTCCTCTCCGGCGACATCTATGCCCAATCGGTTCGCGACATCAACGGCTGGAATGCGCTCATCAAGGCCCACCCCGACAAGTTCCAACGCATCGACGCCATATCCGATCTCCGCCAGGCCAAACAATCGGGAAAGCTCGGCATCCTCATCGGCCTGCAAAACTCCGAACACTTCCGCACCCCCGCCGACGTCGACGAATTCCATCGCCGCGGCCAGCGCATCTCGCAATTGACCTACCTCGCCAACCGCATCGGCGGCGGTTCCGCCGGCGCCCCCGATACCGGCCTCACCCCGTTCGGCCAGCAGATCCTCGCCCGCATGAACGCCGTCGGCATGGCCGTCGATATCTCCCACTGCGGCGACCGGACAACCCTGGACGCCATTGATGCCTCTTCCGCCCCCGTCATCGTCACCCACTCCAACTGCCGCGCCCTGGTCCCCGGCGCCGCCCGCTGCAAGACCGACGAAGCCATCCGTCGCCTGGCAGCCAAAGGCGGCGTCATCGGGTTCACCATGGTCCGCGCCTTCGTCCGCAACGCCAAACACGTAACCATCGATCACGTCCTCGACCACATCGATCACGTCGCCAAACTCACCGCCATCGACCACGTCGGCATCGGCACCGACGTCGATCTCGACGGCCGCGACGTCGTCGTCCGTCCCGAGCGCCGCTTCGACCTCGACGGCATCCGCTACGCCGACAAGATTTTCGATCTCACCGAAGGCCTCGTCCGCCGCCGCTATTCCGACCCCGCCATCGAACAAATCCTAGGCGCCAACTTCGCCCGCGCCCTCTCCCGCACCTGGCCCCAAAATTAGGGACAGCCACCGCAATTACCGAAAAAGCCCTACCCCATAGATCCGATACCGGTCCAATTTCGCCGATCCCGAAGTGGCAGTCACAACCCCGAAAAATAATCCGCAACTAGCTGATAATAAATAACATCCTTTCCGGATTCCCGTCCGCCAAAACCTGAAAAACTGGACAAAAACGGTAGAATAGAAATAGGAAGAGTGCTTCGCCCCTCCTCCCCCGCCGGACAGGACGTCCGGCAATCTCCTGCAGAAGGGAATCTGCCAATGCCTCTCGTACCCGCCGCCACCCGGGCGCAAATCGTCGTGGGTGGTCAACTCGAATCCAAGCCTGCCACCACTCTCGAAACCTGGCTCGTCGATCAGGTCGCCTACGCCAACTGGGAAATGGAACGCGTCCGTGTCAACGCCGCCACCGCCCCCGAACCCGAACTGAACGCGCTCTACAACCGCGCCTCCCGCAACTGGAACCGCGCCCGCAAAGAGCTCGAAAAAATCCAGACCAACCGGCTCCGCCACATCACCCGGCTCTCCCCCAGCCGCCAGAAACTCGCCGCCGCCGCCCCGCTCGGCGACCCCTCCCAGCCCGCCCGCGCCAAGGTCATGCCGAAGCGCCTTGTCGAGATGGTCGTCGAAGGCACCGTGCCGCCCGAAGTGTTCGATATCCTCACCAAACAGGAGGCGCGTTAGCCATGGCATCCCCGGCCCAAATCCTCGCCAACCAAGCCAACGCCCAGCACTCCACCGGTCCCCGCACCGAAGAGGGCAAAGCGAAAAGCGCGCAAAACCACCGCACCCATGGCCTCAGCCTCGGTGTCTTCATCCTCTCGCCGGAGATCGCCTCCGAGTTTCGCGACTTCGAAGCCAAACTCTGCATGGAGATCAACCCGCAAGGCGCCGCCGAATGGGACGTCCTTCGCCAGTTCCTCGACGCCTCCGCCCGGATCCTCCAGATCCGCCACCTCGTCGCCAACATGATCAAGGCCCACGACGAGGATCCGCTCCTGGTGCCCGAAGTCACCGCCGAAGTGCGTCAACTCACCCGTTACCGCGCCGCCGCGGAGATGATCGCCTTCCGCGCCCTCCGCCTCCTGCGCGAACTGCAAACGGCCCGTCTCTTCCGCCTGTTCCACCTCACCCCGGAGGAGCGAAAGGTGGTGCCGCCCGTCGCCCAGCCCGGCCGGCAGTTCGAACTGAACGGCGACATGCTCGCCCACAACGACCGCGAGATTTTCTACTACGTCCACGGCGCCCATCACTTCACCGGCCGCTTCAACCCGCCGCCGGACGAAGCAACCACCACTTTTACCGGTTCAAACCCAACGGCCCGCGACGCCGCCCGTGCCAGACGTGCAGAATATCCACCCGCCGCAACCGCGGCTTAACCTGATAGTAGATGCGGAATGGAGCGTGCTCCATCACACGGGCATTCCGCCTGGATTTGGACTGCCTGCCCATGTAGGGAAAGGTGCGCAGGTGCTCAATATGCGCAAACAACCCTTCCATAAAGGAAGGAGTCGTGTCCGGATAATTCGTGTTGGACCATTCGAGGATGGTCTCTACATCCGCTAGCGCGGGTTCCGTGTAGATAACTTGGAAATCCACTCGGCGACAAGCCTGCGAGCTTCTTCACTGGTTACGAATCGGCCTTCTTCTGCCGCACGTATGCCCCGGTCAATTGCGTCAAGCGTTTCTTGGTCTTCGGGCTCGTATGGATCATACGGCGCCTCGAATACCTCAGGGATTTGCGCTTCGCTCATACTAATTACCCTACTCCACCGATAGGAGATTCACAACCCATCCGGCCCTCCGCCCGCCGGCGGATTCACCGATTCAAACCCAATGGGCCAATGCCCGGAAAGGAGCACCATCCAAAATGCAAACGCGACTAGGACTACCTGCGACCGCCGGCGTACTTCGCCACCCACAACGGGATCCATTCCCGCACCGTCGACAGCGGCACAACCTCACCACGGCGGGAAGCTCGAATTCCCCGGTCAATCGCCGGGCCCGAACAAAGATCATCGGGCGCCCCGAAGCGATCACTGGCATCCATGGCCGCCACCAACCCCTAGCAGCGGCCCCGCTTCTCGGCCATCTTTCGTTGCAACGCAGCCATCAGCCGCTCCGACACATCCGGCGGCACCGTCTGCGCTTCCACGCCCTTATATACCCGCAGCGTCTTCTGCGTCGTATCAACTACCACCCAGCAATTCGGGCACTCGTTGATATGGCGCTGCAATCGCTCGCGCTCCTCCGGGCTCGTCGCCTCGTCGAGATAGGCGTTTAGCTCTGACATGAACTGTTTACAGGAAAGCAAACGCGTCGTCTCCCTTCCGCTTGAATTGGCGTGTCAACCGCTCCCGCAACTGCAAGCGGGCCCGAAGCAGCCGGCTCTTTACCGCCGGTATCGACAGCCCCAACGCCTCGGCCGTCTCTTCCGTGGATAACTCTTCCACGTCGCGCAACTGGAACACCGACCGGAATGTCGGCTTCAAACTCTGGATGGCCTCATCCAGCACAACACGTAACTCTTCCTGCGAGTAGGTCTGCTCCGGGTTGCCGTCCCATACGGCAATTTCCCGCGTCACCGCTTCCTCGCCCAGCTCGATCTCTTCGTCGAGCGAAACCAGCTTGTCGCCGCGGCGCTTCCGCAGCTTCATCAACGCCTCGTTCACGGCGATCCGAACAATCCACGTATAGAACTTGGAGTCCCCATGAAAATTGTCCAAATGCGTGTACGCCTTCAAAAAGGCGTCTTGCAATACATCCTCGGCGTCTTCGTCGTTCTGGGTAATGTTCCGGGCCAGCCGGTACACCTTCCGGTCGTATTGCCCCACCAGTTCGGCGAACGCACTATCGTCGCCCGCGCGGGCTCGCTCTACCAGAGCCCCCTCGTCGAACGCCACACTGCCGTTGCTCGATTGCATTCCCGTCTCTCGTTTACTATACCAGCCGCCCCCCATTCCTATCGGGGGTCCTCCATACTGCATGGCTGCGGTGGCGGTCATCATATACTAGTCGATGAGCGAATGGGCGCAAACGATTCACCCGCCCCGCTCAAACTCCCACTTTTCTCCAACATTATGAGTAGTTTTGCCATCACCCTGCCCGACGGCAGCCAAAAGTCCGTCGATGCCGGCGCCCGTCCGCTCGACGTCGCCGAAGCCATCTCCCCCCGCCTTGCCGAAGCGGCCATCGTCGCCCGTGTCAACGGCGTCCTCTGGGATCTCACCCGCCCCTTCACCGGCGACTCGACCCTCGAACTCCTCACCAACAAGAACCCCGAGGCCCTCGAAGTCTACCGCCACTCCACCGCCCACCTGCTCGCGGCCGCGGTCCTCGAACTCTACCCCGAAACCCAGCTCGGCATCGGCCCCCCCATCGACACGGGCTTCTACTACGACTTCGATCGCCCCGTCCCCTTCACCCCCGAAGACCTCGAAAAGATCGAGGCCAAAATGTGGGAAATCCAGGCCCGCGATCTCCCCTACGACCGCGTCCTCACCCGCAAGGATGAAGGCCTCGAAAAGTACAAGGACATGTGGATGAAGTCCGAGCTCATCACCGAGCGCGCCGACGAAGTCTTCTCCGAATACACCCTCGGCCCCGCCTTCATCGATTTCTGCCGCGGCCCGCACGTCCCATCGACGAAGAAGATCAAGGCCTTCAAGCTCCTCTCCATCGCCGGCGCCTACTGGAAGGGTGACGAAAAGCGCAAGCAGCTCCAGCGCATCTACGGCACCGCCTTCTTCACCAAGAAGGAACAGGACGAACACCTCGCCCGCATCGAAGAAGCCAAGCGCCGCGACCACCGCAAGCTCGGCGCCGAACTCGATCTCTTCTCCATCCAGGAACTCGCCGGTCCCGGCCTCGCGTTCTTCCATCCCAAGGGCGGCATCATCCGCAAGACCCTCGAAGACTGGATGCGCGAAGCCTACTTGAAGCGTGGCTATTCGCTCGTCTACACCCCCCACGTCGCCCGCGTCGACCTCTGGAAAACCTCCGGCCACTTCGGCTTCTACCGCGAGAACATGTTCACCGTCATGCCCCTCGATGACGCTGAATATCAGCTCAAGCCGATGAACTGCCCGTGCCACATCCTCGTCTACGCCCGCAAGCCGCACTCCTACCGCGACCTGCCCCAGCGCCTCGGCGAACTCGGCACCGTCTATCGCTACGAGCGCTCCGGCACCATGCACGGCCTCATGCGCGTCCGCGGCTTCACGCAGGATGATGCCCACATCTTCTGCACTCCCGAACAGGTGGAGTCGGAAGTCGTCGCCTGTCTGGAGTTCGCCATCGATACCCTCCGCACCTTCGGCTTCGAGAAGTACAAGGCCGAAATCTCCACCTGGGACGGCGGCGCCAGCGGCAAGTACGACGGCTCCCCCGAACACTGGGAACTGGCCGAAAACGCCCTCCGCCGCGCCGTTGAAAAGTTGGGTATCGAAGCGACAGTCGTCCCCGACGAAGCCGCCTTCTACGGCCCCAAGATCGACATGAAACTCGTCGACGCCATCGGCCGCCTCTGGCAGCTGTCGACCGTCCAATTCGACTTCACCCTGCCCCGCCGCTTCCAGCTCGAATACATCGGCGAAGACGGCAAAAAGCACCAGCCGCTCATGGTCCACCGCGCCCTGTTCGGTTCGGTCGAACGCTTCTTCGGCATCCTCGTCGAACACTACGCCGGTGCCTTCCCGGTATGGCTCAGCCCTGTCCAGGTGGCCGTCATGCCCATCACCGACAAGCAGCTCGATTACGCCAAACAGGTGGCCGCCGAACTCGAAGCCGACGGCGTCCGCGTCTACCTCGACGACCGCAACGAAAAGGTGAACCTCAAGATCCGCGACGCCCAGATGCAGAAGATCCCCTTCATGCTCGTCTGCGGCGGCCGCGAAGCCGAACAGGGCACCGTCTCGGTCCGCCACCGCAAGCACGCCGACCAGGGTGTGAAGCCTCTCGCCGAGTTCCGGGAACAGATCAAACAGTTGATCGCCACCCGTGCTAACAACGACTAGCGCCATCCTCCTTGGCGCCCTCCTCCTGGGCTCCTGGGTCTACTGTGTCCTCACCGGGCTGGCCGCCAAGCGCTACTTGGCCCAGCCCCTCCCGGACCAGTTGAACCAGGAGCCCATCAGCATTCTGAAGCCCCTCTCGGGGCTCGATGATGGCCTCGAAGAGAACCTCCGGACGTTCTTCACCCAGGACTATCCGGACTTCGAAATTCTCTTCGCCATGCGCACCGCCGCCGACCCGGCCCATGCGCTGGTCGAACGCCTCCGCGCCGAATATCCGCAGGTGCCAACCCAGCTCATCCTCACCGGAGAGCCCCCCTGGCCCAACGCCAAAAGCTGGAGCCTGCACCAGATGCAGCAGCGCGCCCGCCATTCGCTCCTGGTCATGAGCGATAGCGACATCCGCGTCGACAGCCAAATGTTGAAGACCCTCGCCCGCGAATTCGCCGACCCGAAACTGGCAGTGACAACCTGCCCCTACCGCGCCGTCCCCGGCGCGTCCTTCTGGTCGAAACTGGAAGCCATCGGCATGAACACAGAGTTCCTCGGCGGCGTCCTGGTCGCACGAATGCTCAACGGCATGGACTTCGCCCTGGGCCCCACGATCGCCGCCCGGCGCGACGCCATCGACGCCGTGGGCGGCTGGCCGTACTTGCAGGAGTTCCTAGCCGAAGACTTCGTCCTAGGCAACGAAGCCGCCGCCAAAGGGCTCGGTGTCGGACTATCGAGCTACGTAATCGAGCACCGCATCGGCGCCCAGCCGCTCGGAAAGAACTTCGCCCACCGCCTCCGCTGGTGCCGGTCGACGCGCCGCTCAAGACCCGCCGGCTACGTCGGCCAGCTCTTCACCAACCCGCTGCCCATCGCCTTGGCGCTGTGGGCGGTGCTACCCGCCACCTGGCCGGCACTATTTTTAACCACCCTCCTCCGCGCCATAGCCGGCCACGCCACGGCGGAGAAGGTGCTCCACGACCCACTCTGCCGCCGCCAGTGGGTCCTGGTGCCCCTGCAAGACATACTGAGCTTCGCCGTCTGGGCCGCCGGCTTCTTCGGCAACACCATCGACTGGCGCGGCGAAACCTACCGCCTCGAAAAGGACGGCCGCTTCACCGCCCTCCGGGAGAAATAGGCGAAGGCATGAAAAACCACCCGCCGGGGGACATGACGGTCAGACCCTCCACCGCCGTTCGGCCCATAACCCAACCACAGACGTGTCCCCCAAAGACGCGCC
>JBIKOG010000234.1:0-11792 GCA_044358225.1 Bryobacteraceae bacterium | reverse complement strand
CTTCGGCTTGCGCCGATATCAGGGTACGCGGTTGGTTGCCAGGGTGGGCCATTTCAGGCCATCACAGTGGGCCAATTCAGAGTAGCGGAATCAGGCCTGGGGTGCCCGGTGGCTTGTTGGCCTTGGATTGGCTTCGTACTTGCAAATTCGTCGGGCTCGGGGCGCGTCCGGGGTTCCGGGGTGCCCGGTGGCTTCCTGGCCTCGATTGGCTTCGTACTTGCAAATTCGTCAGGCTCGGGGCGCGTCCGGGGGTTCGGGGTGCCTAGTGGCTTCCTGGCCTTGGATTGGCTTCGTACTCGCAAATTGGTCGGGTTCGGGTGCGTCCGGGGTTCCGGATGCCCGGCGGCTTCTTGGCCTCGATTGGCTTCGGACTCGCAAATTGGTCGGGCTCCGGTGCGTTCGGGTTTCCGAGGCGCCCGGTGGCTTCTTGGCCCCGATTGGCTTCGTCCTTGCAAATCGATCGGCTCGGGGGCGGCCGGGGTGCCCGGTGGCTCGGTGGCCCCGGATTGGCTTCGTACTTGCAAGTCGATCGGGCTCGGGGCCGTCCGGGGTTCCGGGTTTCCGGTGGCTTCTTGGCCCCGATTGGCTTCGTACTGGCAAATTGCCGGAGTGGGGATGCGTGTGGGAACCGTCCGCCGTTAGCAGCAGCCGCCTCGAAGGGGGAGCGATGGCAGGCGGCCCTCCTGCTCCCATAGCGTCCGTACAAGCTCGCCGGCGAACCAGCGCTCCAGCTCCGTCGAGGGCGTCGTGGCGGTCAGCACCTCCTGGTGGAGTGCCTCGTAGCGGGATAATGTCGTCGTTGTCATGGCAGAGTCCTTTCTGCGGTGGAAATACCGGAATTCCTTTCCGGGGGCGGAAGAGCGACAACACACTCTCCCTACTTCCATTCTATCGAATCTGTCTAGTTTTTCGGCCGAAACGCACTTACGCCGAGAGTGCTATCCATTTTGTTTTGTATGGATTACAGTTTATTTTCCTGGTCTGTGACTGACTTTTTTTGCTATACAATTCTAATGGCCTCCGCACTCACCTTTCTTTCTATTCCCGGCTGGCAGAACTCGCCGGCCGAGCACTGGCAGAGCCGGTGGGAACGCGCGGCGGGCGGACGGATCCGGCGCGTCGTGCAACGCGATTGGGAACTCGCCGAACGGGAGGAATGGGTACGGGGGCTGGAGGAGGCCGTGGCCTGGACGGCGGCTCCGGTCGTACTGATCGCGCACAGCCTTGGGGTGCTGGCGGTTGCGCATTGGGCGGCTGCGTCGGTGAACGCCGGGCGGGTGGCGGGCGCGTTTCTGGTTACGCCTCCCGATCTGGATTGCGAGCAGCGGCGGCCGCCAAGCCTGGTGAGCTTCGCGCCCGTCCCCACCACGCGACTTCCCTTCCCCGCCCTGGTTGTTGGCAGCGAGACCGACCCGTATGCAACGCCGGAACGGGTGGCGCGAATGGCGCGGGACTGGGGCGCGCGGCATGTGAACGCAGGGGCGTTGGGACACATCAACGTCGCCTCCGGGCACGGGCCATGGCCGGAGGGGGAGCGGCTCTTCGCCGCGTTCCTTCAGGATGATTTGGGGGCGGAGTTCGCGAGCATTCCCGTTTTGGCGTAAGTTTGAGGACGCGAAGTGCCGATGGCGCGGTTGGCAGGTGTACACTGAAGGTGCGGATGTGATTCTCTACTGCGCCCTCTCCTCCTAACTGTTGACGATGACGAGGCTCGTTCCTGCTTCGTAGAAAAAGACGTCGGCAGTATTTATTCCCTGTACCTGGAGTCGCGATTTGTCGTCAGAGTCAATCACCCCAACGCCCACAGCTACCGCCGTTGCCGCGTCCCTGGAGAGCGAGATCTCCCGGCGCCGAACCTTTGCCATCATCTCCCATCCGGATGCGGGGAAGACGACTCTGACCGAGAAGCTGCTGCTCTATGCCGGCGCGGTCCATACGGCCGGTTCGGTGCGCCCGAAGAAGAATCGCGGGCACGCCACCTCCGATTGGATGGCGATTGAACAGGCCAGAGGGATCAGCATTACCTCGACGGTTCTGCAGTTTGAGTATGCCGGTTGCTTGTTCAATCTACTCGATACCCCGGGCCACCAGGATTTCAGCGAGGACACCTACCGCACGTTGACGGCGGTGGACAGCGCGGTGATGGTTCTGGACAGCGCCAAGGGCATTGAACCGCAGACGCGGAAGTTGTTTGAGGCCTGCCGGCTGCGCAAAATCCCGATTCTGACGTTCATCAACAAAATGGACCACGTGGGCCGGGATCCGCTGGAGCTGATCGACGAGGTGGAGAAGATGCTGGGGATTTCGGCGGCGCCGGTGAATTGGCCCGTCGGATCCGGGAGCCGGTTTCGCGGCGTCGTCGATCTGGCCTCCAAACGGTTTTTGCAGTTCCGCAGTTCCGATCTCCGGCACTTGCGGGCGGAGGCGTGGACGAGTTCTATCGAAGAATCGGCGCTGGAAGAGGCGATGGGTTCCGACGAGGCGGCGGAACTGCGCGAGGTGCTGGCACTGGTGGAAGGCGTACTGCCGCGCTTCGACGAGGAGCGGTTCCACAATGGCGAGCAGACGCCGGTGTTTTTCGGCAGCGCGCTGAATAACTTCGGCGTCGAGACGTTTCTGGACGCGCTGACGCGCTTCGCGCCGGAGCCGGTGGCGAGGGAGAGCAAAGGGGTGTCGATCCCGCCGAAGTCCGGGGAGTTCTCCGCGTTCGTCTTCAAGATTCAAGGGAACATGGACCCGCAGCACCGGGACAGTATGGCGATTCTTCGGATCTGCTCTGGACGGTTTCAGCGCGATATGTGGGTCCATCATCCGCGGTTGGGGAAGAAAATCCGCATGACGAAGCTGCACCGGCTTTTCGCGCGGGATCGCGAGACGCTGGACGAGGCGTTTGCGGGCGACGTTGTGGGCATTGTGAATCCGGGCATCTTCGGAATCGGGGACACGTTGAGTGCCCAACCGGACGTCGAGTATCCGCGTATTCCGAGCTTTCAGCCGGAACATTTTTGTACGCTGCGTAATGAGGATGTGACGCGCAATAAGCAGTTCCGCAAGGGCATTCAGCAGCTTGCCGAAGAGGGCGTGGTGCAGGTCTATTTTTCTGTCGACGCTATTCGACGCGAGCCGATTCTGGGGGCTGTGGGCCGGTTGCAGTTTGACGTTGTGGAGGCGCGGTTTCTGCAGGAGTACGCGGTGAAGGCGGTGAGTTCTCCACTCAACTACGTTTGCGCGCGGTGGCCGCGAGTTACGCTGGCGGAGGCGAAACTGTTGCGCGGTGTTGATGGTGTGGGGACGCTGCTGGCGACCGATCACTACGAGCGCGCGGTGTGTTTGTTTCAGTCGACTTGGGATATGCGGCGGCTGATTGATAACAATCCGACGGTTCAGTTTGATCAGACGGGGTAAGTGGATTGCGGCAGTTCAGGGGCAGCGGACCCGACGGGCCGAACGAAGTGGAACGAGCAGCGCATCCATGGGTAGACTCCAGAGCGGGAACTGACCGGAGCGACGGGCTAACCAAAGGCCAAGAGAAGTGCGAGAGTAAGTGATCTCGAACAGATCTCGCGCCCGTACCTAATTGGGCGATTCAAAGCCGGCGCTTATCGCGGAGTTGCGTCCTAGGCGTACTGCGGCAATCGTGGACTCGGTCGAGGGGGGAGAACGAAGATGAGCGCGCCGCCGGGCTTTCCCCATCGGGCAGCATGCTCAAGGAAGAGCGGCTCCATTCTTTGACGCTTGCCCTCGCCGATCTCGACATCGTTGGTTGATTCACTCAGAAGTGCGAGGCCGATTCAACTGGGGCCTGCGCGTCGAAGGCACTTC
Organism: Bryobacteraceae bacterium; assembly: GCA_044358225.1. Lineage (GTDB taxonomy): Bacteria > Acidobacteriota > Terriglobia > Bryobacterales > Bryobacteraceae. The sequence continues at coordinate 7,970 of JBIKOG010000234.1, read as the reverse complement.
CGTGAAGAACCTCGCCGAGGACTTGACTCGCCTCTGCTACCCGGTATCCGTCGAGTTCGATGCCATTTATGCGCACCGCGCCGGCGGCCGTCAGCACTTTGAGTGCCGCGCCTGTGCCGCGGCGTGGGTCGAACACCTGTCCCTGCGCAGCGGGGAACCGGACGCAGTGCATCATTCGCCCAACTTCTAATTCCGGTAGTGGGTAGTAGCCGAGCTTTGCTTCCCATGGATTCGCAACAACTCACGGGCCTTCCGCAAACAAGTCAGCTATCGCCTTCCGTTTGGGAGCCGGCTGCGCGAAATGAACGCGACCGATCCTCGAACCCATTTGGTCGAAATGAAGGTTGAGCCGGCCAAAGCTACGATTTCTCGATGATCTCAACCAAGCCACGAAAACGGCGGCGGCTCACTTCCAAGCGCACGCCGCTTTTCATTGTCACTTCAGCTGAACCGCCCGGCAGAGGATGAAGTTCTGTCACCTGACTCAGATTTACCAGCGCATTTCTTGAGATCCGGTAGAACTGGCGGGAATCAAGCCGAGCCTCCAGATCCTGTAACGGTGGATCGATCCAGTAGTTCTCGCCGCCCTCCGCGGACAACCTGGTGAGGCCATCGACGGATTCGAAGTAGGCCGCTTTGGATACCGGAACAACTACGTAGTGCGCCCCACGACGAACGAGAAAGCGGGAGACGCCTTCGTCGCGATTTCGGACAAGCTGATTGACACCCTGTTGTGACTCGGCGGACTCGGTCCTTCGTACCCGGTCGAGCGCCTGCGATAGGCGCGCGCGGGTGATGGGCTTCAGCAGGTAATCAACTGCGTTCAACTCGAATGCCTCTACTGCGTGCTGGTCGTAGGCCGTGCAAAAGATGATCGCAGGATGGCCGCCAGGCAGGCTCGCGGCAACATCCAATCCTGTGCCGCCGGGCATTTGCACGTCGAGCAACAGCAGGTCTGCCTTGGTGGAAGTCGCTAAATGGATCGCGTCAGCCCCGTTATCGGCCTCCCCGACCACCTCAACATCGGGGTGCGAAGCGAGCAGGCGCCGGAGAAATGCTCTCGCCGGGGCCTCGTCATCCGCGATTAAGACGCGCATCACCGGCGTGTCCCTGTTGGAATCGTAAGAGTGACCTGTGCTCCCATTGGGCCATTCTCGCATCGAAGACGACTAGCGCCGCCGTAGTGGCCGTGGAGACGGTCGCGCGTGTTGCGTAAACCGTGCCCCTGCGCCTCCGTGTCCAGCGTGAAGCCAGCAGGGAACCCTGGCCCGTTGTCACGGACCGTGATATGAAGGCATGACTCCTGGGCGGAAATGTTGATCCAGACTTTGCCGGTCCCGACAACTTGCGCGGTCCCATGCTTGATTGCATTCTCAACGAGCGGCTGGACGATCATCGTCGGAATGATGAGATCACGCGCGGTCTCATCGAACTGAACCTCGATCTCAAGCCGCGGACCGAATCGCGCCCGTTCAACCGCGAGGTAGGCTTGCATGAACTCCATCTCCTCCGATAGCGGCACCCACTCTTTGTCTGAGCGGCTGAGCGTATAGCGGAATACGTCGGCCAGGTGCGAGAGAGTCTCCTCAGCCGCCTCCGGGTTCGAGCCAATGGAACCCGCTACCGCGTTGAGAGCATTAAAGAGGAAGTGCGGGTTGATCTGGGCTCGCAAGGCCCGCAGCTCCGCGCGCCCCGCGAGGTCGAGCAACTCTGCCCGCTGCATGCGTAGTTTCACGTTTTGCAGCATCACGGAGAGCGTTCCGGAGAGCGATTCGAGCAGCCGGCGGTCGTCACTCAGAAAGGGCGCCTGGTTGGCCCTGCTCTTCAACAGCACACACCCTGCCGCGGCCAACGGCGTAACGAGGTCCCCCAGCCGTGCATTCCCTCGACTTGCCAGGTGAATTTCTACTTCGCAACCAAAAATGGTTTGCAGGATTTTGCTCGCGTTATCGATCAGATCGCCTTCCGTAGCCGCTTCCTGCAGCTTCTGAGAGAACGTCGATTCCGCCTCAGCCGTGGAGTAGCGACGGCCCAGGCGCTTGTCTATCCACACTCCCAGGTGACGATAGAGAAACGGAGCAAACAACCAAAGCGGAATGAACACTAGCGCGATGAGCCATGCCTGGTCCACGAGTCCATGAACAGGCCCTGCTACCGCGACAACGAAAAGAGAGGCCGCCGTCAGCACAAGGACTCCTAGCGCCGCAAAAGCGCCCGCCCGCAGAAACACGTCGAAAAACGCGAGGCGCTCGGAATAGTAGAGATGAACGGAAAAGAATAGGAGCAGCAAGTAATCCGGCGCGATCTCAAGCAAGGCGTTCTCACTGAAGAACGTGGCGGCGGCTAGAGCGAACAGCGCCGCAAACAGCGAGAGCATCCAGGCACGCTCGTTCCCCGCCAATCCCGAATGCCACAGCATCGTGATCGCCAAAGCGGAGGATGCCGCGAGGATGTACGAAGGAGCGGTATCGAACGCGTCAGCAAGATTGACCTCACGACCAACGGCCGAGATTACCGCTACGCAATACAGCACCAGAACAGCCACTCGCCAGAGGTTCAGCTGACGTGGTTCCGGTGCCGATCTCTCCAGCGAGAGGTGCGCCATCAGAGGGGCGAGCAACGAAATCAGCACGGCGCGACAGAACGTCAGCACGGGACTGTCGATGACGAACGCCAATGACGCTATGTTGAACAGGAAAGCGCTGGCGCACACCAGCGTAAACAGGCGGAACACCAGTTGCCCCGGGCGCCGAGCGCGCCAGTAGGACCAGGCCAGCCACGAGAAGGCCAGGGCGCCAAAGGCGAAGATGGCCAGGGAAGCAAATTGCAGTAGGGGCACGATCATGGCCAGTTATCAATCGCCTTCCCGGTGGTCGCCTTGAGGGCGCGCAACAGATCCTGATAGCTGTCCTTATGGACGGTCAGCAAAATCGCGCCGGTCTTCCCGTCCGGAGTCTTGTACTCGATGCCGACGATATGATCTTTGCTCTTGCGCAGCAAGCCGAACAACGCCACCGGAGTCGCCAGCACGCTCAACAGCGCCATATCGGCTACACGCCGGTACGCCTTCTGCCCGTAGCTAATGTTGGTTATGTCCGCCACCGGAACAATCACTCTCTTGCGGCCGGCAAACAGCAAGTCCACTTCCCCGGGCCGCAGGGTTAGTGTAGTGTTCCAATCAAACGGATTCACCTTTGCTTCGATGGAGCCGCCCTGATACCGGATTTTGTTCCAGGCATTCGCCGGGGCAGCCGACACGCCCGCCTGCAGCAGACTAGCCAAGCCTGCCGCGGCCACGCGACGAATCACTGCGCGACGAGAGAGTCTTTCGATCATCAATACCTTGAGCATAGGCAGCCGTCCCACAACCGGGCAATGAGAATCCGTTGGCTGGTCGAAATTGCCCTTTGAGCGGCCATGGACCATTCATCCGGGCTTTCCCGCCATTCATCGGAAAGTGATCGACTAGGGTGTCCCGTGGACGCTAGCATGGCCTCATGAAGCGTTTAGGTTATCTCACGTTGTTCGTGTTGCTCAGCGGCCACAGCCTGCTGGCGCAGAATAGCGATCTCGGCTTTCTCTTCGGCTTTTCCCAACGCAATGCGTCCGTGCGCAATGACGTGATCCGCGGAGAAGTCTCGGTGAGCTTTCAGGTAAATTACGCACGCCAATTGGTGGAGGGCAAGGGCGGGCGGCTCTATTTGGAGTTCCCCGCTCTTTTCGCCGGCGGCTCTAATGGCGAAATCAGTAACCAGGTTATCGGCCGCGCAGGCGGCACGGCCTTCTTTACGCCTGGCCTCCGCTATCACTATAATCTCGCGTCCCGGGTTGCCATCTACGCTGCCGCTGGAGCAGGAATTGCGCACAAAGAGGAACGCTTCGGCACGGTGGTGGGGAACCGAGTGATTGAACGCGACGAATCGAACACGGGTGGCGCTTACAACTTCGGCGGCGGCCTAGACTTCCGGCTCACCCGGCTTTGGAGCCTGCGCGGCGAAGTCCGCAGTTTCCGCACGACGCAGGCTGCTACGCTGACGCGTCGCAGCACAATCGCCCAAATCGGCTTCGCCCTGCACTTTTGACGAACTCGCGCACAACGGACCTGCTTCGGCACGGCCTGTGCGCTTCTAATTCCCTGGATACAACCGACTATGAAAACACTGCTTATCGCATTGCTGCACACGTGCGCCTTGCTGGCGCAAAACAACGAGGTCAGCCTCTACTCCGGTTTGATGCGGCACAGCTCCGTCGTCCGTCCGGACTCGACTGAGATCGAGTACCGCAGCGCCAGCATGTTCAACATCGCGAACCAATGTGCAGCCGGCTCCGCCGGCCGGCTCTCGCTGGAGTTCCCCATCCTGTGGGCAGACGGTCGTTACCAGTCTTCCACGCGGGCCTTACTGGGCCGCAAGGCAACCACCACCTTCCTCACTCCTGGCTTACGATTTGAACGCAACCTCTCGAAGCGCGCTACGGTCTACGCCACAGCCGGGCTCGGTATCGTCACCACCAACGAACGCGTCAGTATCCAAAGACCCGGCTTCACCGCCACCTCCACCGGTACGGCATACCGTGTCGGCTTGGCCGGCAACATCGGCGGCGGCATCGACCTTCGCCTCACCCGGCTACTCAGCATTCGATTCGAGACTCGCGACTTCATCACGAAGCGCAACTCCACTCTCTTCCGGCGTCACAACATCACGCCCCTCGTCGGGCTCGCCTTCCACTTCTGACTGGGAGAGAACACAGCTGGGCCTGGTTTGGGGCTCCCCGGCTCTCCGCGAGGGTTCGCTGACTGCCCGGCGGAACTAACGCAGGTAGGCTTCGCACTTCTTCACGACCTCGGGATGCGCCGCTGCGACCTCCTTCGCTTCATAAGCGTCAACCGAAAGGCCATAGAGTTCGAGCGGTCCTTCCAGCCCATGCCGGACCGTATTCCAGCGCCCCGTGCGAACCGCCCGAAAAGAGCCCTCCGTGTCCCCGAAGGGAGCGCCAGGAAGCCGGGGATCGGGCGGGGAATGCCCTCTGCAATTAACGTCGATTCGCGGCAGCCAGAAGCCGATACCGTACGCTTCACGGTTGTAGAGGAAGTCCTGGCGGAATGAGCATCGACCAGGAAACACAGGTGAGCGAGAGTCTCCGCGAACTTCGCGAGGCCAGATCCTGATCCGTCCCGACGCTGGCGGCCAAGGCGGGAGTCTCTTCGAGCTTTATTTCACAGATTGAGAATGGGCAGGCGTCTCCGTCCATTTGGTCATTTGAGAAGATCGCCCCCGCGCTTGGCGTCACGCCAGTGGCTCTCTGGGGCGGCAGCAAAACGAAGGCTTGCGACGGGGTCCGAGCGAGAGAGCGGCCGCGCCTGCAAAGGGCCTGGTCGAAAGCGGAAATCGAAAGCCTCATCGGTAACTGCAATCGCCGGCACAGGAAGTAGCGGGGAAGATCCTCCTATTCAAAGCCGGGAACAGTTCGTGTTCGTAGTGGCGCACGAAATCGTTTTGTTCGCAGATGGGAGATGCGGTCAGCATTCCGCCGTAGCCGCCCTACCGCTGGGTAACATCAAAAGACGTCGCCGCCGGCGGTTGACTGACGCCTACAAGTGCCGGAGGCTGGAATCCAGAATTTCCCGCGGGGTGAGGGATTTTCTGGCTACTCCGTACTCAACGCCGAACTGCTTCATTCTGGCGAAGTATCGGACGTAGGTGGAGGGGCGCAGGTAGTACTGGATGGTGGCCGAAGGCGAGGAGGGGACCACCGGCGCAGGCTGGAATGACGGCTGGACGGGCTCACTGGCCGACTCCTGATTCGACTCCGATGGCTTTTGCAGAACGGCGAGGATGTTTCTATCGTATTGGTCGAGCGTCAACTCCACGATCCGCCAGCCCGATTCCCGAACCGCATAGGCCAACGATGCCGGCGTGTAGCCGACGACGTGCGCGTAGTGGAAACGCTTGGCGGGATGCTGGCAGAGAGAGGCGACGTTGGGCACCTCGATCACGAAACGCCCACCGGGCTTCAGCCAGGAGTGAATCCGCCGCAGGGCGCTGAGGGGATCGGGCAAGTGTTCGAGCACATGGAACATGGTGATACAGTCCACGGCGTGGTCCGGGCCGCCGAAGGTATGAACGGACCCGCTCCGGATATCGACACCGTACTCGCTGCGGCCGAATGCCGCGTATCCGCCATCGACTTCGATTCCGAGCGCCGAATGGCCCTGGGTACCGAGCATGTAGAGCCATTCTCCGGAGGCGCAGCCGATGTCGAGCACGCTGGCGCGCTGACCGAGGTGGGGCGCCAAACGCTTTAGCCGCGTGACGGCCAGCATGGCTGACCGGTAGAGATGCTTTCGCTTGGGCTGGCGCACCCCCTTGTAGCTGTTACGGTACTCCTGTTCGTGAAACTGCGAAAGCTCCGCGGTGGATGGCAGGGGATCGACCCGGTAGAGGCCGCAGCGAGTGCAGGCCACCGTCTTCAACGGCTTGCCGTCGCGGTCTTTTGTCGAGACGAAATGGCAGGCGGCTTCCGAGCAGACGGGGCATTGCGTCTGGCTCAAGGCTGGGGTGTGAGCCTGGGAAAGTCGTGAATTCGAGGTGGCGAATGGGGCAGCGAGGTTATTAGATGGTGTCGGCATCGGTTCCGAATCTTCCGCGCCCGTTACGCGAATTCCAGGAATCAGTCAGGCCAAGAGTTGGTACAACTATTGCCTAACACTGTACGCCGAAGTTGAGACAAGCGGCAAGTAAAAGATCTGGTTGGGGAGGGATTAGGATGGATGGCATGGGAAATCTGATTGGGCGCCGGGAATGGATGGGGGTCTTGGCCGCGGGGATGGCCGTGGGGCAGGAGGCGCGGGTGCGGGCGCGGGAGTTGGGGTTGGCGCCGGGGATTTATGGGACGGGGGCGTTGAACGCGATTACCGATGTGAAGGGCGTGCGGGTGGGGCACACGACGTTAGTTCGGGGGGACGATGTGCGGACGGGGGTGACGGCGATTCTGGCGCATGGGGGGAACCTGTTTCAGGACAAGCGGCCGGGGGGCGTTTTTGTGGGGAATGCGTTTGGGAAGTTGGCGGGGTCGACGCAGGTGCAGGAGTTGGGGACGATTGAGACGCCGATTGTGTTGACGAACACGCTGGCGGTGGGGACGGCGATGGAGGCGGTGGTGCGGTGGACGCTGGGGCAGGCGGGGAATGAGCGGGTGATGTCGGTGAATGCGTTGGTGGGCGAGACCAATGACGGCGGGTTGAACGATATCCGGGCGTTGCCGGTGCGGGTTGCCGATGTTTTGGCGGCGATTGGGCGGGCGGCGGAGGGGGAGGTGGAAGAGGGGAGTGTTGGGGCGGGGACGGGGACGGTTTTTTATGGGTGGAAGGGGGGGATTGGGACGTCGTCGCGGGTGCTGCCGGCGCGGGAGGGCGGATACACGGTGGGGGTGTTGGTGCAGAGCAATTTTGGCGGGGTGTTGACGATGGGCGGGGCGCCGGTGGGGAGGGAGTTGGGGCGGGCGGATGCGCCGGGGGATGGGTCGTGCATGCTGGTGGTGGCCACAGATGCGCCGTTGAACGGGCGGGGGTGCCAGAGGTTGGCGGCGCGGGCGGTGTTTGGGATGGGGCGGACGGGGGCGTCGTATAGCAACGGGAGCGGGGATTTCGGGATTGCGTTTTCGACTGCCATTGGGGTGCGGGAGGTGGGGACGGATGCGCAGTCGCCGTTGTTCCAGGCGGTGCTGGAGGCGACTGAGGAGGCGATTTATAACTCGCTGTTGCGGGCGACGACGGTGGCGTCGAAGAAACGGACGGTGGAGGCGATCCCGATTGGGCGGGTGCGGGAGATCTTGCGGCGGTATTCGGGGCGGTGAAGACGAAGATTAACGTTTTACGGATAAAAATAAGGTGACTGACAGTGCGCCGGGATAAACCGGCATGTAGTAGGGAATGAAAGAGTCCTACAGGAAAGGAGTAGCGCCCCATCTTG
>JBIKOG010000272.1:0-9410 GCA_044358225.1 Bryobacteraceae bacterium | reverse complement strand
GACACCCGCAAAACTCGAGGCCAAGATGGGGCGCTACTCCTTTCCTGTAGGACTCTTTCATTCCCTACTACATGCCGGTTTATCCCGGCGCACTGTCAGGCACCAATTTAATCTTCCCATCGCCAGCCTCCAATCAAATCAACAAGATAAAAATTGGTGCCAGGCACCAATTTAATCTTTCCGACCGTATTCCCCGGATTTCCCCTCATCCCAGCACCCCCGCGCCGCGCGCCCCTTCCAGCCACGCCACCGGTGTCGACACCGCCACCACCCGATGCGCCGAGGCCACCTTCCCGTTCACCACCACGTTGCTCTCCATCGTCACCACCCCGGCCGCATACGCCGCCACCGGCAACTTGTCCCGCAACCCGCGCACCCCGCGAGACAAACGCATCGCCCCGCCCGCATGCAGCAACCCCTGAAAATACGTATTCGGCTTCAACACGATGTCGCCGCCGGCCACGATATTCCCCTTCACCACCGACGCCGCCCCAATCGTCACCGCCCCATGCGCCTTCAAATCGGCTTCCAACAAACTCTCCTTAGGGCAGGAAAAATCCCCGCGCACCACAAACGCCGCCCGCAGATGCACCGGCGCCGTCAAATGCAAATCCCCATCGTACAGATACGTGTTCCCACCCATTGAAAACAGCTTCTTCGGGTCATACCCGTTCGCCGCCACCGCCACCCCTTCCGGATGCGGTAGCTGCACGATCACCGACGGGGCCACCTCAATCTGCAACTCCACCTCGTGCCGCCCCTCGGTGTAAACCTCCGGCGCAAACAGCGACAACGCCTGCGCGCCCGGTAAAAACTCAATTGCCGTCCGTGACGTCGCCCGCGATGCCACCACCGCGTCCGCCCCCACCGTCAACTGCTTCACCGCGTCCACCCACCGCCGCACCCGCGCGCCTTCGCCCACGTGCAACGTCCCGTCCACCGCCAGCGCCTGCAACTGCGTGTCCTGCCCAATCGCGCAGTCGCCCTTCACCATCAACTCCTTCTCAAACTCGCAATCCCGCCCGCACGAAAAGTCGCCCTCAATCACCAGAATCTCCCGCTCCTTCCGCCCGGCCGGATACTGCGCCCCGCCCGCCACAAAGATGCGTTCATTCCCCTTGTCAAAAACCCGCAAGCCCGCCGTGCTGTTCGTCGCCCGCGGCAACGTCTTCATCCAACCGGCCAGCTTCGTCCGGAACGACTGGCCGAAGTAATCCTCCATCCGCACGTAGCCCATGTCCAACTCAGCCGACTCACGGCCCCGGATCTGCCGCCACGCCCGGTGCGCCACCGAAAAGTGCAGATAGAACAACGCGCAAAAGAAGATCGAAAACAGGAAAAACGCCATGATCAGTCTCCCTCCGCCCGCGCATGATACAGCCCGCGTGCCGAACGCGTCGTCACCGACGCCCCTGCCCCGCCAAAGAACCCGCCACCGCCGCTCCGGCCCCGCGTCCGATGCGTCTTATACCAACCGTCCCCGCCCGATCCCCACAGCTTGTTCCAATAGAACTTCCGCAGCGCGTTGCAAATCGCCCCGGTATTCGCGAAAAAGTTCAGCAAATTCAGCGGCAACAACAACGACCGGATCCGCGTCCCGTCCAGCATCGACGCCACACCAATCTCCAAAAACGTGGCCTGATTGGCAAACATCTGATACCCCAGAAACCCCAGCGCCACCGGCAACCACGGCGTCTGATGCGCCTCCGGAATAAAGAACAGCAACAACGACGCCACCCACCCCAGCACCAGTACCGGAGCCGTCCAGTACATCGCCAGCAGGAACAGCGCGTCCACCTTTTCCCAGCGCGTCAAGAACCGGCTCCGCATCAGGTCCGGCCAGTAGTTATGCAGACACTCAGTGTGCCCCGTCACCCACCGGCTCAACTGCCGGCGCCGCACTCCCCAGCTCTGCGGCACTTCTTCATAGCACTCCGCCCGGTTCACATACGCCGTCTTCCAGCCACTCAACAACAGCGCAAAAGTCAGGTCCGTGTCTTCCGTCAACGACTCCGGATTCCAACCCCCAACCGATTCCAACGCCGCCGCCCGCACCGCGCCCACCGTCCCGCCAAACTGCGCCGTAAAGCCCAGGTTGAACCGCGACTGCTGCACACCCTGGTACCCGGCCGACCGCTCCAACGACAACAACCCGCTCAACAACGAATCGCCAATGTTATGCGGCACCACGCGCCCCATCGACGCGCCAATTTCCGGATCCGCGAACGGCGCCACCAGCATCTTGATCACCGCGCGCCCCGGCACATAATCGGCGTCGAACATCACCAGAATGTCGCCCGTCGCCCGCGCGCAGGCTTCCACCAGCGCCGCCGGTTTCCCACCCTGCCCGTCCACCCGGTGGTACGGCTGAATGAACGGATACCGCCGCGCGTACCCGTCCACAATCTCTCGAGTCTTGTCCGTACTCCGGTCGTTCACCGGAATCACTTCCAGCTTCTCCCAGTCGTAGTCGCTGTCGACGATCGCCTGCAGCACATCGGCCGCCACGCGCTCCTCGTTATGCATCGGGATCAACACCGTCACCCGCGGCATGTAGAACCCAACCAGCTCCATCGAATCTTTCGGTTGGTCGATCCGCAGGCGCGAATAGCCCAGCAAATAATGCCGCACCGCGTACAGCAGCAGGAACGCCACCGTGAACGCGATCACGACATACGAGATGCCGATTAGAAGTGTGACTGCCATGAATCCCTCACGCCCCAAAGTTCGCCCGACGAGCGATGTATAGATAACGAGTAAAAGAAGAGTACAAACAGCAGGTCACACATCGTCCCCAGCAGGAACCACAACGGCGGCATGAAGATCAGCCCCGTATAGTGCAACATCCCCAACACAAACACCATCCGCACCGCCGAAAACAGGAACCCGTAAACCTGTAGAAAGACCACCCACAGCAGCCCCCGCAACAGGTTCGGCTGCGGAATCACGAAAAGCAGCAGCAGTACCCACGGCAGAATCAGCCAGACCAGCATCTCCTGCCGCAGCCAGATCTGCCCGAACGTAATCGATTCCAGCCGGAAATTATCAAACACCGCATTCGCCACCGCTGAGGCCACCAGCAGCACAATCAAAAAGTTCGCCACATTTCGGAACAGCGAAAACCGCTGCGCCACAATCAGCAGCCCGATAATCGTGAGCAACAGCGCCAGCCGCGCCCCCTCGCTCACTTCTCCGAAAGTAGGAATCGTCAATACCGGCCCGCTCGCCGGTTCCAACCCAGGGAACACGCCCACCGGCGCCCATCCCGTTACCGGCAGCCCGGCCCATCCGGCCAGTATCGCCGCCACTCGGGAGTGCGCTTCCATAATCGGCACGGCATAAAGGACGCTCCACACCGTAATCACCAACGCCAGCGCCACCCCAGCCCACAACCGGACATTTGATAACGGCAGCGCCCGCACACTTCGGTGCGGATAGATCGAATCGCGCCGTCCCGTCCGTCCGCCACTGGCAGACTGGCCCGGGGGCGGAGGATTGTCCACTCTAACCGTTAACAGCATCTAAACGAGTGTCACCGCCCACCCCGCCCACCGCCAATGGGCGGTACGTACCGAAATCTAGTACTAAGGCCCCCGCCAAGCCTTAGTACCCCGGTACAAAGGTCTCCACCCTTAGAAATTAGGGACAGCCACCGCAATTACCGAATTCCCCCTACCGGCTTCCCCTGAGCCCTTAAGGCAAATCGGTAAACTGTCGATACCCCAAGATGGTCCCGTTACAATGGCAGAGACAATGAAATTAAAAGCCGTCATCACCGCCGCCGGCCCCGGTCAGCAACACCTCCTCCACCAGACCCTCGCCACGGCGGACTCCGGCCGCACCACCATCGGCGATTTCCTTCTCGATCTCCTCGCCGACGCCGTCGACGAAATCGCCATCGTCGTCCCCGCCGCCCAAACGCCCCGCTTCCAATCTCTCTTCGCCTCCTCCGGCCGCCGCATCACCTTCATCGAACAGCCCGAACCCCGCGGCTACGCCCACGCCATCTCCCTCGCCCGCGACTTCGTCGCCAACTCCCCCTTCCTCCACCTCGTCGGCGATCACTTCTACCTCGCCGACCACGGTCCCGTCAGTTCCCTCACCGCCGAACTCATCCGCATCCACGCCGCCGAAGGCTGCTCCGTCTCCGCCGTCTCCCCCACCCGCGAAGGCCTCCTCCCCTTCTTCGGCGCCGTCGGCGGCCCCGCCATCGGGCCCAAGCTCTATCAGGTCGACACCGTCCTCGAAAAACCCACCCCCACCGAAGCCGAACGCGTCCTCACCGCCGCCGGCCTCCGCCAGGGCCAGTACCTTTGCTTCTTCGGCATCCACCTCTTCACCCCTGCCCTGCTCCAGATTCTCGCCGAACAACCCGGCCAGTCCCTCTCCGCCGCCCTCCAAACCATCTCCCGCCGCGAACGCTACCTCGCCACCATCCTCCCCGGCCGCCGCTTCGACATCGGCGCCAAGTACGGCCTCCTCCAATCCCAGCTCGCCCTCGCCCTCGGCAGTTCCGACCGCGAAGAAATCCTCTCCCTGATGCTGGAGCTCACCGCTCGATGACCCTCCTCGACCGCATCACCTCCCCGGACCCCGCCGTCCGCAATCTGCCATTCGAAACCTGGGCCAACAACCAGTCCGAATCGAGCCTCCTCGCCGAAGCCGCCCGCCTCGACACCCTCCGCCGCGAATCGGCCAACCTCTACGACCGCGTCCGCGCCCTCGTCTTCCTCTCCACCCTCCACCGCTTCCACCTCACCGTCGCCGCCTCCGGCGCCCAACTCATCCCCTACTCGGCCATCGAACACATCCGCGGCCGACGCTTCGACCAGGCCGTCGCCGAACTCCTCGCCGCCCAGTCCGCCCACGGCGCCAGCCCCGCCCTCTCCAGCGCCCTCGCCACCGCCTACCGCGGCCTCGCCTTCCAAACCCTGGCCGATCAGGTCCGCCTCTCGGTCCGCCGCTTCCCCGGCAATCAGTGGATGTTCCGCACCGGCCACATTGCCGATTACCCCCTCCGCCTCCACCCCGATCTCACCAAACCCGCCCCCTTCCCCATCCTCCACGAGTCCACCCCCGTCCGCATGGACCTCACCCACAGCGCCTGGAGCGACATCTTCTTCCTGGCCATGGACTACCCCGAAGGCGCCCGCGTCATCAACATCTCTGTCGATCTCGCCGTCCGCGGCGCCGGCCAGTCCCCCCGTCCCCCTGTCGAGAGTTTCCTCCGCGTCATCGACGAACCCGTCCTCCGCCTTGTCAGTGTCGATCTCGGCGCCTCCGCCGACGTCGCCTCCCTCGAAGAACTCTTCGATTTTGCCCGCGACTACCTCGGCCTCCTGAAAGCCGCCGTCATCGCCAGCGGCCTCATCCCCGGCGGACTCGAAGGCTCCGGCCAGTCGCTCGCGGCCATCCTTGAATGTGTCACCGGCCACCCCGGTTGCGGCATCGAAATCGTCAGTCAGGTCAACGACATTCCCAAAGGCAGCCGCTTCGCCGTCAGCACGAATCTCCTCGCCAGCCTCATCGCGCTCTGCATGCGCGCCACCCGCCAAATCCGCACCCTCACCGGCCCCCTCGATGAGGAGGACCGCCGCATCGTCGCCGCCCGCGCCATCCTTGGCGAATGGCTCGGCGGCTCCGGCGGCGGCTGGCAGGACTCCGGCGGCGTCTGGCCCGGCATCAAACTCATCGCCGCCGAAGAGGCCGTCCCCGGCGATCCCGAACATGGCGCCAGCCGCGGCCGCCTCCTCCCCCGCCATAGCCAAATGTCGGACGTGCCCGCCGAAGCCCGCCGCAAACTCGAAGCCTCCCTCGTCCTCGTCCACGGTGGCATGAGCCAGGACGTTGGCCCCATCCTCGAAATGTGTACGGAGCGCTACCTCCTCCGTTCCGGTCCCGAATGGCAAGGCCGCCAGCAGGCCATCCAGATTCTCGATCAACTCGCCGACGCCCTCCGCCAGGGCGATATCCAAAAACTCGCGTCCCTCACCCAGGCCAACTACGACGGCCCCATCCAGGCCATCATCCCCTGGGCCGGCAACGCCTACACCGAAGCCCTCATCGCAGCCTGCCGCCAGCAGTTCGGCGCCGATTTCTGGGGCTTCTGGATGCTCGGCGGCATGTCCGGCGGCGGCATGGGCTTTGTCTTCGCCCCCGAAGCCAAACCCGCCGCGCTAGCGGCCATGCCCAACATCCTCGCCACCGCCAAAAGCGCGATGCAGACCAGCTTCCCCTTCGCCGTCGAACCGGTCGTCTACGACTTCGCGGTCAATGAAAACGGCACCGTCGCAGAACTCCGCACCGGCGCCGGAGCCATTCTCAGCATCCCGTATTATCTCTTCCGCGCCCCGGCAGATCTCCGCCAGGAAACCCGCCTCCTCACCGCTGAACGCCGAGCCGAACTCGCCCGCTTCGCCCACACCCACCGCGATCAAACCGAAGCCCTCTTCGACCGCATGATCCCCCGCGATTCGGCCGCCACCTCCGCCGCCGAAGCAAACGTCTACACCCTCCTCAACGAAAACGGGTTCGACGCCGCCGCCCACGAACAGCTCCGTGCCGACTACCGCGCCGGCCGCATCGGCCTCGCCCAGAACCGGCTCCCGGCCAATACCGTCATCGAAGACGTGCGCGAAGAACACGTCGCCCAGATCAGCGAAACACACCAGCCCGCCGGCCACGCCGCCATCGCCAACCACAAACTCGCCGTCATCACCATGGCCGGCGGCGTCGGTAGCCGCTGGACCAAAGGCGCCGGCGTCGTCAAGGCCCTCCACCCCTTCCACCGCTTCGGCCCCAAATACTGGAGCTTCCTCGACATTCAGCGCGAAAAGGCCCGCCGCGCCCAGGTTCCCCACGTCGTCACCACCAGCTACCTCACTTACTCTCCCATCGCCGCCACCGGCGCCAACGTCTCCGCCGGCCGATCCATCGGCCTCCGCATGATCCCCACCGTCGCCGACCTGCGTTATCTCTGGGAGGTCCTCCCCCAACAGCAGCTCGACGCCCAAAAACAAAAGGTCCGCGAAAGCGGCCGCGCCAGCCTCCTCAACTGGGTCCGCCAAACCGGCGAAGCCGGCGACTACACCGACAACCTCCCCTCCCAGTGCGTCCACCCCGTTGGCCACTGGTACGAGCTGCCCAATCTCCTCCTGAACGGCAAGCTCCACCAACTCCTCACCGAAAACCCGAATCTCGAATACCTCTTCCTCCACAACATCGACACCCTCGGCGCCACGGCCTCCGAAACTCTCCTCGGCCAGCACATTGCGAGCGGCGCCGCCATGACCGTCGAAGTCATCGGCCGACAATACGACGACCACGGCGGCGGCCTCGCCCTCGTCAACGGCCATCCCCGTCTCGTCGAAGGCCTCTGCCTGCCCAACGAAGAGATCGAATTCTCCCTCCGCTACTACAACACCGGCAGCTACTGGATCACCATCGACGCGTTGCTCAAAGTCTTCGGCCTCACCCGAGCCACCCTCGCCAATCCCGCGGAGGTCCAACCGGCGGTCCGCCGCATGGCCCAGCGCATGCCCAGCTACATCACCATCAAAGAGGTGAAAAAGCGTTGGGGCCGCGGCCAGGAGGACGTCTTCCCCGTGGCCCAATTCGAGCGCCTCTGGGGCGATATGACCGCCCTCGCCGACTTCTCCTGTCAATACGTCGAAGTCCCCCGCCGCCGCGGCCAACAACTCAAAGACGTAGCCCAGCTCGACCCCTGGGTCCGCGATGGCTCCGCCGCCGAAATCTCTGAGACTATTGAGTACCGTTCGAGTAGTGCACCACAGGAAGTCGCTGGAGCTCGTAAGGTTCGCGTCTTTGGTGGCTGCCCCTGAAGCTTGAGTATCGACGTCCTGAAGTGGTCTAGGCAGCTTGATAGACTACAGGCTTGGGTAGGCAGTGTAGCTCAGCAACGATTCAGGACAAGTCTGTCGCTGACATTCGAACTCACTCCGTCTCGTCCGGTCCACCGGACTGATGGGTGATTGCCGGACCGTTGGATAATTGAAGGAGAATGATGGACGCCGTAAACATCCCCCAGATCGAAATAGGAACTTGGCTTCAACGGATGCGAGGCGATCGCGCATGGAGCCAGGCCGAACTCGCACGCCTTGTCGGCGTTTCGCAGGCTACAATTTCGGTTTGGGAGCGAGGAAAAGGTCAACCTGACGATGTTCAGATGGAGGTCATTCGTGAGGCATTTGAGAGTGGGGTGACAAAACGCGAGATTGCCCACGTGCCAAAGGACCTCGAAGGAGATGATTCGACGGCAGAGGCCGGGTGGGGTGGGCAATACCCTTTGGATGCGGTCTTCGTGCGCACAGACCAACGAACAGTGGGCGAAGTTGTCCGGCGCATTAACAATCACAGATACGATCTCAACCCCGAGTTCCAGCGCGATTTTGTCTGGCCTAACGCCAAACAATCTCGGCTAATCGAATCTTGCCTGATGCGGATTCCGCTCCCGGTATTATATGTGGCAGAAGCACCGGACGGGCGAATCATCGTCGTTGACGGACTGCAACGGCTAACAACGTTCAAACGATTCATAGGTAATGAGTTCAAGCTTACCTTTCCGAAGACAGCGGACGAGACAAGTCATCCGTTAGAGGGAAAGGCCTTTAGTGATCTCGACCTCAAACTTCAAGAACGGGTTGAAGACACTCAATTGACTCTATATATTCTAGAGGCCGCAGCACCAGAGCGAGCAAAACTCGATATTTTTGAACGCGTTAACAGTGGGGAACCACTTACGCGGCAGCAAATGCGGAATTGCCTTTACAACGGACCAGCAACGAGGTGGCTGAAAGATGCTGCAAGGAGCGACAGTTTCCAACGGGCGACTGGAAACTCGCTGGATTCGGAGAAAATGCGTGATCGTGAAGTAATCAACAGATTCTGCGCATTTTCGCTTCTCGGGTGGAAGCGATACAACTCGGGCGACATGGACAGTTTCTTGGCCGAAGCGCTTGGCCGAATGAATCAAATGTCGCCCGCTGAACTAACGGAGCTGCGAATTCGCTTCGACATATCCATGGAGCACAATTACGCATTATTCGGCCGACATGCTTTCCGCAAATCACTTACGGGAACACCGGATGCTGACCGTTCCGTCTTAAACATTGCGCTGCTAGATGTCTGTTCTGTCTTGCTCGCCCCCTTCACATCGGATAGGGTAGCTGAGCATCAGCACGCAATCAGAAGAATTATCAAGAATCTAGTCTGTGAAGACGAATTTGTGCATTCGATCACCTATTCAACGAACAGCCGAAAACAAGTCCAGCAGCGTTTTCGCGAGATGGAAACGCGCCTCATCGAGGTAATGCAATGATTGAGAGCCTTCATCTCCGTAACTTTAAGTGTTTTGAAGCGTTGGACCTTGACCTCAAACCGCTGACGCTACT
>JBIKOG010000444.1:0-3471 GCA_044358225.1 Bryobacteraceae bacterium | reverse complement strand
ACACGCAAGTTTGGGACTTTTCATTTGCCGCAAAAAAATAATGTTCAGTGGCGGTAACAGTTTACCCGTGCGAAGCATCGGATGGAGGGGTGCCCCGCTTACGCCCTAAGTCACGCAGTTTCATGCGATTATGTGCTAATCTGATAGGTGGTGGCCGTGTGTACGGCCGCTGGCAGAAGATCCTTGCACGCCTCACCAACAGCAACCGCAACAACAACTCACCACATACAGATTTTAGGGAGGAGGACTGGTAATGATTAAACGGTCCCTGACATGGTTTGTCCTATTGTCACTCTACGTCGCCGGGCTCATGGCCCAAGGTGTCAACACCAACGCGACGAAGGATGACTGGGAAGAAATCAATTTTGAAACGAGCTCGGCAGTACTCACGGATGGGTATCCGAGCCTGCTGCGCTTAGCCGAGTTACTGACGAAGAACCCCGGCTTTAAGGTCCGCGTGGAAGGCCACACGGACGGCATTGGGTCCAAACGGGCCAATGAAAAGCTGGGCATGCAGCGTGCGCAGGCTGTGAAACAGTTCCTGGAAAAATACGGCGCGCGGCCCGATCAGATTTCGGCCACCACGCAAGGCATGGTGCAGCCGAAGGTTGGCAACGACACCAAGGAAGGCCGCTGGATGAATCGGCGTACGATGCTGTACGTCACCGATGCCCAGGGCAAGCCGGTGTCGGCCGGTGGTGTGGGCGATGCGATCCGCAACTTGAACGCGGCGGCCGGTGGCCCCGCGGCGGCTGCCGATCCCAAGTGCTGCGACGAGATTTTGAAGCGGCTGGATAAGTTGGACGACATCCTGGCACTGCTCCGCACGATGAAGGGCGAGCACGACAAGCTGGCCGGCGAAGTGGCCAAGCTGAAGACCGACAACGAGAAAATGGCCGCCACCGCCGCCGCGGGCCTCGCGCCCAAGGCCAAGGAAGACGTCGCCGACGTTTCCCGCAAGGTCATCGAAGAGACGCTCGCCAAGAACAACTCGCCCAAGTTCTCGCTGCTCGGCGCCAACGCCGGGGCCGACAGCCAGGGCCGGTTGACGTTCAACGGCAAGGGCCGCTTCTTTGCGCCGATGGGCAAGTCCAGCGCCTTCCAGAGCGAAGCGGAGTACATGTACTTCCGCGATCGTCAGGAAGGGCAGTTCGACGCCGGTTTGGTGCAGCGGTTCGACAAGATCCAGATGGGCCTGTTCTCCAGCTTCAAGCACGCCAGCTTCAATCAGTATCAGGGCGGCGGCACGTTGGGCCAGGGCGCCGTGGCGGTGGACTACATCTTCAAGCGCGGCCGGCTGGGCCTCTTCGGCACCAAGGCTTTCTTGAACAACGCGGTCATCAGCCGCACCGTGGTCAGCCCGAACGTGTTCCTGGAAACCTACTTGCGCGCTGTCGATCAGATTGGCGGCTCCACGTCGGTGGCCCTGTGGAAGGACACCTACGTCGAAGGCAACCTCGGCTTCCTGCGCGCTTACAGCGGCAACAACAAGCCGGGCGGCATGGTTCGCTTCGTGCAGCCGATCAACAAGATGATCGCGCTTAGCGTCGAAGGCGGCCTGAACGAAACGCTGATCGGCCGGAACAATTCCGGCGCCGTCCGCTTCGGCATTCTGTTCGGCAACTGGCTGCGTCCGAAGGACTACGCCGCTACCGAAACGCCTGTACCGATGGACATCCCGCGACTGCGGTATGAAGTGCTCACCCGGCGCATTCGCACCGGCAACAGCGCTCCGATCGCCGACGCTGGTGGCGACCAGGTCAACGCCGCCGCCGGCCAGATCCGTCTGGACGGTTCGGCCTCCTACGATCCCGATGGCGACCCCATCACCTACCAGTGGACGCAGGTTGCCGGCCCCACGGTGACGATCAATAACGCCACCGCCGCCGTCGCCGGCTTCACCGCCGCCGCCGGACAGACCTACGCCTTCCGCCTCGCCGTGCGCGACGACCAGGGCGCCACGGGCATCGCCCGCGCCACCGTCGGCGTTCGCTCGCCGCAGGTGGTTCGCATCATCCGCTTCCAGGCCAACCCGATGCAGGTGAAGGCCGGCCAGCCGGTGAACCTGTTGTGGTTGATTGAAAATGCCGACTCGGCCAGCATCACCCCGGGCGGCTCCGTCAACGCCACGCAAGGCACCCTTTCGGTGAACCCGACCGAAACCACCACCTATCGCCTCACCGCCCGCAACGCGACGAGCGAAGCGGTGGAAACGGTCACGGTCAACGTGGAACGCCCGCTGCCGCGCATTATCAGCTTCCAGGCAACGCCCGCCACCATCAACCGTGGTCAGGGCTCGACGCTCGCCTGGCAGACGCAGGACGCCGATACCATCTCGATCGCCGGCATCGGTAACGTCTCCCCGTCGGGCACCTCGGCTGTTTCGCCGAACGACACCACCACCTACACCATCACCGCGTCGAACGCCTTCGGGTCCACGACGGCAACGGCTGTGGTTCAGGTCGGTACCGCGCCGCCTCCGGGCGGTGGCGATGGCCTGCCGCGCATCATCCGCTTCACCGGTTCGCCGATGGACATCACGGCCGGGGATCGCACCTCGCTCGACTGGTTGGTGGAGAACGCAACGTCGGTCACCATCAGCACGCTGGGCACCGTGGGCCTGCAGGGCAATAGCGGTATCTCGCCCAACCAGAATACGCTCTACACTCTGACCGCGCAGAACGCGCAGGGCCAGGTGAGCTCGACCATCGGCATCAACGTGCGTCCGGCCGTCGTGCCGCCCACGCCGCCGCCGTCGTTGACCGCTTGCGTCGCCAACCCGGTGGAAGTCGCCAAAGCCGGTGACTCGGCCTCCATCAGCTACACCGCCACAAACTTCACGGTGGTTACGCTGAACGGCCTCGGCGTCGGCAATCCGGTTGTGGTTCGTCCCAATGCGACCACCACCTACACGCTGATCGCCTATAACGCCAAGAACGAAACGGCGCGCTGCGAAGTGACCGTTCGCGTGGCGGCGGCCCCGGTCATTGACCGGCCCATCGCCAATGCCGGCCCCAGCATCGACACGCTGTACCGCCTCATCACGCTCGACGGCTCGGCTTCGTCCGATCCCAAGGGCGGGCCGCTCACCTACCGTTGGCGCCCGCTGGAGAAGACCGCCGTGGTTCTCGAACCGACGTCGGTCACTCCTCGCGTCCAGCTCGGTGAGCAGTTCGGGCCGTACCTGTTCGAACTCACCGTGACCAACCAGGCCGGTGTTTCGGCCACGTCGGTCGTTACAGTCAACTTCGTTTCCACGCGCGTTCGTTAACCCGATCGTGCGTAGGGTTCCCGCAACCCAGAACGGCCGGTGCCTTACCCAGGCGCCGGCCGTTTTGTTTTTAACTCTCGCAGGCCACCGGGTTTTCGTAGCAGTCGTCGTTATCCTTCGGCGTCGAGGGGTTCGCGCACTTGAAGTCTTTTTCGATCAGCAGATGAATCGGGCCCTTGGTGTCTTCAAACCCGATACGG
>JBIKOG010000233.1:0-11927 GCA_044358225.1 Bryobacteraceae bacterium | reverse complement strand
CTGTAGGCACTGCCGACGCTGCCCACCGGTGCCGTGAGCGTCGTCAATTGCCCGGTGGGCGCGATGGTGTACGGACTTTCTTTCACATTGGCAGGCGAGGAACTATCGGTAACCCGAACGCGAAAGCGGTTTCCCGAGGCCGGCATGTTGCCGGTGATGGCGCCAGTGGAGGCGTTCAGCGTAAGCCCGGCCGGCAACGCTCCTTCCACGATCGAAAACGTATAGGGCGCCGCGCCGCCGCGCACGCGGATGGTATCCGAATAGGCCGAACCCGGCAGCCCGGATGCCACCGCCAACGTGTCGATTCGCAGCGCCTCGTTCACGTGCAGAATCACCGATTCGGTCGGTAGTTTATACGCCGCATCGATGGCGCGAATCGTCACCACCGAGGTACCCGCTACATACGGTGTCCCCGAAAGCTCGGCGCCCGTCGGACTGGAGTACAGTTCCACCCCGCCGGGCAGTGTCCCGGTGGCGAGACGCACGCTTCGCAGTGGCGCTGTACATCCGGTCGTGGTGATGGGGATCGTAAATCGAACCCCGGCGGTCAGCTTCGTCAACGGGCTCAAAATATTGGCCTGCGAGATGGCGCACCCGCCGTCCGGCCCCGCGGCCGCCATACCCGCGGTCACGAGGAATAGCCCTGCGAGTCGCATTCTCACTGCTGGCCGCCTTTTTCACCAGACACGGCGGGGATGACCAGCAATCCGTCTGTTCGCCCCGGATCGAAAACCCACATCGGCCGCGCCGGATTCCGCGTCAACAAAAACGTCGTCCCCCCGGCCAACGGCTCCAGTCGCTCCGCCCCCGGCGGCGGCGTGAACGCACGTACTTCCCCGCCGTCGAGCGGCGCCACCAGCAAACGCTCGCCCAGCAAAATCGCGTTTCGCCCCGCAGCGTCCACGGCCAATGAATACAGGCCTTCCGTGCCTTCCAATGCCAATGCGCGCGACGCTCCCGTCGCTCCATCCAGCCACACCAACGCATGGGCCGACGGGTCGTAGGCGATCACCCGTTCTCCGGCAAACGCGATGCTCCACCACTTGCTCGCCGGCAGTCGGAATTCCGCCCCGCCGCCGCGCGCCCATACGGCCACGCTCTCATCGGCCAGTATCGTCGCCACGCGGTCGCCGCTCGCCGATACACGCACCGCCAACGCCCGTTCCGGCAACGCCAAACGCCACGGTGCGCCGCCAGCCGCCACCAGCACTTCCCGCTCCGTCGCGTCCAAAAATGCGCCCGGCTGTACCGACCCCCAGCGCCCTTCCAACGCCACTCCGTTCCGCATCGCCGTGCCGTCGGCCAATAGCGCCAGCCCGCCCCACGAATCGCGAACGCCTTCGCGCATCGCCGCCCCAACGTGCGCCGATGCCGCCATGCCAAACACCGGGCGCATCCGCGCTTCCCCGTCGATCACATAGCCCAACACCGGCCCGCCCACGCTCTGCGCCGTCAACGCGCCGGCCGCCACGAATCCCAGTAACACCTTGCTCACTGCGGGCCTCCAACGGACGGTGTCCCGGGAGTCACAGTTGTGGGCGGGCGAGGCGTGGCGCCACCGCCACCGCCGTTTCCGTTCCCGCCCGTCGCGGCGATCGTGCCCGCCACCACCGCTCCCCCCGCCGCCGCCGCAATCAATAACCACTTCATCGCCAATCCGCCCGCCACCGCGCCCCCGGCCGCCGCCGCCGCGTTCGTCATGTTGATCGACTTCGACGCCGTCTGCCCCTGATGCGACGCCGTCACATTGATCTGATATTGCCCCGACAACCGGTTCGCCTGCAGTCCCCGCGCCACCGCGTTCCCGTTGGAATCGGTCAACGTCGTCAGCGATTTCGCCCCGTTGGCAAAGGCCCCGCCCGCTCCCTGATTCGGCAATAGAAACACCACCGCGGCCCCCGCCACCGGCTTCCGGTTTTCATCCGTCACCTGCACCATCGGTTCCCGCGCCATCCGCTGTCGTATATTGTTGACGGCCCCTTCGCCTTCCACGATCTCAATGTTCAATTTTGGAATCGAACCGGTTTCCTGATAGCCATAGCCCACGGTTTGCGCTAATAAAGAGAAGAGTATTGCAGAGGCGACTGTCGATTTATATACCATTGGGGCCTGCTTCCTAAACCCCGAATAGTACCATAACCGCACAGCGCCGCTGCGCTGCAAAAGGCTCGCAACACTATGAAAATATTTCACTTGTCGATTGTTTTACTCGCCGCCGGCGTCTATGCCCAGGACCTCACTCCCCGCGAGCTTTTCTTCGCCGCCCCGGCCATCAAAGCCAAAGCCGCCGGCGTGCGCGCCCCCTCTCCCGCTCCGGCCCGGAAAGCCCCCGTCGCTGCCCCGGTGGAACAGGCCAAGGCGGCCGCTCCCGCCGCCCCGCCCCGTGAAACCATCACCGCCGCCATCATCCCCGCCGCCTACATCAGTTCCCAACCCCCTCTCGGGCTCCGCTACAGCCTCCTGCTCAGCCGCGACAACAACCCCTACTCCGAGGTCGACGCCGCCAGCACCTTCCGCTCCGGCGACCGTCTGAAAATCACCGTCGAATCCAACGACGAAGCCTACCTCTACGTCATCGCCCGCGGCTCCAGCGGCCTCTGGAAGGTCCTCTTCCCCGTCTCCGAAGTCGCCAGCGGCGATAACCTCATTCAGCCCTTCCGTCGCTATGAAGTCCCCAACGGCGGCCGCTTCTACTTCGACGAACAGGCCGGCGAAGAAAAGCTCTTCCTCGTCCTCAGCCGCAAGCCCGAAAAGAACTTCGAGGACCTGATCTACTCCGTCACCGAACCCGCCGCCGCTCCCTCCGTCAAGCCGGCCGCCGGAGCCCCGCCCACGCCCGCCCGTTCCACCAAGACGTTTCAAATGGCCGGGTTGGCCCGCCCTATCGACGACGCCGCGGTCGGCCGCGTTCGCGGGGATCTGGTCGCCCGCGATCTGGTCTTTGAAAAGGTCGACGAGTCCAAGCTCAGCCCCACGCAGCAGAAGGAAACCGCCGTCTACGTCGTCAACAAGAACGCCGGCCCCAACGGCAAGGTTGTCGTGGACCTCAAACTGGAGCACAAATAACATGCGTGTTCTGCTCCTGCTGGCCGCCTCTCTCTCTCTCTTAGCCCAGCAGCGCCTGGAGATCACCATCGAGAAACGCGAGGCCGGCGCCTGGAAAATCATGGACCCCGGTCATGTCTTCTCCGACGGCGATCAGCTCCGCTTTCGCTTTAAATCCAACCAGCCCGGCTTTCTCTACGTCATCAACGAAGGCACCTCCGGCGAACAGTCCACCCTCTTTCCCAGTGAGCAGACCGGCGCCAACAATAAAATCGAGCCCGGCCACGAATACCTCATTCCGTCCACTTCCGGCGCTTTCCGCGTCACCGGTCCGAAGGGGTACGACACGGTCTACTGGGTCCTGAGCCCCGTTCGCATCGGCGAACCAGCGAAATATAGGCCCCTCCCCCCGCCGCCCGCGCCCGGCAAAGTCCCCGCCAATCTCACCCCCCGCTGCGACGACGTCGTGCTGAAAGCCCGCGGCGAATGTGTCGACTCGGGCGCCGGTCTGAAGCCCAACAACGTCCCCGGCCTCACCCCGCGCGAACTGTTCTTCGTGCGAAAAGGCGAACAGTCCATCGTCTCCGTGCCCCCGGTCAAGCCCTCCCCGGCCGGCGTGGCCAACGTGGCCGCCGCCCCCGTCACCTACCAATTCCGTATCGCGCACCAATAAGGAACCTGCATGCGCCTGTTACTCCTCTGTTCACTGTCTCTACTTACTCTCTGCGCGCAGCAACCGCAAAAAGCGCAGGAGTCCCAGAAGAAAGAGCGGGACCTGAAATTTGAAAAGGACCCCGTTGTTACAGAACCCGTCAAGCCTCCCGACGGCAAAACCATCCCCCGCAGCTACGCGCTGGTCATCGGCGTGGGCGACTACCGGAGCCTTCCCGCCACCGCCAAACTCGCCTTCGCCGAACGCGATGCCGAAGCCATCTATTCCGTCCTCATCAGCCCCGAAGGCGGCAATTTCCGCGCCGAAAACGTGCGCAAGCTGACCGGCGCCAAAGCCACTCTCGCCAACATGAAGAAGGAGTTGGAAACGTGGCTGCCCGGTGCGGCCAAGCCGGAGGATCGCGTTCTGGTCTACTTCGCCGGCCACGGCTTTGTCGATCCGAAATCCGGCAAGGCCTTCCTCGCCCCCTACGACCTCGATCCCAATAACATCGCCGCCACCGGATATAGCATGGATCAGCTTGGGAAGATCATCGGCTCCAGCGTCCAGGCTAAGTGGAAGGTGCTGCTGACGGACTCCTGCCACTCCGGCGCCATCACGCCCGAACAGGGGGAAATCGTCAATAAATCGCTGCTCGATCTCAATCGCTCCATGTTCTCCATGACCGCCTCCCGCGCCCGCGAACGGTCTTTTGAAAGTAAGGATTGGGGCGGCGGCCACGGTATCTTCACTTACTATGTCGTGCGCGGCATGGAAGGCTATGCCGACGAGAATAAGGATTCCATTGTCACCGCCGACGAACTCGCCGAATACGTCCGCCGCAACGTCCGCGAAGCCAGCAAGGGCCAGCAGAATCCCACGGTCGACAAAGGCAACTTCGACCCCCAGATGCTCCTCGCCTTCCTCCCCAGCCGCGTCAGCCCCGGCGAAGCCCCCGCCCCCAAATTCGGCACCTGGATCATCGAAGCCAACATGGATAACGTCGAAGTCTTCGTCGATGGCGCCACCAAAGGCGTCGTCAGCAAGGGCAACCCGCTCCGCCTCCCCGGCCTGCCCCCGGGCCTTCACACCGTCAAAGGCGTGCGCATGGGCTACGAACCCGATGGCCCCCGCGAAGAGACCGTCTACCCGGGACAGGAATCGACCGTCAGTATCAAAATCTCCATCCCCCGCCGCCGTACCAAAGCGGCGCTGGAACCCTTTGAAAAGGGCATCGAACTCTACAACAAAGGGAACAAGGAGGCGTATACGAAGGCCGCGGGGGAGTTCCGGGCGGCCATCGCGGCCGACTCCAAATTCAGCCAGGCCTGGCTCTATCTCGCCCGTGTCCAGCGCGATCTGTTCCAGGTGGAGGAGTCGGAAAAGTCGTTCCGCAAGGCGATTGAAATCGACCCCGATTACCTCGAAGCCCGCGCCAACTTCGGCGGCATGCTGCTCGATAACGGCAACGTCGATGAGTCCATCCGCCAACTCAACGCCGCCGTCCAGCGCGATCCGAAACACGCCCTCTCTCTCTCCCTCCTCGCCCAGGCCCTCCGCATGAAGGAGCTCTATCCGGACTCCATCGACTCCGCCCGCAAGGCCATCGCCCTCAATCCCAAAAACGCCGAAACTCATTTCTGGCTGGCCGAAAGCCTCCGCCTCTCGGCCAAATACGCCGAAGGCGTGGGCGAGTATCAACAGTACTTGCAAATGAGCGACTTCGACAGTAAGTTAGCCGGCAAGATGAATTACTATGTGCTCGGCTATCTGGCCGGCATCGGCCGCAAGAAACGCGCCGCCCAGCGCGACGTCTGGAGCGACATGCGCAGCCTGGCCTATTTCGGCCTCTGCGACTGCGAACGCAAGCGCGAACGTTACGACGAAGCTATCGCCTACTGCCAGCGCTCCCTGCGCTACGACAGCCAGGAGCCTTACGTGCACTACGTGCTCGCGCTCTCCTACGCCCGCCGCGCCCAGAAGCTCCAAAGTGTGGAGCAGTTCGCCGCCGCCCGCAGCCATTTCCAGAAGGTGCTCGACATCAACCCTGACCTCGCCGAAGCCGATTTCGCCCGCAAAAACATCGCGTCTATCGACGCCGCCCTGCGCTAATACACCATCGCCGGCCGCGCCTCCGGCCCCAGGAATATCGCCTCCGGCACCATGTCCGTCCCCGATCCCAACAGCCGCGGTTTCAATAGCAACATCATCGCACCCTCGTCGCCCTCCAACGTATTGGTCCGAAACGCCGGCCCCAGAATCGGAATCTGCATCAACCCCGGAATGCCCGTCCGGTTGTAAGTCCGCGTGTCGTCCGACAGTCCGCCCAGCATCGCCCACTGCCCATCCCGCATTCGTACCCGCGACGTGAACTTGCGGTTGGCCAGAATAGGAATCCCGTTCAACGCCGCCCCGGACAGTAACTTGAACTCCGCCTCCACCTCCAGCGTCATCTCCTCCGTATCGTGAACAAACGGAGTTACTTTCAGCGTGAGTCCCAGGTTTTCAAACTGAAAGGACGGAGGAAACGCCAATCCGGTCTCCGCAACCCCCGCTCCGGAGCTGTAACTTCCCGTCAGAATCGGATACTTCTGTCCCAATAACAACTGCGCCGGCTGCCCGCTCACCGACTGTACAAACGCCCGCTGCACCGACGAACCAAAATTCTTCGTCGCCGTCGCCGTCACCGTCGCATCCGCCACCGTCATGCCGATCAATCCGTTCCCGGCGCCAAACGTCGCAATCGTCGCGCCCGTGTCCACCTTGCTCGGATCATTGTTCAGAAACCGGCTCAACCAGAACAGCTTGGACGACGTCGGCAGGCCAATCCCCGCCTCCAGCGATTTAGTCGTCCGCATCTCATACAGTTCCACTTCAATGACCACCGCCGGCCGCGCTCCCAGTAACTGTTCAAATAACTTCTGCGCCGGCCGGACCTTTGAAACCCGGTCCCGCATGATCACCATGTGCCGCGTGTTATCGATGGCGAACTTCTGTATCTCCATCACCTGCTGCACCGCCCGCGCCGCCTCTTGTAGTTCCTGCGTCGAGGTCGGATCCGGCAGCGTCAACAGCACCGCCACCGTCGGCTCCCGCTCCTGACGCTTCTGCGTCGTATCTTTCACCACCATGATCCGCCGCGGTCCCAAGGCGACGATGAAACTCCCCGTCGCCGCCGACAGCCCATGCAGCACCTGCCGCGCGCTCTGCTCGGTACATTGGAATCGGACCGGTTGCCCCGTCGCCGGATACTCGCCGTCGAAGAGAACCTCCAGCCCCAACAGCTTCCCAGCCGACTCCCACAGCTTCTGTGGCGCCTCCCGCAAATCCACCGCGAACAGCGTCTTCGGCAACGCAAGTTCCGGGGGCGGCAACAACTCCCGCGCTTCCTTCATCTCGCGCTCCGAAATCGGCGCGAAAATCGCGTCCAGCTCTTCCGGCGTCGCCGTCGCCGCCTGAACCGCCGTGGCCGACTGCAATCCGTCCCGCACCACCCGCTCCATCAGGATCCGCGCCCGCGCCGCCGCCGTCGCCGATCCCTTCGCCGCCGCCTGGTTATACAGCAGCACGGCTTCGGCCACATTGCCGATCTTCTCCGCCTGCTCCCCTTTCCGGGCCAGCGCACGCGCCGATGGCTCCGCCGCCCACACCGCGACGGTCAAACCGGCCAACAGGATTCGCAGACAAAGTCCCACAATTACATGACGTGCGGCAAGGTCAATCCGTGCAAGGGTAAAGTCAGACCCCATTATTGCCGATATAAGCCGAGGACACTTATGTCGGCAACCCTCCAGCAGCCCCCCACCACGCCGCTCAACCATTTCAATCCGCGCATACCGGAATCCATTGATGCCCTGGGAATCAGCGAGAACCTCGTTCTCGATCTGGTCGTCCGGCGCCTGCTGCTCGAAGGAACGTCCACTCTTTCCAGCCTCGCCCGGAAACTGCGCGTCTCCGTCCCGGTTATCGACCACGTCTTCCAGTACATGCGCAAGCAGCAGTTGGTGGAAGTGAAAGGCATGGTCGGCAACGATTACACGTTTACCCACTCCGCCTCCGGACGCCAGCTGGCCAGCGAACGCTTCCAGATCTCACAATACGCCGGTGCCTGCCCGGTTTCGCTCAACGAATACCACGCCGCCACCCGCCAGCAAGCCGCCAAGCTCCAGATTGACCGCCGCGCTCTGCGCCAGGCCTTCTCGGACCTGATTGTTACTGATCGCCTGCTCGATCAGCTCGGCCCGGCCCTCATCAGTCAGAACTCCATCTTCGTCTACGGCCCTTCCGGCAACGGGAAAACTTCCATCGCCGAACGTATGTTGCGCGTCTATCAGGACGCCGTTCTCATCCCCTACGCTGTCGAAGTCGACAACCAGATCATCTCTATTTACGACCCTGTCGTCCACAATGCCCTGGAAACGACGGATCCGGAAATCGACCCCCGCTGGGTGCTCTGCAAGCGCCCCTGCATCGTCGTTGGTGGCGAACTGATCCCGTCCATGCTCGAACTCCGGCTCGACGAAGCCTCCGGCATCTACTCCGCTCCGCTGCAAATGAAGGCCAATAACGGCCTGTTCATCGTCGACGATTTCGGCCGCCAGTTGATGTCGCCCCGCGACCTCCTCAACCGCTGGATCGTCCCGCTCGACCGTCGCATCGACTATTTGACCCTCCGCTACGGCGTCAAATTCCAGATTCCCTTCGAACTCATGGTCGTCTTCTCCACCAAC
This sequence comes from Bryobacteraceae bacterium, assembly GCA_044358225.1. GTDB lineage: Bacteria > Acidobacteriota > Terriglobia > Bryobacterales > Bryobacteraceae. The sequence goes on along the minus strand of JBIKOG010000233.1, from coordinate 3,500 downwards.
CTGGAACCGTCCGACCTTGCCGACGAAGCCTTCCTCCGCCGTATTCAAAACAAGATCTACGTCGAATCGGTCAGCCCGGCTGTCTTTGATCAGATCTTCCAGCGGGTCGTCGCCGCCCGCCGTGTTCCGGCGGAAGCCGATAGTGCCGAATTCCTACGCAAACTCTGCCTCCGCGAGGGCCGCACCGAACTCCGTGCCTGCTATCCCAGCGACATCTGCAATATCCTCGAGTCCATCTCCCGGTACGAAGGACGGGGAATCGCGATGACCAAGCCCGATCTGGAACGCGCGACGTCCCTCTACTTCGCAAAAACCTAACCCCATCCGCCTGCCCCCGCAAATAGAAAAAGGCCCTGCTTACCAGCAGGGCCTTTTTTCGTAGATACTTGCTTCCGGGATTATGCCTTAACGCCGCGCTTACGCAAATCCGCCAACACGGCATCAATTCCGACCTTGTCGATCATCTTGATCCCCTGCGCGCTGATCCGCAAGCGAACGAACTTGTTCTCGGTGGCAACCCAGAACCGCTTCGATTGCATATTCGGCTCCCAAGTGCGCCGGGTCTTATTGTTCGCGTGCGAAACACGATTGCCGAAGCGCGTCTTGATGCCAGTAACGGGACATTCCATTGCTAATTCTCCAAAAGGGCACACCTGTACGGCACGCCGTGCACTCCTCTACAATACCACATCTGTCCGTCTCCGCACACCTTGTCCCATCTGGGAATACTCCAATTTTCGCCGCCTCACGTATTATCAATCACTTACAATGGCCCCTAACGTGCCCTTGTAAACGCCGATGCTTATCCAGGATCTCCGCTACGCCGCACGCGCCCTTCGCCAGAACCCGCTCTTCACCATCGTCGCCACCCTGTCGCTTGCCATAGGCATCGGTGCCAACACCGCCATTTTCACTCTCCTCGACCAACTCCTCCTCCGCCCCCTCCCCGTCCCCCAACCCCACGAACTCGTCCAACTCGACCTCCCCGGTCCCCGCATGGGCGAAAACTGGGGACGCCGAACCGTCTCCTACCCCATGTACCGCGACGTCCTCGCCGGTGGGCCCTCCACCCAGTCCGTGGCGGCTCAGTTCTCCGGCTCCGCCAGCCTCTCCACCGGCGACCGCAGCGAAATCGTTCGCGCCACTCTCGTCTCCGGCACCTGGTTCGATACCCTCAGTCTGAAAACGACCCTCGGCCGCCCCATCACCCCCGATGACGACCGCACCGTCGACGCCCATCCCGTCGTCGTCCTCTCCCACGCCTTCTGGCAGCGCCGCTTCGGGTCCGACAAGAACATCATCGACAGGAAAATTCTCCTCAACGGCAAACCCATGACCGTTCTCGGTGTCGCCCAACCCGGCTTCCGCGGAACCGACATTCTCAATCCCTCCGACCTCTACCTGCCCCTCGCCATGCAGCGCATGCTCATGCCCAACTCCGCCCGACTCGAAGACCGGCACCTCTTCTTCCTCCAGGTCTTCGCCCGTCTGAAACCGAACGCCATTCCAGCCCAGGCAAAGTCCGAATTCGACCGCATCATCGTCCCCGTCCTGCAGGAGGAATCCAAGGATCTCCGCAAGATGGAAGCATCCCGTAAACAGCGCTTCCTCGACCGCCGGTTCGTTCTCATCCCCGCCTCCCACGGGAATCTCAGTAATGAACAGGATGTCGCCACCGCCATGTGGCTGCTCTCCGCTCTCGTCGCCGGCGTGCTGTTGATCGCCTGCGCCAACGTCGCCAACCTCCTGCTCGCCCGTGGCGCTGCCCGCCGCCGCGAAATCGCCGTCCGCCTCGCCCTCGGCGCCAGCCGCTGGCAGTTGATCCGCCTCGTCCTCGCCGAAAGCCTGCTTCTCTCGGTCGCCGGCGGCCTCATCGGACTCCTCGCCGCCAATTGGGCCACCGACGCACTCCTCGTCTTCGCCAACCCGGCGGGCAGCCAATCGCTCCCGCTCGACACCACCCCCGACTTCCGCGTCATCCTCTTTACGCTTTCCATCTCCCTCCTCACCGGGTTCCTTTTCGGGCTCGCCCCTGCCTTCGCCGCCACCCGCCCCGACGTCGCCCCCACCCTCAAAGATGAAGCCGGCGCTCTCGCCTCTTCCGGCGCCGCCTCCTGGCTACGCAAAGGCTTGGTCGTCGTCCAGGTCGCCCTCTCGCTCCTCCTCCTCGCCGCCGCGTCCCTCTTCCTCACCACCCTCCACAACCTCCGCACCCTCAACCCCGGCTTCGACGCCGATAACCTTCTCTCCTTCGCCATCCACCCGTCCCTGAACGGCTACACCCGTGAATCCTCCATCGCCCTCATCGACAAACTCACCGCCAGCCTCCAAGCCCTCCCCGGAGTCACCCAGGTCACCGTCGCCGCCGAACCCCTCCTGGCCGACAGTGCCAGCCAGTCCACCATGATCGTCCAGGGCTACCAGAACACGCCCGACGAAGACATGAACCCCCTCGTCAATGAAGTTGGCCCCGGCTTCGTCCAAACCATGCGCATCCCGCTCCTCCAGGGCCGCGACTTCACCGAAGCCGACCACGCCACCGCCCCCCCTGTCGCCATCATCAGCGAAACCTTCGCCAAAATGTACTTTAAGGACCGCAATCCAATCGGCTTGAAAGTCGGGTTCCGCCGCGACAAAGTGGCCGACAAAACCATCGTCGGCGTCATCCGCGAAGTCCAGCAATTCAACCTCCGCGACGACAAAGGGAAACGCCAGGTCTACTTCCCTTCCGCCCAAGCCAAAAACATCGACTATCGCAGTTTCTACCTCCGAACGGCCGTCCCGATGGCGACTCTGGCCCCCGCCATTCGCGCCATCGTCCGAAAACAGGACCCCGCGCTCGCCATTGACGACATGCGCACCATGCGCGACCAAATCGACGTTTCACTAACAATGGAGCGTTTAATCTCCGTACTCTGCACCGCCTTCGGCCTGATCGCGACGATCCTGGCCGGCGTCGGCCTGTACGGAATCATGGCCTTCCACGTCGCCCGCCGGACGAGGGAGATCGGCATCCGCATGGCCCTCGGCGCCCAGCGCGCCGACGTCCACCGCCTGGTCCTAAAGGAGGCGACAGCGCTCGCGCTGACCGGAGTCGCCGCAGGCATCCCGCTAGCAATCCTCCTCAGCAACTACACAAAAACACTCCTATTCGAAATCGAGCCAACAAACCCCTGGACCTACGCCGGCACCGCTCTGTTCCTGCTAACCGTAGCCCTAATTGCGAGCCTCCTGCCCGCCCTACGCGCAAGCCGTATCGACCCAACCACCGCCCTCCGCCACTGACATTTCCACAGCTTTCCCACAGGGCCGTGCTACCAGTTTTGTCTGATGCCAGATTTTTCCGGCTGCGATCCGCTCTTCCAATGCCGAGTCGCGGATCCCAACTTCGAGCGCCCGCGCCCAGCTTGGCGATTCCGGTCCAAGCCGAACAGGATTCCGGGGTGAAAGCGAACAGCATTCCGGGCTGAAGGCGAACAGGATTCCGGTGGTAAACCGAA
>JBIKOG010000442.1:0-3490 GCA_044358225.1 Bryobacteraceae bacterium | reverse complement strand
GCAGATAGATTTCCTGAAACCGTTGGAACGGCTTTTCCCAGATCGAGAGAACAGGCAGATCGCGGTTCGGTAGCAAGGGGTAGCGGGGAGGTCAAAAGCGAAAGGGACGCTGACCAGTGGCCGCGTCCCTTCTCTCCAGAATAGCAAATTGAAATCGGTTTTGGGGGCGGTTTCGGGGTCGGGTTGAAATATATTTTGCTATTCTTGCCGAGGCGGTATCGAAAGGCGAGGGGCATTGCAGAAGTACATCACGTTCTATTTAATCGTCACCGGTGTTCCGGCTGTGGTGGCGGTATTATTTCCGGGTCTGGTGGTTCTGGGGATGTACATGTTGGTTATTCCGGGCCTGATCTTGAGTTTCGCGCCGACTGCCTTTTTATGGGGCTGCGTGTTCGCGGCGTTTTGGGTAACGGTGAAGACGCCGTTGGGCGATACCGTGGTAGCCGCGATGGCCGCCGGGTTGTTGATGGGGGCGTTGCTGTTCGCGGTAACGCAGCCATTCCGCGTTGCGGGGAATGCGCTGTATCGCGAGACGCTTCTGCCTGACGTGGATCCGCCCGGCCGCATCGCGATGACGAGTGATGTGCGGATCGATGTGCCGTTGCCTCGATGGGACAATGTGAACAAGAGGGGCAAGGGCCAGCAGCGCGGATTTGCTTGTGACAACTTGTGTCTGGCGCTGCTCTTTACGCCTGGGGTGAAGAGCGTGACCATCAACCGATCGCGGGGGGCGACCCATGCCGATCCGGGGAAGGGCGGGCAGGAGTTCGATCCGGAGGCGAGGACCTATTGGCTGACGCCGCGGGGCGAGTGCGCGGATGGCGGACTGCGCACCGACCTGGAGGGGCGGAGCGGGCTGTTTCGCGGGACGGTGGAAGAGGGGAAGGCGCTGGCGGCGAGCTGGCAGTGGAGGCTGGCGAACGCCGTTTGCCTGCAGCGGTCGGGGGCGATTGGCAGGCACGACATTCTGATCCGGCACCGGCGCGACCGCGCGGCGGCGCGGGGGAAGCAGAATTGGAGTCTGGTCGCGCGGGTGTCCCACCGGGAAGAGATCGAGGTGCAAGACTCCAGTGGTGCGGTGCTGTTGCGGCGGTTGAAGTTTAGCGTTTTTATGCCGTCACGATTGCTTGCGATTGGGTTTACGGGCGGGCCGGAGAGTATGCGGGCGGGATGGAGCGGGGAGGCACTGACGAACAAACCTAATTTGGAAGTGGAGGGGTTGCTGGAGCTGTTGGAGACACACACGAATACGGTGGGGCGGTGAGGGGGGAGGCGCGAACTCTAGACTTCGGTCGGTTCGCGCGTCCCTTCTCCTGATTGGGATCGGCCCGGCGATTGTCCCGGGAATCCAGTTGCCACGCCACCAGTCCGGCGCGGTGGCGGGCGCCGGGATATGCGCGCGAAGCGGTGATGCCTAGGTTGATCCCGGCGGAACGGGAATCAGCGCTCTTTCTTCTTTTTCTTGTTGGCATCGCGGCCGGCGTGGCGGCCGGTGCCGTCGCCGGTATCGAGGATGCCACCAGCGGGGTTGAGCTTGGCGAGCGCGGCCTGGAGGCGGGCGCGGGCCGGGGCGGTGGCGGTGGCGGGAAGGGGGATTTCTTCGAAGGGCGCTTTGCTCATATCGAAGAGCTGGCCGGTTTGGTCGAGCTTGTACTTCGCGTCGCGGACGTACCACATGCGGGCGAGTTGGATGAAGATCCATTCGCGGGGCTGGCCTTTTTTGCCCTGGAGTTGCGGGGCGAAGGTGCGGCCGTCGATGACGGTTTTGGCGGGGAGTGGCGCGCCGGCAAGATCGGCGAAGGTGGGGAGGAAGTCTGTCGAATCGATGAGATCGGCAGTGACTTTGCCGGCCGGCGTTTTGCCGGGCCAGTTGACGATCAACGGGACGTTGGCGCCGCCTTCGAGCATGGAGCCTTTTTCGCCGGAGAGGCGTTTGCCGCCGATGGTGGAGGTGGGGGCGTAGTGGCTGCCGGTGCCGTTGTCGCCGACGAAGACGATCAGGGTGTTGTCGCGAAGCTTGAGGCGGTCGAGTTCGGCGACCAACTGGCCGACGAGCTTATCCATGTAGAGGATGTTATCGGGGTAGTAGTCCTTCGTATCGGGGGCGCTGTCGGGCGTGGGGAGGATTTCGGCGTGGACGTGGGAGAGGGAGTAGTAGGCGAAGAAGGGACGGTCCTTGTGGCGGGTGATGAAATCGACCAGGTAGCGGTGCATCACGTCGGGGAGATACTCTTTGTCGGCGAGTTTGACGGTTTCGCCGTTGCGGACGTATTTCCGGCCTTTGTCCTGAGTGTTCCAATAGGTACCGCTGCCGGTGAATTTCAGATGTTCGTCGAAGCCGAATTGGGCGGGGCCCAAGGGGAGTTGGCCCCACTTGCCGATCATGACGGAGGCGTAGCCGGCCTGTTTGAGGACTTTGGGCGTCATGGTTTCCACGTCGGGCTTCATGAGCCCGGTGGCGTCCTGGTTGGTGGCTCCGGTGCGGAAGGCGTAGCGGCCGGTGAGGATGAGAGCGCGGGAGGGGCCGCAGAGGGGGGCGGTGTAGGCGTTGGTGTAGCGGGTGCCGGTGGCGGCGAGGCGGTCGAGATTGGGGGTGCGGAGGTGGTCGGCGCCGTAGCAGCTGAGACCGTTGATGCCGAGATCGTCGGCGAGGATGAAAATGATATTGGGCTTTTTGGCGGGGGCTTGGGTCCAAGCGGAGGCGGAGGCAGCGGCGGCGAGGAAGGCTCTACGAGTCATGGGGTACTTCTATTGATAGCAGGCAGGAGAGGGGGAGGTTGTCCTCAGCGAAAGTGGGCTTTGCGGTCCTGGAGGCGTTTGGGAGAGGAGAAGAACTCCATGGCGTCCCGGGTGCCGACCTGGGAGACACCGGAGACGATGAGGGTGCGGCGGCGGGGCTGGGGATTTTGCGGGATTTTAACTCGATTCCGAACCAGTATTTGAGCCGGGCGGGGTCGCGGGATACGGCGGCGACCGGGTCGTTGTCGCAGCAGTTACCGAACCCGTATTTCAGGCTGACGCCATCGTACACGCGGACGATTACTCGGGAAATTTGTTGCGGCCGTACCCGCCGTTCGGCAATTTGAACGCGGTGGTGCCGGATGGGTATTCGCGGTATCAATCGATGCGGTTGCGGGCGGAGCGGCGGATGATCGGCCGAATGAGGTGACTGCGAACAATGACCGGCCACACCGGATTTCGGCGAGCGGGATCTGGGAACTGCCGTTGGGGCGTGGGCGGCGGTATGGGAATTCGATTCTGTTGGGCGGCTTGCAGTCCGTGCCGCTTGCGGGCAGTGAATGGAGCGTGGAACGGTGATTCCGGAGAGAGGCGTTTGTGCGGGACGCGAGCCTGCCGTTGCGGTTTAGCCCGGATTTCTCACAAACCAGCAATCAGTGGTAGGAACTGCCGGTAGATCGAGTCAGCCGACACTGAATTTCCGTTTTTCGAAAAAACGACTCTCGATTTGGCGAAGGCGCTCCTGTCCGGA
>JBIKOG010000242.1:0-11235 GCA_044358225.1 Bryobacteraceae bacterium | reverse complement strand
CCGACGACGGCGACAAGATCGGCGGGCCGTACTTCCTCCCGCTGGACCAACCCGCAAAACAGGAAATAAAAGAACTCGCCCGCGAATACGGGCCGCTGGACATCAAGAAACCGGAGCAAAAACTATGACCTACAAGGCAACCAACAGTGCGCACAACATGACCGTCGAAGCCGCTGAGAAGTTCGTCGCCAAACTCCGCGCGCTCGGCTTCCCGGTGGGCAAGTTGCACGCAAACGGAATGGCGGCCTCTGAAGCGGCGGACTACGTGCCCGTCGAAGAACTGGCGCTGGAACCGGGCGAGAAATACAACCTCGTCGCTTTCGCCGGTGGTGATTGGCAGCTTCAATGAGGCCGCGACCTTTCAGTCGCGGAAATAATGTTTGCAGTCCTGCGACCGCGAATTTATCAGTTGGCTTCAATGAGGCCGCGACCTTTCAGTCGCGGAAATCTCGGCCACCAGCGGCACTAGCCCCTCGATCTGTACGCTTCAATGAGGCCGCGACCTTTCAGTCGCGGAAATCGGCTACAAATTGCGGGAGGAGTACGCGGCGATGAGGCTTCAATGAGGCCGCGACCTTTCAGTCGCGGAAATAGCCCCCATAATAACTATTCTGTTTTCAAATATCTACGGCCCTCTTTGCGAGCGCCCCATCCCAACAACCCGTCCCGCTACCCAAATCCCGCCACCCCACCACCAAAATCGCTGCCCTAACAACAACTTACACCCTCGCGAGCGCCCCCCGGGATTTCGCCCATCACCCCACCGCTCGCATCACCTCGTGACAAATGCCGGGTATTCCCCCAACTCCCCATCCAGAACCCGAGCCAACAACCGCGCCTGAATCTCCAACATCCGCCGGTAGCTCACCCGGTAGTCAAACAACGGATGCGTCACTAATGTGTCCATACGCATCTCATAGGCCCGGAAAAAGCCCTTCCTTCCCTCCGCCGTCAACGCCACGCTCTTCCCCGAACGTACAAAATCCCGCGCCGTCACCATTCCATTATTGAACACCGTCAAAACCACCGAATCGGCAATCAACGGCCGGAATGGCTCCATCAAATCAAGCGCCAAAGACGGACGCCCAAATCGCGGCTGATGATAGAAACCAATCAGCGGGTCAAATCCAACCGCGTAACACGCAATCGTCAAATCCTTCGCCAGAATGCTATAGGCCAACGACAACATCGCGTTCACCGGATCCCGCGGCGGACGACGATTCCGCCTCTCAAAATCGAACGTCCCGGCCTCATCCTCCGCCTTGATCATCCCCGCGAATGCCCCAAAGTAGATCCGCGCCCCGTTCCCCTCGATCCCCAGCAGAGTCTCCGCATCTTTCGCCCGCTCCGCATCCTCGGCCGCTTGTTTCAGCCCCACCAGCCACTCCGCCCGCGGCTCCACATGGTTCCGCTGCAACAGCACCCGCTGGTTCCGCAACTTCGCGGCCACAAGTGCCCGCGCCAATTTCTTCGCGAACCACGGCTCCTCAACCAACCGAAACTGCGCCCGGCGCAAGAACACGTTCTTCGTGTTCATCCCCATCGTCATCCCGTAGAACCACCCGCCCTGCGAAAAATAACAGACCGGAACCTCGTTCTCCAACAATGTGTGCAAGGTCTGCGTGGTCATTTGAATGTTGCCGTACAAATTCACCTGATTCAGCTCGTGAATCCGCACCTCCTGCACCAACCGCTCTTTCTCCCGGATCTGCAGCACGTCCCCGCTCTTACCAACTCGCAAGCCCTGCGTGTTCAAATACAACGGCCGCCGCTCATCCCGCGCCGTCACCAGCCGCCGCACCTCCCCCTCACTCCGGACAGGCTTTTTCGGCGCACTCTCTCCACCAAATAGCCCCAACTGCACCAGGTCATCCCGCTTCCCCCGCAGATAGTTCGTCTCGTCCGGCAGACAGATCCCCACCAGCGAACAGCCATTGCACTTCGGCGAATCGTCCAATGGAGCCGGAAGCACTCCCGCCGCCGCCGTCTCCCACGCCCGCGCCACCGCGCCCTCCGCCATTCCCACCGCCGCCGCGTTCACCGCGATGCGCACGCGCTGCTTCGTCTTCTGGTAATAAACCAACGCCTCCTCGCAAACGAAACCGGCCTCCCGCAATAGAATCGCCTGCAACACCACCTGCACGCGGTCCGCGTCCCACGCCTCGATTAACCCGTTCAGCCCCTCCTTCGGCGCACCCCGCTTGTAGTCAATAGGCGTAACCCGGTTCCCCTCCCCCTCCACCACATCCAGCGTCGCGATGACCCGCAAACGTTCTGAACTCAACGTCACCGACCGCGCATGAATCCGCTCCCCCTCCTCGGCCTCCAACTTCCCGCCCGGCTCGTCCACTCGTTTATGCTGCCAACGCCCTTCCAGTGTGTCCGCGCTATGCGCAAACAGACCCTCCACCCATTCGTAGAAAAACAACCGGGGACAGTAGGTGAACTCATTCACCATCCGCGCCGGCAGTAACTCCGGCAGCCGCCGCCCATCCCCACGCACTGGCTCGATATTCGGCAACGCACCCATATGATTCCCTCTCCCTTCACACGATCAGACACGGCGCATCCACCGCCGTATACCCTTTGCCCAAAGACGTGATCACCCGCTCCCCGCGCCCGGCCACCGGCCCCAGGCAAACGAACAACACCTGGTCGTCCCGGTGGTGAATTACCGCCGATAGCTCCGCCCTGCACTCCACCAGATCCGACGCCGTCAACTGGCACTCAAACACACTGAATTGCAGATGGTCACCCCACCCGCGCATGATCTTGAACACCGCCCGCAATCGCTTCGCGTCCGCAATGTCGTAACAGACCAGATAAGAGTGCCGCATCTCCCCTCCTCTACACGCCCCGGGCGGGCCGGAAACTCACTTTGAAATTTGCGCCCTGGCCGATCCGCACACGCGGTGCCCGGAACACCTCTCCAATTCCCATCGCCCCCAACGCCGCCCGGTTCGGCGACGCCGCCTGCAACTCCCCATACGCAAACAAAGCCCGCATCGTATCCACCCCCACCGCCGCCTCCCACATCGGCCAACTGAACTCTTCTGGATACTTCTCCTCTCGGAACCCCGTTGTTCGCAATCCCCGCCGTGTCGGCTGCACCGGAAACAACGGCAAGGCTTCAAACGCCAAGCGGTTCGCACCCCACACCGTCCACGCTCCTTCTTTACTCGGGTCGCCCGCGCACAACGCATATTCCGCCGCGTCCTGTGGGTCCCACCGGAATGACAGCGATTTGTCCTTCCTCTCCCACGGTCCGAACAACGCCTCCCGGATATGCCCGGCATCCACCGCCTCGCTCAGCCGCACCACCGTCGTCACAAAATCCTGATGGCCCGACCCCGTGATGAACGACAAATTCGTAGACTCAATCCGGTTTCTCCTGGCATCCACACACACTTCGCTGCCAAACGCAGCCGCATACCCGCCTGCCGCTGGTTCTCCGTGCCGCCCCAGCCGCTCCACCTCCTCCATATACGCGCCGAACACCTCCGGAGCCACCGTCAAATTCTTACCCAACATCTTCACTTCCGCCGGAGCCACCCGGGTCAACTCCGCCAACCGCGCACACAGCGCCTCCTCCGTGGCAAGGTCCGGCACCCACAGGGTCGGCCGCCACATACCCGCTTCCACCCCCCAGCCCAAACGCGCCCCCTCCAACAGCCGCGCCGCTCCCACAGCAGCCAGAAATCCCAGCGGGTTCGACCCATCAATCCCCCGCAATAAATAGGAGTTACTCATTCTCGGCCTTCCCTTCCTCCGCCACCTGCTCCTCCGCGCTCGCCTGCCAATCGGCCAGCCGCAACAGCGCTTCCAAATACGCCAGCCCCCACCAGCCAAAGCGTCGATTCAACTCCCAAAATCGCTCCGGCACCCCATTCCCAATCCGGTGCGCCGCCCCCGCCGCTCGTTCCGCCGCCGTCACCTCCACATCAGAGACCGCAACACCCTCCGTCGCCACATCTAAAACCACCGGTGCAAACGCACGGCAGTACCCGTGATGGCTCGCCACCAGATGCAGGATCAGGGCCAGTTCCGCGTCGTCAGCCGCACCCTTATTGGCCAACTGCAACGACAATAACTCGTGCCGGAAACCTTGGGGCAATCCTGATCGCTCTCGCTGCCGCTGCCGCTCAGAGAACGAGGTGGCAACACCCTTGGCCCGAAGCACCGGCGACAACTGCGCCGCCGTCCGGTCCCCCCCGAACAGCAGAGCCTGAAACCGTTCATCCGCCTTTCCCTTGTCGTGCCACATCGCCGCGCTCACCAGCGCCTCTTGCAACGTCCCCAGCCCTGCACCCTCGGCAAATCTTCGTGCCCGCGCCACCACATGGCCAGTGTGCGCCGCCAAACTAACCGCCAGCCCGCGGGATCCGTCGTCCTTCCCACTGTCCTCCTGCATCTGGCGCAGGGATTTACGGCTCTCCACCACCCACCCCACGCACCCCGCCGGATACTGGCTCACCAAAAACTCCCGTTCTTTCCCGTTCGCAATCGCGTCTAAGCTGCGTCGCAACCACTCCGGCAAAGCACCGCCCGCCTCTCCGGCGAACTTTCGCGCCGCGTCCTGCAATTGCTCCCAATCCAATTCCGCCTGCGCGGCGAACTTTCCAAATACGCCGCGCACCGCCTCCGGCCAACCCGCCAACACGCCGTCCTCAAGTCGCAAACGAACCACATTCCGGCTCTGGAAGTAGGCCGCATCGCCAACATCGGCCGCCGCGCCCGTGGGCACGTGCCCCAATGCCGGCACTGGCCACAACGTCCCCGGAAGCACCACCGTGTCTCCCGGCCGTACATCGCGCGAGTCCCGTGTGAGGAAGCCGTCCCCGCCCCGGAACAACAATATGGACTTCGGCTCGCCGCCGCGACGCCGCACCGGCACTTCCTCCACGCCCGCATCCCCTTCCAAATCACTCTGCCCGCCCGCTTCTTCCCCATCCATCCACGCCCGGAAAGCCCATATTTTCACTGGCAGGGCTTCGCCCACCGTAAACGGACTCTGCTCCACAAGCTCTGGCCACTTGTCCTGCTCGACATCATTCAAATCACTCCGCCACACAACGGAAATCTCGCCCGAGCTGTTTTGCTTCCCATGCAGAAAATACTCCACCGCCGGTTCCGGCTCCGGCCGCGGCGAAGTCTGCGCCAGCGCGTCAAGATGCGGTGGCAACAAGGCGGGACACACGGCACCTGGCGTCGACATCTCCCGCCGCGCTCCGTCACTCAACCCCCGCCATAAATCTGGAATACTCGCCCCGCCACCCTCGAGAGCGAAATCCCGCTCCGCGCCCCCGGCAAAAAACGAATCCAGCCACGCCCGTGTCTTTCCCAACGCCTCTCCATAAATCGGGTCCGCCTTCTTCGCGTCCGCCGCTGGCGCCACGATACACGCGTGTGCGCCACCCTCCAGATCCCCCAGCCGGTTCAGTCTCCCGAACCGCTGCAGCAAGGCGTCCATGCTCGCCAGCTCCGTAACAAGGGCATCAAAATCCAGATCCGCCCCAACTTCCAAACACTGCGTAGAAACAACAAACCGCTGCGCATCCTCCGCGGTTCGCGCCACCCCGGACTTCACCACACCCAGGCGCGCCTCTGTCGCCGCCCGGTCAACCGGGCGCATCCGCCCCAAAACAACCATCGTCTCGTCCCCACCCAACGCCTCACCCACCGCCCGTGCTGTGTCCACGCGGTTAACCATTACCGCAACCCGCTTCACGTTCGGTTTACCGGCCAACTCCCGCGCCTGCCGCACCAGTTCCACCGCCAGCTTCTTCCCATCATCGGCCTTCACCTTCACCGCCACCAATCGCGTCACCTTTCTCGCCGTTAATCGGCGCGAAAGCACAGCGTCCTCACGGTCCTTCCCGTCCAGCCGGAACGGCGCCGCCACCATCGTTCGTGACGGCGTTGCCGTCATCTCCACGAACGAAAACGGCAACGCAAGCCCACCCTCTGCGCGGTACCGCCCCACCCTTTCCAAAGTCTGCGCAAACGCCTTCGAACAATGCGCCTCATCCAACAGAATCAGCGCGTCATTTCCAATCAGTCCCGCGTGAATCGGCAGACTGCTATCGGAAATCCCATACCCGCGAAAAAGCAGCCGCGAACCAACTTGATCCACCGTACTCGCCACCACCGTCGGCTGCAGCGGGCTCCGCACCCAACTCTCGTCCCGGTAGGCGCCGCCGCGCAACTGCTTCACCACCAGCGGCTCCCCGCTGCTCCCGCCAATGGCCACTAGCCGCTTCCGGATCTCGCCCAATGCGCCCCCGTCCGCTTTCTTAAGCTCCTCGGCGACTCGCAATCGCCCTTCATACGCCTCATCCACAATCACCTTGCGGTCAACAACAAAAAAGATCCGCCGGTGCCCGCGCCCGCAAGCGAGTGCAAATACCGCAATATCGATACACGCGGTCTTTCCGCTCGCCGTCGGCAAATCGATCACCGCCGGCCAGCCCTCCGTCACAACCTGCTCGGCCAAACGCTCCTGCCAGGGAAACGGACTCCGCCCGTGCAGTCCCGAAAAGTATCCCCGAAACAACGGCAAATCGAACTGTCCCGTCACTTACCCTCTCCTTCAAACGGCGCAAACAAACCGTACCCGCGGAATCGCCCTCGCCCAATGAGAACAGGCCCGGCTACCTTCTCCGAAAACCGGATCACCGCGTGTACCTGGTACCGGCTCAAGCCCTCGCCGCCCTGCGTAAACGGCGGCATCTCCGCCACACTCCCAGCCCCCGCTAAGGCTGAAACCGGCAAGAGCCGCGCCCACTCCGGCACCGGATAGCCGGCGGAAACAACCGCATCCACCAGAATCTGCTCCGCGTGTCCGTCCCGCTTCTTCGGAAAATGGTGCAACACCACGGGCGTCGCGCTCGCCCACTCCTTGCTCGGCGCAGTCCATCGCCCGCGCTGCAACGCACGCGGCGGAACCTCCCTCGTCTCCCGCGCCAACTCCCAATTCCACCTCCCCACCTCACTCCATAACTTCACATCGCGCGGAGTACCGTCCTCGTGGAACAACAAGCCACCCAACCGCTCTCGCAGCTCGGATCTCCCTTTGGCCGTCGCCGCCAACTCGCGCGGCAGCGCAATTCCCAGCCCCATCACGTGGCCATCGGCGTGAGTGTAGCCAACGTACGGCAACGGGAAAAACGCCGCATGAACCGCTTTCGATGGCGTCCCGTCCGCCGCGTGTCCTGTCAGCCAACCTGGCGGATTCTCCCCGGCCGCCTTCATCGCCGCGTTCCGCAACGCTCCCGTCAACTGCTGCGTACTCTCCAGCCCCAACGCGCAACCATTCTGCATCGCTAGCACCAGAAACTCGGAGTCGAACGGCCCGTGCACGACGACCGGCTCGGCGTTGGTTTTCTCCACGTCCCGATAGCCATGCCAAACGCTCAACACCGGTCGCTCCGGCTGTGGCGCACCCAGCGGAAACTCCAGCTTCATCTGCTTCTTGATCTTGGCCAGGCCAGCTTTCGTCGCCGCCCCCAACGCATCTTCCAACTCCAGGTACCGGGCTATCGCCTCGCCTTTGTAGCTGGTCTCAAGGTTCCGCAGCGTCCCCGATGAGGCAACTCGCATCCGCATATGGGTCACGCCTTCATCCGGCGCCCAATTGGCGGCGGGCAACGTTTCGCTCTCCGAATCGGCCAGCCAAACCTGCGTCAAGGAGGCCGAGTAGCCAATCCTTGTCACTCGCGAACAAATGCCCGTCAGTGCCTCTCTAACCGCGGCGGATGGCTCCCCGTCCCAGTACAGGTACACCGTGTCAGAATCAGGCCGCGTCTTTCGGAAGACGCGCGGCTGTTTCTTCCTTCCGAGCACGCCGCCCGCACCGTCGTTCACGGGTACATACGCCTCCACTTTAGTGCGTGCCTGCGCCCGCGACGCATGCAGGCTCGGTGCTGGCTGCTGCTCCAGCCACTGGAGCGCTTCGCGCTCCAGTGTGCCCCCACGCCCGTCAAAGTACGCCGCCGCAAGCGCCATAAACACCCGTCCCGGATGCGGCGGCCACTCCGCCGCATCCGAAGCCAGATCGGTCGCGACCGCATACCCCGTCAAATAGCGGACCCCAATAACCAGCACGCTTACTCTCCTCCACCCGAATCAGCCGCCGAAACCTCCTGGCTCCTCTGAATCAAATCCAGCAGTTCCGGCGAAGGGGTCAACATCAATTTCTCCTCCATCCACCCCAACCCCACTGCTTTCGCCGCGGCCACCGCCTCGCCCAAAAGCGCAACGGCCTCCTCCCCGGAAATCGCAAACACCCGAGGAGCTTGGCCCGGCACCTCCAACAGCTCCCACTGCCGCGGCGCCTCCGGCCACAAGTGGCACCGCGACCGCAGGCTCGTCCCCCGCTCACTCGCCAGCACCGCCGCGCACAATCCAAGGGCGGCCAACACCGTCCGTCCCGCCTTGTCCCGCGCCGCGTCGTTCTGCATCTCTTGGGGAAACCGCAGCTTCCGCAACGCTCCCAGCGAAATCACCGTCGTTTGCTCCGCATAACGGCAGCGAATCCCGGCATTTGTACTCTCAAAAAGAATGTTTCCATGGTTCAGCTCGGAAGGCTTCACGCCGTCCTTGCCCTGGGAAATCGAGAACCCGCCATCGCTCGGTTTCAGCAGAATCTTATTGCGCGCCTCCAGCGGGTCGATGCGAAATCCAAAACGATCTTTCGGCCCAGTGATGTCCACCGCGACGACTTCAGAAACGTAGGCTCGTTCGAACTTTGATCCAAGGCCACCCGGCTTGTCCGGAGAACCCCACATCCCGAACAAAAGGGCGGTTGGGCACAATTCGTAAACCGGCGTCGCATTCCACAGGTTGGCGCGGCTCCATGATTTAGCGTGAACCGAAGCCTGGAAGCGGGTGCCGTCCCCAAGTACGCTATCCCGGAGAATGGCATCGGCCAACCGATGCGGCACATCCAGACTCGTCAAATTGGCAAGCGGCTTCCGAAACTCTGCCGTCTTAGACAGGTCGACCTCAATAACAGGGATGTCAATCTCACCACCGTCAACGGCATCCTTCAATGCCAACTCCGCATGATTCGCCTCGGATTGAACGGAGTTGAGAAGGACACAATCCACCAACTCTGCCTCGCCAGGAATGCGTCGCTTTTCGGTGGCGTACTTTCCTTCCGAGTAGGTGGCCGGAAACAATTTGTCGCCCTCCCCGCCCACCGGCTGTAATCGAGTAACCGATCGGAACGCAGCAGCGCTCCCGCCGACCGCTTTCTGCAACTGCAAAAGAGTAATCTTTTCGGCCATAAGCCCTCCGTGATTTCAAAGACAATAAAGAGACAACGCACAATGGTTCGCTGGCGATCAGCGCAAAAAGAAGCACAAGTTGTCAACGCAGGCCCCAGACTACATCTTCTTAACCGCGACCTGCAATACAATCTTATTGCGTGGCCACACGCCGAGCTCTCTACATTGGCCCGCTCCAGCCAACTACGTTCCACCCAATACCCACGCACGCCGCGCCCGTCACTCAGCAGCATAAAACACCCACCAAAAAAAAGTCAGTCACAACTTTTAGAACGAAATATTTCCCTTCAAATCAACAACATGAATTTTTCCACCCCCTAAATCCCTTGCTCACTATGCTAGGTTGTAAGCGGGTCAGGAATACCTCGCCCCCAAACGCCCTCGCCACTCGCGAGGGCGTTCGCATTTTACAGCCCGGAAAGGAACGAATATGACGAGAGAAGACAAAGCAAGAATCGCCCGCGAAAACGGCGCCAAGTCCCGCGGACCGAAGACGGAAGCAGGCAAAGCCCAATCGCGCCTCAACTCCATCAAGACCGGCGAGAACGCCGAAACCCTCGCCCAATTCGTCCCGCCCAACTCCGGCGTCCTCTGCCACGAGGACCGAAAGAAGTTCTGCGCGCTCATCAACCAGCTCACCCAGATCTTCCTACCCGTCAACCAGGAAGCCGCCGCCATGGTCCGTCAAATGGCCATCGCCCGCTGGCAGATCGACCGGCTCCAAACCGACCTGAACTGTATCTGGAACGACGAACTCATGGAAGCCGCCAGCCACCCGGCCCCCGTCTCCAAGGACTACGAGGACCAATACTTCCAGGCCCAGGTCGCCCGAAAGCTCTTCGCCGCCAAGTCCCCCATCGAAAAGATGGAGCGCCAGATCGATCGCCTGGAAGTCCGCATCGCCCGGCTCCGCCGAGGCATCGCCGACATCAATAAAAATTTCCCCAACGTCGCCAAACCGTTGGAAACACAGGAGCCCGAGCCTCAAACCGAGAATAGCGAACCGACCGTTTACGTAACGGAGCCGACCCCGGAAGTCCTCGCCGCCTACCGCCGCGAGTTCCCCGGCCACCGAATCGTCGTCCTCCCGCCCGACGACGTCGCCAAAGGCATCGACATCGAAGACGACCTCCCCCCCGCTCCCCGCCGAGCAGCCTGAAAAGGCGGAGGAGAGCTGAAGAAAAAGAGGGGAAAACACAGTCACAATGGACACCCCTCCGGGGACATACTCGCCCGGCGCGCCTCGCGCGCCGGAGTGTGTACCCAGGACGCGAAACAACCGACCAACGCAGAAGGAAAGAAGTAACGAAGGAAGAAGAAAGAAGAAAGAAGAAAAATGCTAACCAAGCTGTTCACCGACTACCGAATCCCAGTCGTGACAGCCGAAGTGTGCCCAAAAACAACCTCGGAATGGGCGGAAGAAAAGCTAAACTTCCACCCCAGCCCCAAGCAGGCCGAAGTGCTAAACACCGACGCCAAATACCTGATCCTCTGCTGCAACCGGCAATGGGGCAAAACGACGACAATCGCCATAAAAGCCCTCCACCACGCAGTAGAAAAACCGGATCAGACTATCGTGATCCTCAGCCGCACCAAGCACCAAGCGGCCATATTAATCAACCGGGCCACCCGCTACCTGCCCAAGCTCAACATCAAGCTAAGAAGGGTAATGGGCTTTCCGTTCTCACTCGAACTGCCCAACGGCAGCAACATCATCGCGGTAGCCCACAGCGGCGACACCTCCGTCGGCAACACCGCCAACGTGCTAATCGTCGACGAAGCCGCCCTGGTCCAGGACAACGTCTACTGGTCCGTATCGGCCTCCGTAGCAAGAACAAGAGGAGCAATCTGGCTAATGAGCACCCCGCGCCGCCAGGTCGGATTCTTCTTCAACATCTGGCACAGCCCGGACAAGCGCTGGACCAAAATCTTCTCCCCAGTCACCGAC
>JBIKOG010000051.1:0-38786 GCA_044358225.1 Bryobacteraceae bacterium | reverse complement strand
GGGACCGGTTGGATGCCTATTCGATGGGGGTTTACGAAAAGGCCGTTTTTTACCACTTTGTGCATGCGTTGGGGATTCTGATCGTTTCGATGATGCGGCCGGTGGATGGGGGGCGGGTTTGCGGGTTGCTGGGGTTGGGGATTTTGTTGTTTTCCGGGTCCTTGTACTTGCTGGCGGTGACCGGGACGCGGACGCTGGGGATGGTGACGCCGTTGGGCGGGGTGGCATTTATTGCGGGATGGCTGTACCTGGCGTATCTGGTGAGCGCGAAAACAGTATAGAATGGCGGGATCTATGAAAAGATCCCCGATTACGCTCCTTTTCCTTGGACTGGTGGGCCTGACGCTGGTCACCGCCACGATTCGCGCGCATCAGGCTGCGCCGGAAAAGGTCAGCGGCCAAGGGAAGCTGCGCTTCCGTGTGAAGTACCGCTCCGAGCATTTGCCCGCCGAGGCACAGAAGGTTTTGAAACAGGCGCATGGCGGGTTTACCGTCGACCGGCGTGGTGGCAAGGGCGAGACCTATTTCGCGCTGCCGGGCGCGGGGATTCTGCAGATCAGCGCGGATTTGGGTTCGGTGAAGCTGTTGCCGACGGATGCGTCGATGAAAGACACCAACATGCACAATGCGATGTTGTGGTCCGCCAATAAGGAAACGTATTTGACGTTCCCCGGTAACGCTGTGAACAAGGTGTTCACGACGACGCTGGACGGCAAGCTGGTGAACACGTTGAACGCGCCGACGGCGAGCGACGATCTGGGCGCGGCCCCGGCGAATGACTACTTTAAGGCCAAGGGGCCGTTCATTCCCACCGATGTGGAGTATTTGAACGGGATGTTCTACATTCCGACGGGCTATTCGAAGTTGGACTACGTGCTGACGGCGAAGGTGACGGCGGGCGCCAATTTTTCGGCGACCTGGAACAAGCTGGCTTTTGGCGGGCGCGGAACGGGCGTGGGCCAGTTCGGCACCGGGCATGGCGTGACTGTGCCGCAGGGCAAGAAGCGGATTGACATCGCGGATCGTCCGAACTCGGAGATTGACCGTTTTACTCCGGATGGCAAGTATCTGGAGACGGTGGCGCTGCCGAAGGGTTCGTTCCCCTGCGACACGTTCTACGACGGGAAGTACATGGTGGTCGGCGCGCTGCACGGGCCGGACCGGACGAAGGGCGCTCCGATCTACATTCTGGAGAACGACAAGGTTGTTTCGACGATTATGGCGAAGGAAGAGCTGGGGCTGGCGAATTTCCAGCACATCCACAACGCCATTATCCGGAAGGTCGGCAAGAAGCTGTATGTGATCGCGCAGGCCTGGAATCCGGGCGACTTCGCGATTCTGGAGCAGGTGGATTAGTTCTTCACGTTTCTGCTGATTGGAAGCCCCCATTCGTGGCGCCTGGCGCCGGGATGGGGGCTTTTGCTATTGGGGGGCGCGGGCGGCGAGGACCTTAGAACTTACCCCTCAATCCGCCCCAACTTCTCCCGCAAAAACGCCACACACCCCGGGACCTGCGCCCGGGTCAAACCATGCAACAGCAACGGCCCGTTGAACCGGTTTGCCCGTAACAACCGCAGATACAACCCATAGTCGAGCCTCCCCTGGCCCGCCGCCAAATGCCCGGCATCTCCATCCCGATCCAAATCCTTCGCATGTGCCAGCGCAATATCTTTCCCCACCAGCGCGAACGCTTCCTCAATCATCTCTTTCATCCGCGGTAGCGTCCCCCCCGGAAAAATGTTCGCCGGATCCATCGTCACCTTCAAATACGCCGACCCGATTTCATCCATCAATTGACGCGCCTTCCGCGCCGAATCCACCACATTATTCACCTCCGGCTCAAACGCCAACACGCACCTGGCCTGCCGCGCGATCTCCGTCGCTTCCCGAACGCACGCCGCCATGTCCCGCCACGCCGCCGCCGACCCATTCTCCGGATGGCGTCGCCACATACTGGTCTCATTCCGCGTCCCGGTGCAAATATGAATCGGCATTCCTGGGAACGCCTCCGCCAGCACCCGCAGCCGCCGCAGTCCCGTTTGGCGGTGCTCCGCGTCCGGATGGCACATGTTGAAAGTGCCTTGCACGCTGGCAATCCGCAACCCCCTCGCCGCCGCTTCCCGTTGGAACCGCGCCGGCAGTCCCTCCGGAATCACATCCGGCATCTCCGGCAACCCAGCGCACGCCATGCTGATCTGCACACAGGCCAGACCATGCGCCTTCGCCTCGCTCAGTCGCTCCTCCAGCGTCCCGTTCGTGTACGTCGTCGCTACCAGAATCCCGATCTCCGGCGTCATCCCCCTTGGCTGTGCGCCCGCCGTTTCCAACACCGCCATCCCGCCCAGCGCCAAGAGTCCTCGCCGCCCAACCGTATCTTCGAATCGCATAACTGGCACCCCTCCGCGCGGTGCTCGACCGTCTAGAACACTATCACAGCCATGTGTTCCCGCATCTCTTCTCGTGCGGTTGCCGAACCAATCAGACCCAGGTCCGGAGGGTCTGCGCGTTCGAGGCAGGTGAACGAGAGGGGCGGGACCGAGATCGGCGCTCTGCCGGAGACGGTTTTTGAGAGAATACGGCGATGATGACACGTCGTGCGTTTCTTTCCTCCTCCGCGTTGCTGGCGCAGAGCGCGCCGAAGCGGCGGAACCTGGTGTTGCTGGTGGCCGATGATTTGGGGCTGTCGCTGGGGTGTTATGGGGACAAGAATGCGCGGACGCCGAACCTGGACCGGTTGGCCTCGGAGGGGGTTTTGTTCACGAACGCGTTCTGCACGACGGCGAGTTGTTCGCCTTCGCGTTCGGTGATGATGACGGGGTTGTACAACCACTCCAACGGGCAGTATGGGTTGGCGCAGGGGGATCACAATTTCCATTTGAAGGCGCCGGTGAAGCCGCTGTCGCGGATGGCGAAAGAGGCCGGGTACCGGACGGCGGTGATCGGGAAATTCCACGTGAATCCGCCGTCGCAGTTTCAGTGGGACGTGCGGCAGGAGGGGGACACGTTTGACGTGGACAGTTTGAACGGGCGGGTGGCGAAGTTCGTGGGCGATGTGCCGGCGGATACTCCGTTCTATTTGCATCTGGGGTTCGGAGATCCGCACCGGGGGCCGGGGGCGCGTTTTCACGTGGACCGGAAAACAACGTTCGATCCGAAAGAGATCAAGCCGCCTTCGTTTATGGCGGACACGCCGGCGGCGCGGGAGGACCTTTCTGAATACTACGAGGCGGTGAAGCGGATGGACCGCGGGGTGGGTTTGGTGGTGGATACGCTGCGGAAGGCGGGGCGGCTGGAGGACACGTTGCTGGTGTTTATCAGCGACAATGGCATGCCGTTTCCGAACGCGAAGACGAACCTCTATGACTCCGGCGTGCACCTGCCGATGATTGCTCGGGGGGCGGGATTGCCGGCGGGGAAGCGGTGCGCGGCGATGACGAGTTGGGTGGACTTGGTGCCGACGTTTCTGGAGGCGGGCGGGTTGGCGGGGGTGGCTGGTTTGCCGGGGCGATCGTGGTTGCGGGCGGCGCGGGAGGAGAATCCGGCGGGGTGGGACCACGTGTTTCTGAGCCACACGTTTCATGGGGTGAGCATGTACTATCCGGTGCGGGGGATTCGGACGCGGCAGTACAAATACCTGCGGAATTTGAATCCGGAGATCACGTTTTTGCATGCGACGGATCTGTCTGGTTCGCCGATGTGGCAAGGGCGGGATCCGAAGTTGCCGATGGGGAAGCGGGCGGTGGAGGCGTATCTGCACCGGCCGGCGGAGGAGCTGTATGATTTGGCGGCGGATCCGGACGAAGTGGTGAATCTGGCTGGATCGGCAGCGCATGCGCAGACGCTGGAGGGGATGCGGGCGCGGGTGCAGGAGTGGCGGAAGGCGACGAAGGATCCGTGGGTGTAGGGGCTTCGGTGATATCGCGTCTGGGGACACCCGGCCTGCGCGCTACGCGCTTCGGCCCGCGGGTGTCCCCGTGGGAATTGTGCGAGCGGTTTACGATTTGATTTTGTCGTAGTCGAAGCGTTCGTTGACGAGGTGGTACTTGGGTTCGCCGTCGTTGGAGAGATAGTACGTGGGGAAGGGGGTGCGCTGGAAGCTGGAAAGCTGACGGCGGACCGGCTTCTGCCCCTCTTCCCATTCGTAGACGGGGACTTCGTGGGGGTTGAAGGTATCGAGCAGGCCGCGTTCCTTGGCGATGCGGAAGAGGTTCACGTTGCCCGGTTCGTGGCCGCCGAGCCACATGCCGATCATGTCCAGGCGGAGGCGATCCTTGCCGAACATGAGCATGTTGGTGAGCTTGTCGGTGCCGACGCCGAAGCCGTCGCCGTCGCGGCCGTAGATGCCTTCGATGATGTTGAGGCCGGGGTTGAGGACCTGCGTGTTGTCGCAGGTTTTGTGGGCCCAGATTTCCTGGTTCATCGGGCCGAGCGCATCCTTGCTCTGGTAGCGCGAGTAGTTCATGCTGACGTGGCGATTGAAGAAGCTGTTCACGCGGCGTTCGACTTCCGGGTGGATGTTCTCCTTCATGAAATCGGGCACGCCGGTGACCATCTGCCAGCCGGGGCAAAAGCGGACATAGGGTTTGACGACGAGGCCCTGGAGATTCTTGGTCGCGAGCGTCATGCACATCCCGTGGGACTTCCACTTGGCGATGTTGATCATCCAGGTATCGGGCTCGTTGACGGGAGCGTAGTGGGGGATGTGGGTGTAGACGACCGGGTCGGGGACCTTGGTCCAGTTCATCTCGTAGCCGTCTTTGAAGTTGCGGGGGCGGCGGTCGGGTTCGTTGACTTCGATGCCGTGGCGGTCGTTGATATCGGCCAGGCCACGGTAGTTCCAGCTGTGAAAATTATTGGCTTCAAGGAAGTAGAACTTCTTCAGGCCGATTTCCTTGAGGCCGATGACGATACCTTCGTAGAACTGCGGGTCGGTGCCGGTGCCCCAGTTTTCTTCGTGGGGGCGCTGGTTGCGGACGCTGGTGAAGTTGGGCTTGAGGATGACGCGGTGGGAGACGGGAATGGCGCCGGGGCCGTCGGCGGGGACAAAGACTTCGCGGGCGAAGGCGATGCCTTCCTTGAGCTTGGCGGCCTCGTCCATTTTGTGGGGGACGTGGGTGCGCTTGATGAAGACGGCTTTGGGGTTGGCTTCGATGAACGGATGGACGGCGAAGTGGGACTTGGGGGCGCGGGACGGGGCACCGATGAGTTGATATGGCGTGAGGGCGGCCGAGGCGGCGGCGAGGAATTTACGGCGGCAGATTTTCATGGTGCGGTGAACCCTTCCTTATTCGAACTGTACAACAGCGAGGCGGCGGATGGCGGGCGGGAACACTTCCGTGGTGGTGCCGCGGTGGTAAATTTTTAGCGACTGCGGGGGCGCGTCGGGGCGGTGCAGTGTCGCCGACTTGTAGATGCCCTGGACGCGGGCCTGGATTTCATTTTCGACGGGGCCGCCGTACTGAATGATGTGAAGCACGCCGCCGGCGGTGGCGACGGGGATGGCGGCGCTGGCGTTCCAGAGGCGGGCGGCGCGGCGGCGGTGAGTGAGGATATCGATGCAATCGAGCGCGAATTCGCTGGGGTCGCCGATGGGGGTATGGTAGGCGACGACGCGGCCTTTGCCGTGGGAGAAGATAGTTCGGTCCTCGTCCTTTTTGACGGTAGTCCAGCCTTTGGGGTGGGCGTAATCGATGACGACGGTGGCGCCGGCGAAGGCGTGTTCATAGAGGCCGGCGGGGGGCTTCTTCAGGCTGGCGGCGATGAGGAGTTGGACGCGGTTGGGGTCGGGCTTGGGAACCTGGGTGGTGAGGGCGGGGCTGGCGCCTCGGCGGTAGAGGAGATTGGCGAGTTCGGCGGTTTCGTCGCCGGGTTCGACAATTTGCGTGATGGCCGGGAGGGTGGGGCGGGTGAAGAGGGCTTCGTTGGCGCGGAGCCAGGAGGCGGTGCGGGCGAGGGAGTGCCAGGCTTCGAGGGCCTTGGCGTCGTTGGCGAGGAGAGCGGCGCGGTAGCGGGGTTCGACGTTGAGGACGAAGTTGCCGCCGTTGACACGGGCTTCGATGAGGGCGAGTTCGAGGGAGTCGAAGGGGACGCCTTTTTCGGGGTCGTCGTGTTTGTGGTCGAGGATGGCGGGTTGGCCGAGGGCGCGGTGGTAGGCGGCGAGGTAGCCGTTGGCGTCGACCCAGGGTTCACGGGAGGCGCTGGCGATATCGGCATCGCCCTTTTTGGCTGGAGTGCGGATGCCGGGCCAGAGGCCGGTGGTGATGGCGTTGGGGACGGGTTCAGGGCCGAGGATTTGATCGGGTTTGAGGAGGGCGAGGAGCGCGTCGTGAGCGGGCTCGCGGTTGGGCCAGCGGAGAAGAAGCGGGACGGCCATGCACATATTCTAGATGGCGGTGATGCTTTTTGCGAGGCAACTGCGCGTGTAGGGGTAAGATGCCGAGACCATTTTTGAATTTAATTGCGATTGGGATGCCGCTGGCGGTGGCTGTGAGCGGCTGGATTGTGTATGCCAGTTCGCCGGAGGACCTGGGGCGGATTGCGTTGGTTGTGTTCGCCATTGTGGCGATGGGGGTGGTGAGTTTGCTGGGGGCCGTGACGTCGGCGATGTCGCTGGTGCGGCGGGAGAAGCTGCGTTGGTTGAGCGTGGCGGGATTGTTGGGGAACGTGGCTGTGGTGGCGACGGTGGCTGGTTCGACGGTGGTGTAGGCCTGGCTGTTTGGTGGTTTCGGCCGGTGGTGGTGGTTTGCGGCCAGGGGATTGTTTGGCGGATTTGATGTAAGTGATTGATTCTGCGATTTGGCATGGGTTTTGCAAGCCTTCTTTGCGTAGGCAAGGAGGAAATGCCATGAAACGCTTAATACTTGGAATGGTTTTCGGGTTGGCGATGTTGGCCCAGCCTTACGGGCGGCCTGGGTATGGTGGTGGCGGTTACAGCACCGATCGCGGTTATCGCGGGAACGGGTTCGCCGAGCGGATTGCGCGCGGGGAACGGATGGGTTTGATTACGCCTCGGGAAGCGCGGAAGCTGTGGGATATGGAGCGGCGTCTGCGCTTTGAGACGGAGCGGGCGTACCGGAGCGGATACGGCGTTTCGCCGCGGGAGCGGGACCGGTTGGCGGATATGAGCGCGCGGCTGGACCGGGAGATTTCGCGGCAGATGCGGGACGGCGAGCGGATGTACCCGCGCGGCCGCTGGTAGTGGCGATTGGCCGGTGTTTTTTGACGCGGAGTCCGAGTGGTTCGGGCTCCGCGTTTTGCATTTCTGGGGGTGGTGGTGGACTTCAACCAGGGCGCATGGATTGCACCGGGTTTTTGCCGATTTTGCGGGTGTTTTCGGTGGTTTTGGGCGGTTTTGATTTGGCGCGAGGATTGCAGTGTATATAGGCGTAGTCAGGCAGTACAAAACAGGAGGCAACACCATGACACGGATATTGATCGCTTTGGCTTTTGGCGCGGTTCTGGCGGCGCAGGGGTATGACGGGCGTCCCGGGTTCGGGGCCTCTTACGGGCCTGGATACGGGGCGGACCGGGTGATTCGGACCGACAGCCGGAACTTCGCCGAGCGGATTGCGCGCGGGGAGCGGATGGGCCTCATCACGCCCCGGGAGGCTTCGCGGCTGTGGGCCATGGAGCGGGAATTCCGGTTTGAGACGGCGCGGGCGAGCCGGAGCGGGTTCGGCGTGTCGCACCGGGAACGGGAGCGGCTGATGGATATGAGCGTGCGGCTGGACGCGGCCATTTCGCGGGAGATGCGGGATGGGGAGCGGGCGTACCGCGGCGGGCGGTGGTAGTTTGTTGTCGACGGGGCGGGGTTCGCTTGTGGCGGGCTCCGCTCCGTTGGTAGTTTAGGCGGATGGAGACTGTGTTTGCGGAAGCGGTGGCGGCGTTCCGGGTGTTCCTGGAGGGGCAGGGCGAGCGGCGGGAATTGGCGTGGGTGACGCGGGGGGACTTGGCGTGGCGGGGCGGGTTGCTCGTCCGAATCCGTGCGGAGGCGGAGGATGAGGCCGCGCGAATGATGAAGTTGGCCGCGGAACGGGGATTCGGATTTGGGTTGCAGGCAGTCGCAGTGGTGGGCGACCGGTTGTGCTGTTGCGTGCTGACACCGGCGAATGCGGAGGCGGCGGCGGAGCAACTGATCGGGCCGCCGTTTGTGTGCAAGCTTCGCACGAAGTTGCCGGTTGGCCGGGAGCCGGGGTGGCTGGAGTGGCTGTTGGCGCGCCCGGCTGGGGAGATGTTGGTCTGACTGTTATTCGTGGCGGAGGGCTTCGAGCGGATCGAGGTGGCCGGCGCGGCGGGCGGGGATGAGACAGGCGGCGAGGCCGGCGGTTAGCAGGGTCAGGCTGACGGTGCCGAAGGTGATCGGGTCAGTCGGGGTGACGTGGATCAGCAGCGATGCCATAAGGCGGCAGAGGTAGAAGGCCGCGGCGAGGCCGATGGTCATGCCGAGGGCGATCTGGACGAGGCCGCGGGCGAGGACGAGGCGCACGATGGATCCGGCGCCGGCGCCGAGGGCGAGGCGGACGCCGATTTCGCGGGTTCGTTGCGAGACGGCGTGGGCGATGACGGCGTAGATGCCAACGGCGGCCATGCCCATGGCGATGGCGGCGAAGGCGAGGAAGAGCGTGCCGAAGACGCGGAGGTGCCAGCGGGACCGGTCGAGGTTGTTTGCGAGGGGGTCCACGTCGAAGAGGGGGAGGGCGTCGTCGAGCTGTTGGACTTCGCGGCGGAGGGCGGCGGAGAGCGCCGTGGGATTGCCGGCGGTGCGGATGAGAAGCGCCATGCCGCCTTGGCCTTCCCAGTTGTAGGGGATGGTGACGATGGGGCCGGCTTGCGGGCGGCCGGGATCGCCCTGGCGGATATTGGGGGAGACGGCGATGACTGTGAGCCATTCGCGGGGCTGTTTCTTTTCATCGAAGAAGCGGAGACGCTGGCCGGTGGGGTCCTGATTGGGGAAGAACTTCGCAGCGAATTCACGGCTGACGATGATGGTGTTTTTGCCGGCGAGACCGTCGGCGATGTCGAAGTCCCGGCCTTGGACGAGGTTCATGCCGAGGAGTTGGAAGTAGCCGGGGGCGGCGGTCATGATGCCGGCGGTGGGGCGGTTTTCGTGTTCGGGGATGGGGCGGCCGGCGATTTCGAACTTGTCTGAATCGGCGCCGGTGCCGGGGATGTTGGAGACCATGGAGACCGACTGCGCGCCGGGCAGGGCGGCGAGGCGGGGGAGGAGTTTCTCGTAGAACTGACGGCGGGAGTCGGGAGTGGGATAGCGCGCGCTGGGAAGATTGACGCGGGCGTGGAGGACCTGTTCGGCCTGGATGCCGGCGAACTCGGCCTGGGCGGCCAGGAAGCTGCGGATCATGAGGCCGGCGGCGCTGAGGAGGACGACGGCGAGGGTGAATTGGAAGACCACGAGGGCGGCCGAGAGATAGCCGGTGCGGCGGCTGGCGGAGCCTTTGGCACCTTCTTTGAGGGTTTCATTCATGTCGGCACGGGCGGCCTGGAGAGCGGGCATGAGGCCGAAGATGAGGCCGGAGAGGAGGCAGATGCCGGCGAAATAGGCGAAGACCACGTAGTCCATCTCGAAGATGATCCAGTAGGGTTTGCCGACGTTTTGGACGGCCTTGGAGAAGGCGTCGATGGCGAATTGAGAGAAGGCGAGGCCGATGACGCCGCCGAGGGTGGAGAGTAGAACGCTTTCGACAAGGAGTTGGCGGAGGATGCGGGCGCGACTGGCGCCCAGGGCGACGCGGATGGAGATTTCGCGGCGGCGGGCGAGGGCGCGGCCGAGAAGCATGTTGGCGACGTTGGCGCAGGCGATCAATAGAACGAAAGCGACGGCACCCATCATGAGGGAGAACACGAGGCGGATGGGGCCGCCATTCATCATTTCGTGGAAGGTTTTGACGGCGACGCCGTGGCCTTTGTGGGTGTCGGGGAACTGCTGCTCGAGGCGGCGGGCGGTGAGTTGGAGTTCGGATTGGGCGGATTCCTTGTTCACGCCGGGGCGGAGCATGGCGACGATCCAGAAATCGCGGCGATCCCGTTTTTCGTCCGGGGTGGCGTTGAGCCAGATGTCTTCGTTGTTTGGAAATTTGAAGCCATCGGGCATGACGCCGGCGATGACGGCGGACTTGTCGTTGACGCGGACGGAGCGGCCGATGATCGTGGGGTCTTTGCCGTAGCGGTCCTTCCAGACGCCGTGGCCGATCCACATGGCCGATTCGGCTCCGGCGCGTTCGTCGGCGGGGTTGAGAGCGCGGCCGAGAACGGGTTGGACGTGGAGCATGGCGAACATGCCGCTGGTGACGCGGGCGCCGCGGTATCTTTCCGGCGGGTTGCCGCGTTCGCTGATATTGACGGCGAGGGTGGCGATGGCTTCGAGGTACTCGAAGGACTGGGAGGACTGGCGGAAGTCGCGGAGGTCGGGGTAGGAGATGGAGACTTGTTGGTCGTCCTGGGTGGGATTGGTGGCGGTGGCCATGACGAGGCGGTCGCCGCCGGGGAAGGGGAGGGGCTTGAAGAGGACGGCGTTGACGAGGGTGAAGACGGTGGTGTTGACGCCGATGCCGAGGGCGAGGGTGGCGATGATGGCCGCGGAGAACCAGGGGTGCTGGCGGATCATGCGGAAGGCGTAACGGAGGTCCTGTGTCATCGGAGGGGGAGACGAGGATCTGGGGCGGTTTGTTCCGTGGAAATGGGGTGGGTTGGATACTTATTCGTTATGGGCTCGATCGATGTTTCTGCGTTTGCGATTGTCTGTCCGCCGTCTATGCCTGCGGAGCGCACCCCGATTGGGGTGCTGCGAGGCACTCTGGCCGGGGAGGTTGGGGGCCTGGTGAATGGCTTTAGCCTGAGTGTGCCCCATCGCGATGCCTGGCAGCATTGACGTGGAGGACTTGTCGACGACTGTCGACGCGCGGCTCCTGGCCTGCGCGGAACTGCGGCGCTGCTGACGGGTTAGCGGCGCTGCCACCAGTGCGGCTTTTTTGCGACGAGCGGGCGGTTGCGCTTGGCGCTATAGACGTTGGGCTTGCGGTTGAACTTTTGCTTGTTGCGAACCGAGGAGATGCTGGACTGTTTGCCGGACCGCCGTTTGGCAGGGGCCGCCTGCGCCTGCTGGGCCAGAGGGCCGAGGAGGAGCAAAATCAGGAGCAGAAGAGAGCAAAGGTAGCGCATACTGTTCAATGACGGCTGCCATGCCGCCTTTCCTTCTATCGGCGACGGCAGCGAAAAACTTGAGTGCTGGCGATGCGATTTCTTTTCCTGCTGTCCTTACTGCCGGTTGCGGTTCTGGCGCAGACTCCGGTTATCGTCGATACCGACGCCGGGGCTGACGACCTGATCGCGTTGCTATGGCTGATGCGGCAGCCGAATATCCGGATTGAGGCGGTGACGGTGGGGCAGGGGTTGGCGCATCCGGCGGAGGGGGCGCTGTCGGTTTTGCGGTTGTTGGAGGCGGGCGGGTTGACCGGGGTTCCGGTGTACGTCGGCGCGGACCGGCCGGTGCAGGGCACGGGTGCCTTCCCGGCGGAGTGGCGGGCGGCGTCGGACAAGTTGCTGCGGGACGAGTTCCCGGTGCCGAAGCGGAAGCCGGAAGTGAAGGGCGCCGCGGAGTTTCTAGCCGAACGGTTGATGGATCTGCGGCGGCCGGTGCGGGTGTTGGCACTGGGGCCGTTGACGAATCTGGGCCAGGCGATTGCGTTGGAGCCGCGGACGGGGCCAGGGTTGCGGGAGTTGATCTGGATGGGCGGGGCGTTGGAGGTGCCGGGGAACGTACCGGCGGCGCCGACGGCGGAGTGGAACGCGTGGGTGGACCCGGAGGCGGCTGAGCGGGTTCTGCGCGGGGAGTGGCGTGTGCGGATTGTGCCCTTGGACGCGACGAACCGGGTGCCGATCGGGCCGGCGATGTTGCAGTTCTTTGAGGAGCAGGCGCGGGAGTGGGCGTCGACGGTGGTGCTGCGGCTGTTGCGGTCGGAGGCGGAGGCGATCCGGGGCGGGCGATACTTTGCGTGGGATGTGCTGGCGGCGATGACGCTGACGGAGCCGGCAATCACGACGCAGCGGATGATGGCGCTGGCGGTGCGGAAGCGGCCGCGGGAGCGGGGGCGACTGGTGCGGGTGGAGGGGGCGCGGCCGAACGCGATGATCGGCGTGTCGGCGGATCCGGCTTTGTTCGAGCGGTTGTTTCAGGGGATGCTGCCGTAGGGCCACCGGCTTCAGAACAGCTGCTTGCACCATGCGCTGAACATGCGGGCAGCGTAGATGATGACGCGGCCAAACCCGCGGGGGGAGGGGGCGGTTTCGACCGTGATGGTCCCTGGCGACGCCGATTGCCGGAAGCGCAGTATGCCGGCCCAGGTGAGTGCGGCGACGAGGAAAATGATGATGGAGCCTTCGGCAGATCGGGGGCGCGGGGACCAGATGGCGGCGGCGATTGCCGGTACCAGGAATAGAGCGGCGGGGAGCTGCTGGTGTGTTGCCGTATAGGCGATGATCAGGGCGGCGGTGAACCATGCGCCCCAGCGGCGGGTGGCGGGAAGGAGGAGGAGGACGCCGCTGCTGATTGCGGCTATAGCCAGTAGTGTGTCGTTGGGGGGATCGATCAGTTTCCACGATCCGGCGCCGATGGACGCCACACCGAGGCCGATCGCGGCGGCCCTTGCGACGCGGGGTCTCCAGGGTGTCGGCGTGTCGGGAGCCATGGATGATTTATCTTACCGAGATGCTTGGCTGTGGCAGAGTTGGCGTGGCAGTGCGGCAGATTTGCAGGAAGTTTTCGATGGCTGGGTTGGCGGCGCCGGTCTTGCGGCCGATGATGCGGACGGTGGTGGTGGCTTTGGGTATCGGCACGTAGCGGGCGGCCTTGGGGAGCAGGCTCTGAATGGATTGGGGGGCTAGCGAGACGCCCATGCCGGCGCTGACGAGGCTGATGATGCTGGACCATTGGCGGGCCTCCTGCGCGATGGCGGGCGTGAACCCGGCGCGGCGGCAAACGGCCATTACTTCGTCGTACAGCGAGGGGCCGATGTGGCGGGGGAAAAAGACGAACGGATGGGCGCGGAGTTGGGAGAGGCTGACGGCGCCTTTGGGGAAGTCGTTGGGGACGATGGCGACGAGCGGGTCGGGCCAGGTGAGGTGAGCAGCGACGTGGGGATCTTTATCGCGGCCGCGGACGAAGCCGAGGTCGGCGGTGCCGGTGGTGACCGATTGGAGGATGGCGCTGGTGGCCATTTCGTGGAGGCGGAAATCGACGTGGGGGAACTTGCGGCGGAAGGCGCGGATGATCTTCGGGAGGCCACCGAGCATGAGGGACGGGGCGGTGGCGACGGTGAGCTGGCCCTCTTCTCCGGTGGCGGCGCGGCGGATGGTTTGGAAGGTGAGATTCGTTTCGGCGAGGATGGCGCGGGTGCGGTCGCGGAGGAGTTCGCCAGCGGGGGTGAGGCGGGTGGAGCGGGAGGTGCGT
The DNA here is from genome assembly GCA_044358225.1 of Bryobacteraceae bacterium. Taxonomy (GTDB): domain Bacteria; phylum Acidobacteriota; class Terriglobia; order Bryobacterales; family Bryobacteraceae. The sequence goes on along the minus strand of JBIKOG010000051.1, from coordinate 25,324 downwards.
TCGAAGAGGCGGCAGTCGAGGCGGGATTCGAGGATTTGAATGTGGCGGGTGAGCGGCGGCTGGGCGATGTGGAGGCGGAGAGCGGCGCGGCCGAAGTGGAGTTCTTCGGCGACGGCGAGAAAGTAGCGGAGGTGGCTGAGTTCGATCCCGTTTAGATCCATATCTATAAAGTATCAATCGACACTATCGATAGTATTTGAGTGATGGACCGTTTCGCCGCAGGATGGGTGCATATGGTTACTACGGAACATTTGCTGCCTGTTTACGGGACGCGGCCGCTGCTGGTGGAGCGGGGGGAAGGGTGTTATGTCTTTGATGCCGAGGGGCGGCGGTATCTGGATTTCATCACCGGGATTGGTGTGAATGCGCTGGGGTATGGACATCCGGCGCTGGTGGCGGCGATCCGGGAGCAGGCGGCGATGTGTGTGCATTCGTCGAACCTGCACCGGCATCCGTATCAGGAGGCGCTGGCGGCGCGGCTGGCGGCGTGGAGCGGGTTGGATCTGGTGTTCCTGAGCAACAGCGGGACGGAGGCGATGGAGGCAGCACTAAAGGCGGCGCGGGCGCGGGGACACGCGGCGGGCCGGCGGCAGCAGCGGATTGTGGCGTTGGAGGGCTCCTTTCACGGGCGGTCGGCTGGTGCGCTGGCGGTGACCGGGCAGGGGAAGTACCGGGACCCGTTTGGACCGCTGACGCCCGATGTGGTGTTTGTGGGGGCGAACGATGTGGCGGCGTTGCGGGCTGCGGTGAACGAGGAGACGATTGCGATTGTGGCGGAGACGATTCTGGGGGAGGGCGGGATTGTGCCGTTGACGGCGGAGTTTCTGGAGGAGATTCGGGGGGTGGCGACGCGGCGGGATGCGTTGTGGATTGCCGATGAGACGCAGTGCGGGTTGGGGCGGACGGGGGAGCGATTCGCGTATCAGCGGTTCGGATTGTTGCCGGACGTGGTGGTGACGGCGAAGCCGTTGGGGGGTGGGTTGCCGTTGGGGGCGACGATGTTTGCGGCGGAGGCGGGAGCGGCGTTGGGGCAGGGGATGCACGGGACAACGTTTGGCGGGGGCCCGATGGCGTGCCGGGTGGCGCTGGCGTTTTTGGAGGAGACGGAGCGGCTGTTGCCGGCTATCGCCGAGATGGGGACGTACTTTCTGGAGCGGATCGGGGGGCGGGGAAGGGGACTGATGGTGGGGTTGGAACTGGACGGGCCTGGGGCGCCGGTGGTGGAGCGGGCGCGGGAGGCGGGACTGATCATCAATTGCACGCAGGGGAATGTGCTGCGATTTTTGCCGCCGTATGTGGTGGGGCGGGCGGAGATTGATTTTGCCTGCGAGGTGGTGCGGGCTAGTTTCCGAGCAGGTTGAGGATGCGTTCGCGGTAGGTGCGGCTGAGGGTGAGTTCGGTGCCGTCCTTGAGGAGCACGATGTATTCGCCGTGGAACCAGGGGCGAAGCTCCTTGATGCGATCGGCATTGACGATGGTGGAGCGGTGGATGCGGAGGAAACGATGGGAGTCCAGGCGCTGTTCGAGGGCGTTCATCGTTTCGCGAATGAGGTGAGTGTCAGGGCCGACATGGAGGCTGACGTAGTTGTCGGCGGCCTCCATCCAATCGATGTCTTCCTGGCGAACGAAGAAGAGACGGCCGGGCGTTTTGATGGCGAAGCGGGCGGGTTCCTGGTTGCGCTGGCGGAACTCGCTGAGGAGGTGCAGCAGCTTTTCGCTGGTGCGGTCTTCGCTGGCGAGTTGCTTGCGAGCGCGTTCGATGGTCTTTTCGAAACGGGCCTGGTCGAAGGGTTTTAGGAGATAGTCGAAGGCGTGGACTTCGAAGGCGCGGAGGGCGTATTCGTCGTAGGCGGTGACGAAGATGACCATGGGGGTTCGTTCGGGAGGGAGGGCTTCGAGGAGGCCGAAGCCGTCGAGGCCGGGCATTTGGATGTCGAGGAAGAGCAGGTCGGCCGGGTTCGCTTCGAGATAGGCGAGGCCCTCTTCGGAGTTTTCGAACTCGCCTTCGACGGCGAAGCCGGGGGCTTCGGAGAGCATGCGACGAATGCGCTGGCGGGCGAGGCGTTCGTCATCAATGATTACTGTGCGTATGTGGGGCATGGCAGTGGGCGCATGGGGATGCGGATGGTGACTTCGAATCCGCCTTCGGTGGCGTGGCGGAAATCGATGTGGTGGTCGCCGCCGTAGAGGCGTTCGAGACGGCTGCGCGTGTTGTTGAGCCCGACACCCTCGCGGACAGGTTCGGCTAGATTCCGCGGTTCGCGCTTGGGGGCGGGGCCGTTGTTGTAGACCTTCATGGCCAGCTTGCCGTCCTCCTGCATGCAGGAGATACGCAGAACGCCGTGGGCGGTGTTCCGGGAAATTCCATGCTTGAGCGCATTTTCGACGATGGGTTGGAGAATGAGGTTGGGGACGCGGACGAGTTGCAGATCGGGATCGATTTCCCAGTCGACGGTGAGTCGCTCTTCAAAGCGCATCTGTTCGATTTCGAGATAGCGGCGGAGGAAGTCGATCTCTTCGCCGAGGGGGACTTCGGGGGTTCCGACGTGATCGAGGGTGAGGCGGAGGAAGTCGCTGAGGCGGACGATCATGGTTTCGGCGCGGGCGGGATCGGCGTGGACGAGTTCAGAGATGGAGTGGAGGGTGTTGAAGAGAAAGTGCGGGTGGAGCTGCATTTTCAGGGCGTGGAGTTGGGCGGTGGCGAGTTTGGTTTCAAGCTGGGAGGCGCGGAGGAGTCCGTCCTGATACTTGCGGTAATACTCGACGGCGTGGTGGCCAACGATGATGAGGAAGTAGTGGAGGACGCCGAAATCGAGGGCGCGGATGACGGATTTTTGGAACGACTCGAAGTCGGTGGGGACCAGGGACGGGGCGACGTAGGGGAGGGCGGTGAAGTCCCAGATGGACTTGGTGAGAACGGCGGCGGCGAAGGCGCACAGGACGTGGGTGAAGGCGTTACGCCAGGGGTGACCGGGGCCGAGCGGGAAGCGGCGGCTGAGCACGAGGACGAGGGGCGTGACGGCTGCCCAGATCCAGGCGAAGGAGAGTTCGTAGAGAGCGCAATCGGTCCAGCTCATGGCCTTGCCATAGAGAATGGATCGGGTGTGCACCACGATCATATTGAACACGCCGTACAGCGACCAAAGGGCGACGATGCTCCAGAATCCCTGGTTCACCTTATTTTCGTACCGCCGGGAAGATTCCACGCGAATTCCTCTTCGCAATGGTGGCACGAATCGAGGGTGTGTTCATGGTGGTAAGGGAGCGCTCCCCACAAAGGTTGTCTGTTTGGGGAAAGGGTCTCTGTGGGGAGCGCTCGGGTACAATTGAAACCAGTTTGCGCCCGTTTTGCGCGACGGGGAGTGAGAATGGGGCGAAATGCGGCGGGGCGGGGTGAACGGCGTTAGTGGGTCTGCCACTGCCACTGGGCACGGATGCCATCGAGGAGGGAGACGGTGGGGGCGTAGTGGAGGAGGCGGTTGGCTTTGGTGATGTCGGCGAAGGTGGCATCGACATCGCCGGGTTGGGGCGGGAGGTACTCGCGGAGGGCGGGGCGGTTGGCAACGGCCTCGATGGTGGCGATGACTTCGGAGAGGGGGATTGCGCGGCCGCTGGCGATGTTGATGATTTCGTAGCCGGTGGAGAGTTGGAGCGTGGCGGCGAGGGCGCGGGCGGCGTCGGCGCAGTAGGTGTAGTCGCGACGGGTGTCGCCGGCACCGTAGATGGGGATGGGCTGGGCGGCGGCGATGGCGGCGATGAATTTGTGGAAGGCGAGATCGGGCCGCTGGCGGGGGCCGTAGACGGTGAAGAGGCGGGTGACGGTGATGGATAGATTGTAGAGATGGGCGTAGGCGTGGCAGAGGGCTTCGCCGGCGAGTTTGCTGGCGGCGTAGGGGGAGATGGGGCGTGCGGGGGTGACGTCTTCCTGGAAGGGCATGGGGAGTCCGAGGCCGTAGACGGAGCTGGAGGAGACGAAGGTGAATTTGCGGACGCCGGCAAGGCGCGCGGCTTCGAGGACGGAGGTGGTGCCCTGGACGTTGACATCAATGGCTCGGGCGGGTTCGCGGACGGAGAGGCGAACGCCGGGAAGAGCGGCGAGGTGGAAGATGGCTTCGGAACGGTGGTCGCGAAGGGTGCTTGTGAGAAGGGCGGTGTCGCGGATATCGCCAACGATCAGGGGCGATTCGGCGGGAAGGTTGCGGAGGTCGAAAAGCACGACTTCGTGGTTCTGACTTTGGAGGGTTTCGGCGAGGTGGGAGGCGATGAATCCGGCCCCTCCGGTGATGAGGCAGCGCATGGCTTTATCGAGTGTACTGTGCGTGTTCGCGGAGGGCGGTGAGGAGGTCGCCCCACCAGAGGCCCATGGTGCGGAGGAAGGCGGCGGCGGGTTGGCCATGGCGGACGGGGTGATCGTCACGAAGTGCGGCCCAACCGGAGTGGACGACGGTGACGCGGGTGCCGGCGGGGACGGCTTCAAAGGTGACTTCGACCTGCGTGCTTTCGCCGGGAGCGAAGTTGGTGGCGCGCCATTCAAAGGAGAACGAGTGGGGCGGACGCCAGGTGGTGATTGTGCCGGCGACGAAGGACTGGCCGTCGAACTCTTCGATGAGACGGCCCCCTTCACAGGGCTCGAAACGGAGAGTGCCGGGCGCGCGGCCGGAGGCGCGAAAGCGGGGGCCGCGGCGCCACCAGAGGTCGGTTTCTTCGGTGAAGATGCCGAAGGCGGTGGCGGGGTCGGCATCGACGGTGACGCTGACGCGGACCTGGTTGCCGGGCGTCATTTGCGCTTCCGCTTGTTGACGTGATCGCGGAAGCTGCTGAGTTCGGTGACCCAGAAGGATTCGACTTCGTCGAGCCAGCCGCGGAGTTCGCGGAAGGGTTCGTGGCGGAGTTGGTAGATGCGGACGCGGGCGTCATCTTCGATGCCCTTTTCGGTGACGAGCCCGGCGCGGCGGAGGACGCGGAGGTGGCGACTCATGGCCTGGGGCGTGAGGTCCAGGGCGGCGGCGATTTCGCTGGCGCGGCGGGGTTCGTGGTGGAGGAGGTCGACGACGGCGCGGCGGGTATCGTCGGCGAGGGCTGATAGGGTGGTGTTGACCATTGCCGCTACTCTTCGCGCGGCTCGCGGAGGCGCTGGGTGAACCACCATAGGTGGCCTTCGCAATCGACGGCGGCGTAGCTGCGGTCGGTCCAGTAGTCTTCGCCGTAGTCGTGGACCTTGGGTTCATCGACAATGACGGCGCCGGCGGAGCGGGCATGGGCGCAGTGGGCGTCGACATCGTCGACGAAGAGCAGGAGGCACTGGGTGTTGGCGCCGCTGTTGGCGCGGGGGCTGGCTCCGGGAGGGAAGTGTTCGCGGCCGGGCTTGGCGCCGGCTTGGGAGACCATGACGAGCGCTTCGCCGTAGGTGAGTTCACTGTGTTCGATGCGGCCGCCTTCGCCTTCGACGCGGAGACGGACGGAGAAGCCGAAGGCGGTGCAGAGCCATTCGATGGCGGCGGGCGCGTCGTTGTAGTAGAGGGAGGAGGAGAGGCGCGGCCAGCCTTTCGGTGTTTGCTTCATTTGGATATAGTTAACCAAAAAGAATACTAAAGTCAATATTGACTTTTATTGGCTCGCTGGCGAAGATAGGGCGAAGATGAATTTCAAGTCAGCGATTTTATGGGTGGTGTTTATGACGATGTTCGCGGGAGCTGCCGAGGTGGCCAAGGGGAGTTTCGAGGTGAAGTTGAAGCCGGTGGAGAGCGCGGCGGTGGGGCGGATGACGCTCGACAAGACGTTTGCGGGCGACCTGGCGGGGACGAGCCAGGGAGAGATGCTGGGGCACATGTCGGCGGTGAAGGGGTCGGGCGGGTACGTGGCGATGGAGAAGGTGACGGCGACGCTGGCGGGGCGGAAGGGCACGTTCGTTCTGCAGCACATGGGCACGATGGCGGGCGGGAAGCAGGACCTGCGGATTACGGTGGTGCCGGATTCGGCGACGGACGCGCTGGCTGGCTTGGCGGGTAGCATGGACATCCGGATTGACGGGAAGGACCACTTCTACACGTTCACTTACACGCTGCCGGCGCAGTGATCAGGGCTTAGTACCGACGGCGGCGAGTTCGCGCATTTGTTTCGGCGACAGGGCGCGATTAAAGACGGCGACACCGCCGATGGCACCAGTGAAGCCCACGCTTTTCGACGTATGGATGACGCGGCCGATGGTGAAGGGGCCGCCGTCTTGGGGGGTGCGTGGATTGTAGAGATCGTGGGGGAACCAGAAGGGGTTGACGCGCAGGGCCATGAGCTCGCGGGTTGTTTTCCCGTTTTCGGTTGTCACGCGGACTTTGGTGAATTCGTAGGTCAGGAGTTCGACGCGGCGGGTGGGGGACTTCTCGATGACCTGGCGTTTACGCGGTTTGGTTTCGGGCGGGTTGTAGTCCTTGCCCCACGCCGCGGCAGGCCATTTGAAGAAGGGATGCTGGGCGGGGGTGTCGATCCAGTAATCGGTGGCTTTGCCGTTGAGGTATGCGGTGACGGTGTTGCGTTGGTTGTCGAAGGAGAAGGCGACGACGGCCCACTGGTTGAGGGGGATGATCTCCGGGGTGACGGAGAGGTTGCGGGCGTATTTATCGCCAAAGGAGCGGCCGCCATTTTCGGAGACGTGGGCGGCGGAGGCGCCGTTGTTGGCGGCGAGGCCGGCGAAGAGGGCGTACTGGCGGCGGCCGGCTTCGACGCGGGCGACGCCGCCCATGTCGGTGCCTTCGTGCCAGATGCCGGCGATGGCGTGGGCGCCGGAGTCGCGGCGGAGCCAGACGGCCATGGAGACGGAGCGGTTGGACCCTTTGGCGTCGAGGCCGGAATCATGCAGGCGGGCGCGGGGGACGAGGAGGGTGGGGCGGAAGGTGGGGTCGGTTTCGTCGCGGAAGATGACGGCCTGGCCGAAGGGTCCTTCCTTGATTACGGGGATGTCGTCGTAGGTGGCGGGGCGGCCTTCGCGCCAGTAGTCACGGACGTAATTGACGGCGTCGAGGGCGAAGTCGTGCGTATCGCCGGGTGCGAGGTGGGCGGTGAAACGACCGTCGGGGGCACGCTTCACGAAGTCCCAAAGGGCGACGAAGCCGGGCACCTTCTGAACAGTTTTCTGGGGAGGCTGGGCCATCGCGGCGAGGGCGAGGGCGGAAACGAATACGGCGCGGTACACGATCCTATTTTGCCGCTTTTACTTCCCGGTCGAGGCGGAGGATGAAACCGGAATCGGTGACGGCCCAGAGTTGGCCGTTGGGTTTGCGGGCCAGTTGGACGCGGCGTCCGGTGGCGCGGTAGTCGACGTCGTGCTGGGTCCAAATGACGGAGTTGGCGCCCTCGATGATGGCGGTTTCCAGAATGCGGAGCTTTTGGGGAATGGGGAGGGTGCGGAGGGCGGTGGCATCTGTGCCGGCAACGACGACGGAGCCGCTGGGGGCGAGCATCAGGTCGGTGATGGCGGTGGCCTTGTTGCGATAGATAGAGGTGCTTTTCCCGCTTTTGAAGTCGACGAAGAGGACTTCCGAGGGGGCTTCAAAGGTGTGAAAGAACTCCAGGAGGGCGGCGGCGCCGGGGTAGTCGGGACGGATACGGAGAGCGGTGAGGGTGCCGAAGAGGGAGCTGGCGGAAGGAGTCCAGGATTTGCCGCCATCGCGGGTTTCCAGGAGCATCATCATACCCGGCCATTCGCGGCGTTTGGCTGCTTCGTCAGGGACCATCCAGTCGGGAAACATGGAATCGTCCTTGCGTGGGGGGCGGCTAGTGCCGCCGATGAGCCCAAAGACCCCGTTCATGGCGATCGTCGTGAATGTGGCGTTTTCCGGCGTTGCCTTCACTTCCTTCAGGGCTTCGAGCAGAACCCAGGTTTTCCCGCCATCCTTGGTTTCCCACGCGGATTTGCGCGCTCCGGCGGCCCAGCCCTGGGTGGCGGAGACAAAGTGCATTTTCAGGATGCCCTTGGTATCGGAGACCTTCTTCCACACGCGGCCGCTTTCCTCGCTGCGCCAGACGGATTTGGGCGAGGAGATCCAGCAGACTTCGTCGGTGAAGCAGGCGAGGCTGAGAGGCTCCTCTTTGAGCTTCACTTGATCCCACGTTTTGCCACCATTGGCGGTGACCATCGCGACACCGTTCTGGCGGCCCTTTTCCGTGATGACGCCGATGGCGATGCCGCGCTGATCGCTGGGGAATTCAATGGCGCGCAGGTAGAGGGACGAATCGTCCTGATCGTGGAGGTGCGAGACGTTCCACTTATCGGCGTGCGCCAGAGGCAGGAGGAGTACCAGGGAGAGGATGGCGCGGCGCATGAGTGTTATACCGTGCCGGCGAGGACGCCGCCGGAGAGAATCTGTTCGATAGAAACGGTGCGTTCGAGGGCTTCGCGGTCGAGCCGGGCGAGCAGAAGGAGACAGCCGACCTGTTCGCCGACGGTGGTGAGCAGTTCCATTTCATCGCCGGTGTAGGAGTGCGGCTGGCGGTGTTGGACGTTGATGACGCCGACGACGCGGTTGCGCGCGATGACGGGCGCGGAGAGGAAGGCTTCGTAGGTGTCGGCTTCGAGTTCGGAGAAGGCTTTGAAACGCGGATCGTTGAAGGCGTCGCGGGAGATGGCGACCAGGCGGCGATTGCGGGCCACCCAGCCGGTGAGGCCTTCTTCCAGCGAGAGCCTGACCTGGCCGATTGCCGAAGAGGGCGCGGTGTTGGAGGCGCAGAGAACGAGCTTCGACCCATCGGTGAGATAGATAATACAGGAGTCACATTGCAGGTATTCCACCAGCAGGGCAACGATGCTTTGCAGCACTTGTTGCAGGGACGCTTCGCGGACCATGAGTCGGCTAATGCGCTGGAAGAGATGGAGCTCCTCTTCCAATCGGGAGATGCGCAGTTCAAAATCTCGGAGTTTCGGCACCGCCCCTATTATCACAGGGATGGGGAGGGGCTGAAAACAGATACAATGCAAAAAGATGCCGCCTATTGCTGAGGCGGTGCGGAAGATCACTGCCCCCGACGCTGACGCCGCCCGCTATCTGGATTACCACCGCCGGCGGTATGAGTATCTGCTTACCGTGGCGGAACGCATTCTCCGTGAACTTACGCCGCTGGACGGGGAACGGCTGCGCGTGTTGGATATCGGGATGTCCAATCAGACACGGCTGGTGCGCGAATTGTTCCCCGAGGTTACTTTATCGACGCTGGGATTTTACGACCACCGGTTTGAGCCGCTGGACGGCGTGACGCATACGGAGTTCAACTTGAACGCGGCAAGCGAGGAGTCGACGTGGCCGCGGTTGGAGCCTTTCGACCTGATCCTGATGGCGGAGGTGATTGAGCATTTGTACGTGCCGCCGACGCGCACTTTGCGGATGCTGCGGAGCCTTTTGCGGCCGGGCGGGAGCGTGGTGATTCAAACGCCGAATCCGGTGAACCTGGCGCGGCGGTTGGCGCTGCTGGGTGGGAAGAGCCCGTTTGAAATCATCCGTGACGATGTGAACAATCCGGGCCACTACTGCGAATACACGGTGGAAAATCTGGTGTATCTGGCGGGGGTGACGGATCTGGAAGTGGTCGACTATTCGGTGCGGAATTACTTCGGCAATCACAAGCCGCTGTACAACCTGGTGTGTGCGTTGTTGCCAGGGCGGATGGCCGAGGGGATCACGATTCAGCTGCGCCGGCCCTATTCGTAGGCGGCCGTCGCGAGTGGAAAAGCTTCGTGTTTTCCGGGGAGATCTGCTATTCTCAAGGCTTCCGAGGTACGCCCTTTCGCGAGGGCGTTGAAAAGGGAACCCGGTTTGATTCCGGGACTGCCCCGCAGCGGTAATTGGGAACGAAAGTTGCGAGAGACACTGGGCGCGATTGCGTCTGGGAAGTAGCGACAAGTAGGGCGCCCATAAGTCCGAAGACCTGCCTGGGAACAGCCACCAAGGCTGCATTCACTTTGCTCTCGAGGGAGGGGCAGGGCTCATGAGCCACACGTCTGTTTATTCGTTCGCAGCGGGGATACTATTCACCGCGCATCTATTTGCACAGGTTTCGCCGCATGGCACCGTGCTGGACCCGCAAGGGAAACCAATCACCGGCGCATCGCTGGTGCTTTACCGCTCCGGGTTGGCCGATCCGGTGGCGCGCGCGCAGAGCGTGAACGGCGAATTTGTGTTTGCTGAAACGCCGGGCGGGGAGTATCTGCTGGAGGCGGCGGCGGACGGGTTCCGGCGCGTCTCGCGGCGGATCGACAGCAAGGATCCGGTCACGATCAAGCTGGAGTTGGCCGGGATCGACCAGCGGATTGTGGTGACCGCCGAAGGAGCGGCGCAGACGATTGATCAAGTGTCGAAAGCGGCTACGGTGATCGGCGCGGCGGAGATTGCGCAGCGCAATGAATACAGTCTGGTGGAGGCGCTGCGGGATACGCCGGGCTTACTGATTCGCAACCTGGGAGGGCCGGGACAAGGCACGTCGATCCGGATGCGCGGACTGCGCGCGGACGCAACAGCGGTGTTGGTGGACGGGCTGCGTTTCCGCGATGTGGCTTCGTTGCAAGGTGATTCGGCGTCGTTTCTGTCGACGTTTAACGTGATTAATTTCGACCGCGTGGAGGTGCTGCGCGGCTCTGGATCTTCGCTGTACGGAACGAATGCGGTGGGTGGCACGGTGAACGTTGTGACCGACGCCGGTGGCGGCAAGCTGCACGGCGGATTGCAGATGGAAGGCGGCACGCTGGGGTTGTTGCGAACTCGCGCTACGGCGGGCGGCGGCGTGAAGGACAACCGGCTGACCTACAGCGGCGGGTTGCTCCATTTGAACGTGATGAGCGGCATAGATGGGGACGACCGGATGCGCAGTTCCGGGGCGCAGAGCTTTGTGCGCTATGCGGTGACGGGGACGACGTTCCTTTCGGGCCGTTTGTTCTTCTCCGACGATTTTGCGCAGCTCAATTTGAGCCCCACCACGAGCGGTTTGCCGAACGCCAACATTCCCGCGACCACCATTATTCCGGGACTTCCGTTGGCGCCGGATCAGGTGGTTCGATCGGCGCTGGGGCAGTCTATTACTCCCGGCAATGCAACGTTCATTCCGGGCCGGAACGATCCAGACAACCGCCGTGCATCCCGATTCTGGAGCGGCGCGTTGATCCTGCGGCAGCAGTTGCATTCGACGGCGGATTGGCAGACCAGCTTTCAGCGCGTGCACACCAACCGTATCGGTCAGAACGGTCCCGGCGGTCCGGGATTCCAGCCGCTGGTGTCGAACTACAGCCAATTTCAAGGCGACATCGACACACTGGATACGAAGGTGCAGTGGCGGCCGCGCTCGTGGTTTTCGCTCGCGGGCGGCTATGAGTTCGAACGGGAAGGCTACCTGAACCTGGATGACAACCGGCTGCCCGCTCCGACTACCGTTCGCACGCGGACGAATGCGGGGCAGCGTTCGAATGCCTTCTATTTCGCCAACCAAATGTCGTTGCTGCAGCAGCGGCTGCAGGTTTCGTTTTCGGGGCGCGCGCAGATGTTCTCGCTGGACCGGCCGGAGTTCGTCTATACGGGCGCGGTGAATAACTACGCGAAGGTGCAGACGGTGTCGCCGCCGCGCGCGCTGACGGGCGATGTGGCTGTTTCGTACTTTCTGCCCCGGTCCGGCACCAAGCTCCGTGTCCACGGTGGCAATGCGTATCGCGCACCCTGTTTGTATGAGCGCTACGGCACCGGATTCTTCTACAACTCGGTGTTGAACGCGATCGCCTTCAGCCCCTATGGCGACCCGCGGCTTTCGCCGGACCGGTACAACTCCATTGGCGGTGGCGTGGACCAATACCTCTCCCGCGACCGGGTTCGTTTGAGCGGTACGTGGTTCTATACGCGCACGGTGCAGATTACGCAGTTCGACTCTTCGGGCAACATTGTGCGGCCTGGCTTCGATCCCTTCGGCCGGAACTCCGGCTACATCAACGGTGCCGGTGGCACGTCGCGCGGGGCGGAGTTTACGGCGGAGATGCGGCCGGTTCGCTCCACGCTGTTCCGCGCCTCTTATGCCTACGTGAATGCGGACACCGACCAGGACTCGACGGTGCGCGGGGTATGGAGCGCGCTGGGCGTTCCGGCGCATTCGTTCATGGCGATGGTGAATCGCCAGTTCGGCCGGAAGACGGATGTGACGGCGGACCTGTACCGGTCGTCGAATTACTACGGGCCGCTGTTCGCGGGATCGCGGACGCGGGCGTACGAATTCGACGGTGTGACAAAGCTGGATATTGTAGTAAGTCACATGGTTTGGACTGGAGAGAAGGTTTCACTGAAGGCGTACGCCAAGGTGGATAACGTGTTGAACCAGCGCTACTACGAGAACGGCTTTCAGGCGGTGCGCGGCACCATGCTGACGGGCCTGCAGGTGTTGTTCAAGTAATGCGACAGGCGATGATGCGCGCGGTTACCGGGTTGTTGCTGGCGGCTACGGCTGCCCTGGCGGCGCCGCCCGCGCGCATTGTTTCCACAGCGCCGAGTTTCACCGAGACGGTCTTCGCGCTGGGCGCGGGGGATCGCGTGGTGGCGGTTTCTACTTATTGTCATTACCCGGCGGCGGTGGAGAAGTTGCCGCGCGTGGGGGACTATTTGAATCCGAACGTGGAGGCGATTGCACGGTTGCGGCCGGACCTGGTTCTGGTTCATGCCGAGCAGAAGCAGATTCTGGCGCAGTTGAATGGATTGGGGTTGCGGACACTGGCGCTGCGAAATACGAGTCTGGAGGAGACGCTGGGATCGGTGCGGGAAATTGGTGCGGCGATCGGGCTGGCGGAGAAGGGCAGCGCGCTGGAGCGGGACTTGCGCGGGCGATTGGCGGCGATTGGGAAGCGCCATGCGGGGAAGACGCCGCGGTCGTTGCTGTTTATTGTGGGGCGCACGCCGGCGCGGTTGGACGGGATGATCGCGGTGGGGCGTGGGTCTTTTCTCAACGATCTGATCCGGGCCGCCGGTGGGCGCAACGTGCTGGCGGATTCGCCGGTGACGTATCCGAAGATTTCGCTGGAGGCTGTGTTGCGATTGGCGCCGGACGCCATTGTGGATATGGGCGACATGGCGGCGACGACGGGCGTGACGGAGGAGCATAAGCGCTCCGTGGTGCGACTGTGGGAGACACAGCCGGGGATTCGCGCGGTGGCGCAGAAGAAGGTATTTGCGGTAGCGGCGGACATCTTTGTGGTGCCGGGGCCGCGGGTGGTGGAGGCGGCCGAGGCGTTTGCGGCGATGCTCTACGGGGACCGGCGATGAGCTTGCTGGCGGTGGAAAGTTTGGCCTTTTCCTATCCGGGGGGCTCGAACGTCGTGAACGGGGTAACTGCGACGGCGGAGGGGCCGGAGGTGATCGCCATCGCAGGCCCGAATGGCGCCGGCAAATCGACGTTGCTGGATCTGATTGCCGGGCAGAAGCAGCCGAGCGGGGGCGTCTGTCGCGTGCAAGGCCGGGCCGCACATACGATGGATCGGGCGGAGTTGTGCCGCCTGGTGGCGCATGTACCGCAGGCGATTCCGGTGGATATTGCGTTCACCGTGGAAGAGGTCGTGCTGACCGGCCGGATCCCTTATGGCCGCGGGTTGTACGAGAACAGCGACGACTACGCGGCGATGGAGTTGGCGATCCAGCGGGCGCGGCTGGAGCCGTTCCGGACGCGGCGGTTTTCCACGTTGAGCGGTGGCGAAAAGCAGCGAGTGCTGGTGGCGGCGGCGTTGTGTCAGCAGGCGCCGATCTTGTTACTGGACGAGCCGGGCGCGCACCTGGATCCGGAGAATGAAGCGCAGTTGTGGGAGTTGTTGCGGGCCTTGCGGGACGACGGGCAACTGGTGCTGGTGGTAACACACCACTTGGCGCTGGCGGCGCAGAATGCCGACCGGGTGTGGCTATTAGAGAAAGGCCGATTGGTTGCCGATGGTCCGCCGTGCGACGCGATGCGACCGGCCGATCTGGAGCGCGTGTTTCACGTTCCGTTCCACTGGCACCAGAATGCGGAAGGGCGGGTTTTCCTGACGTATGGCCGCTGATCTCCGGCAACGCGCACGGCGGGTGCTGTTTCTATCGGTGCTCGCCGCCGTGGTGACGGCGATCATCTGTCCGTTCGTTGGCGGATCGGGGATGGACTACGGGAACCTGCTGCGCCGGGAGGCGCCGGACTGGAACATCTTCGTGAATCTGCGAGTGCCGCGGACGCTGCTGGCGCTGTTGACGGGGGCGGCGTTGTCGGGCGCGGGCGCGTTGTTCCAGGCGTTGCTGCGCGACGCGCTGGCGACGCCATCTAGCCTGGGCGTTTCCTCGGCCGCGTCGCTGGGCGCGGTGACGGCGATTGCGTTTTATCCGGGCGACGCGGCGGGGTTCCCGGTGGTGTGGGTGGCGGCGTTAGCAGGGGCGGCGGTGGTTATAGCTTTCGTCGCCGCGCTGGGGCAGTTGCGCCGGTTCACATCGTTCACACTCTTGCTGACGGGCATCGCGGTCAACGGGATTTGCATGTCCCTGGTGTTGCTGTTTCACAATCTGGCCGGGATCACCAAGAGCTTCCAGATTACGCACTGGCTGCTGGGCGGCGTGGACGCGGTGGAGTATCCGGTGCTGGCGATTCTGGCACTGGTGATTGTTCCGGTCTTCATTTGGCTGCTGCGGCTGTCGAGGGTTCTGAACGTGATTTCGTTCGGTGACGCGTGGGCCATCGGGAGAGGTGTGGATACGCGGCGTATCACATGGCAGGGCTTCGCGGCCGGCGCAATTCTGGTGGGCAGCACGACGGCGATTACGGGCCCGATCGCGTTCGTTGGACTGATTGTGCCGCACCTGTTGCGCCGGGTGGTGGGGCCGGATTACCGGGTGCTGATGCCCGCCTCCATCTTCGGCGGCGGCGCGTTTCTGGTAATTTGCGACACGATTTCGCGCAGCGTTCTGGCGCCGATGGAGATCCCTGTTGGCGTGACGACAGCACTGCTGGGCGGGCCGTTTTTTGTGTGGCTGTTGTGGTCCCGCTAGAGACGCTTTTTGAGTGAGCGCAGTTCGGGGCCGGAGAGGTCGCGCCACTGGCCGGGCGTCATGCCGGCGATGGTGAGATTTTCCATGGACCAGCGGACGAGGCGCAGAGTGGGAAAGCCGACGGCGGCGGTCATGCGACGCACCTGGCGGTTGCGGCCTTCGGTGAGTGTGAGCGAGATCCAGGATGTGGGAATGGCCGCGCGGAAACGGACTGGTGGCACGCGGGGTTCCAGCGCGGGTTCGGCGATCCGTTTCGCTTCGGCGGGGCGGGTTCGTTCCCCTTGCACGATGACGCCGGCAGAGAGTTCCTCCAGGGCCCGATCGTCCGGGATGCCCTCCACCTGCACGTAGTAGGTACGGGTGTGGGCGAACTCCGGCTGCATCAGACGATGCTTTAGGCGGCCGTCGTCGGTGAGCAGCAGGAGGCCTTCGCTGTCGGCGTCGAGGCGGCCGGCGGAGTACACATGGGGAATGGGGACGTAATCGGCGAGGGTGGGCCGCGGGGGGACGGTGCGGTCCGTGAACTGTGTCAGCACGCCAAAGGGTTTGTAGAGCAGGAGGTATCGCATAGAAATAAAAACGGCGGCGCCGAAGCGCCGCCGCCTTCTTCCTTTACAGACTAGCGAACTATGGGATGATCAGCACGTCGCCGGGGTGAATGACGGTGTTTTCGTCCTTCAGCTTGCCGGGGTTGGCGGCGATGATTTCCGGATAACGCGCGCCGTTGCCCAGGTTGTTCTGCGCGATGCGCCACAGCGAATCGCCGGCGACGACGGTGTAGTGCTTCACGTCCGGCGGGGGCGCCGGGAGGCTGGGGTCGATGTTGATGTCGAGCGTCAGATCGGCATGCACCGGGTCGACCGACTTCGCTTCGTTCCAGATGGCGTTCTTCACGTCGTCGTTCGGCGCGTCGCCCTTGATGAGCAGTTTCTCGCCTTCAATGTGCACATTGTGCAACTTCGCATTTTTCGCCTTGGCCAGGTCAATCACACTCTGATACTTGGCTTTAACGGTTTCGAAATCCATGTTTCGTGTCTCCTCGCAATCCCGTGAAGCCGGACGCTCCACGAATAGGTAGAGTCCCGCAATGCGCGTTGCGTTGCAAGCATAAACAAAAAAATCTCCTGCCGGAGTTTTTCGGAAACAGCTAAATTGGTAGCGGCATCTGTAGTCAGGCGCTCCATGGGGATTGCCGCAGAAAAGGAAAGAGAACGATGAACCTACTTGATATGTTGATGAGCGCGGGTGGCAACGCCGCTGTTGGGCAATTGGGCAGCCGCTTCGGGCTGGATGAGAACCAGACGACGGCCGCGTTGCAGCAGTTAGTGCCCGCGCTGGGTAGCGGATTGCAACGGAACATTGCGGCCGAGGGTGGCCTGGACGGTTTGTTGGGCGCGCTTTCCGGCGGGAATCACAGCCAGTACATCGACAATCCTGAACTGTTGGGCAACGACGAGACCACAGCAGAGGGCAACGGTATTCTGGGCCACCTGTTGGGAAGCAAACAGGCGAGCCGCGACGTGGCGGCGCAGGCGAGCGAGCAGACCGGCATCGGCGCCGACGTGTTGAAGCAGATGCTGCCGGTGGTGGCGACGATGGTGATGGGTTCGTTGAGCAAGCAGTCGTCGGCCGGCGGGTTCCTTGGCGGTCAGGGCGCGGCGGCGCAGCCGGAAGGGCTGTTGGGCATGTTGACGCCGCTGCTGGATTCCAATCGCGACGGGTCGGTGGCCGACGATATGCTGGGGATGATTGGCCGCTACATGCGCAACCGGTAATCGCTATGGGCCCACTTGGAAATGGTTCGCGGGGAAGCGGCGTTAAGCTGCTTCCCATTCTGCTGTTCGCGATTTACGGCATCTACTATTTCTTTTCAAACCGCGAGGTAGTGCCGCTGACCGGGCGCAAGCAGCTTGTTGACATGAGCCGGGATCAGGAGTCGGCGCTGGGGCTGCAGTCGTATCGCCAGATTCTGCGGCAGGAGCGGGTTGTTACTGACGGCAAGAACGCGCAGTTGGTGAAGGAAATCGGACGGCGTATCAGCGCGGTGGCCGAGGATCCGGGGTTCCAGTGGGACTACAATCTGATCGACTCGCCGCAGGTGAACGCCTTCTGCCTGCCGGGCGGGAAGGTGGCGGTGTACACGGGGATTCTGCCGGTGGCGAAGAATGCCGACGGGCTGGCTGTCATCATGGGGCATGAGATCGCACACGCCATTGCGCGGCATGGCGCCGAGCGGATGGCGCACCAGAAGTTGGTGCAGATTGGCACGATGGCCGCCGGGGTGGCGGTCAGCGACATGGAGCCCGGCCAGCAGCGAGCGGTGATGGGGGCGCTCGGCGTGGGGGCGCAGTTCGGCGTGTTGCTGCCGTTCTCGCGGGAGCATGAGTCGGAGGCCGATTATATGGGCCTGATCTACGTGGCGCGGGCTTGTTTCGATCCGACCGAGGCGCCGAAATTGTGGGAGCGGATGGGGCAGGCCAGCGGCGGCCGCGGCCCCTCGCAGTTCATGTCCACCCACCCCAGCCACGAAACGCGCATTCGCCAGTTCCAAAAATGGATGCCGGAGGCGTTGAAGGTTAAGCAGGAGAAATGTGGTGGATAATACGGGCATGGGCAGATTCCTCCTCCTGATCCCTTTCTTCTGTGTCGCGCTGCCGGCACAGGATAACGCCAACGCGATTCCGCGCAACGATCGTGCGTTGGCCAACGCCGTCGCCGGCCTCGGCAAGCGCCGTCCGCAGCAACCTTCGCTGCCGGTGCGCATCTCGCCACCCGCCACGAAAACATGTTCGGTACCGCTTCTGGCGATGCCGCTCGACGACGCTCGTCAGTTCGCCAGCCGTCCGATTCCGGCGCCTGAAGTCGAGTCCGCGCCTCGGGTCACGTTGCCCGCGCCGCCCTGCGAATCGGTGTCGCTCTAGCGCAAATCTCCCGGCATCCATTTGCCGCCGCCGAGTTCGACGGGCTTCGCCAGTTGCTCGAAAACTTCGTCGAGGCTGCATGCTTCGCGCACCAAGGAACGATGCTGCGGTCGCAGCAATCCCGCCTTCACAATCCCGTCCAGAAACGTGAATAGCGCGTCGTAAAATCCATTCACATTCCACAGCACCAGCGGCTTGGCGTGCAGTCCCAACTGCGCCCACGTGGCAATTTCAAACGTCTCGTCCAGCGTGCCGAAGCCGCCCGGCAGCGACACGAATCCATCGGCCAAGTCCGCCATCTTTGCCTTGCGGTCGTGCATCGAATCCACCAGGTGCAGGTCCGCCAGCGCCAGATACGCCGCCTCTTTTTCCACCAACAGCCGCGGAATGACTCCGGTCACCGCGCCACCCGCCGCCAGCACCGCATCCGCCAACATGCCCATCATCCCCAAGTGGCTGCCGCCATACACCAGTCGATCCCCGCGCCGTCCCATCTCCGTCCCCAACGCCATCGCGGCATCGCGAAACGCCGGATCAGACCCCGGGTTCGATCCGCAGTACACACAAATATTCATCCCTAGCAGTGTACGCTGAGAACAATGCTCACTCGTCGCGCCCTGCTCGCCGCCGCCCTCCAGGCCGGTTCGCGCCAGACCGAATTGGCGATCGACGGCGAACGCTTCCTCATCAACAACAAGCCCACCTACGCCGGCCGCACCTGGCGTGGTCACAAGATCGAAGGTCTGTTGCTCAACACCCGCATGGTGCAGGGCATCTTCGACGATCGCAATCCGGCCACGACAGCCAACTGGCAATACGCCGACACCAAGACCTGGGACCCGGCCCGCAACACCCGCGAATTCGTAGCCGCCATGCCCGAATGGCGCAAGCAGGGCGTGCTGGGCATAACTCTCAATATGCAGGGTGGCAACCCGCGTGGGTATTCTCCGCAGCAACCCTGGAACACCGGCGCGTTCACTCCACGTGGCGACATCATTCCCGAATACCTGAATCGTCTCCGTGCCATTCTCGACCGCGCCGACGAACTCGGCATGGCTCCCATTCTTGGCGTCTTCTACTTCGGCCAGGACCAGGTCTTGGAGGACGACAAAGCCGTCCGCCGCGCCCTGAAAAACACGGTGGAATTCGTCCTCTCCCGGGAGTACCGCAACGTGCTGCTGGAAGTGGCCAACGAGTGCAATAACGCCAAGTACAATCACGACATCCTGCGTCCTGATCTGATGCCCCTTCTCATCCAGGAAGCGCAGGCGATCACCTATCACCGCCGCCGCTTGCCCGTTGGCGTCAGCTTCAACGGCAACACCCTGCCCCCGCCCGAGATCACCCGGCTGTCGGACTTCGTTCTGCTCCACGGCAACGGAGTGAAGGACCCCGCCCGCATCGGGCAAATGGTCCGCGCTGTCCGCAAGCAGGATGGCTACAGACCCAAACCAATCCTCTTCAACGAAGACGATCACTTCGACTTCGACAAGCCCGCCAACAACTACGTCGCCGCCGTCGCCGAATACGCCAGTTGGGGCCTGCTCGACATCGAGGGCTACCAATCGGTCCCCGTCAATTGGGGCATCGACACCGACCGCAAGCGCGCCTATTTCCAACTCACCAGGGAGATCACCGGATCATGACTGAACTCGAAGATATACGCCAGGGCGTCCTCCGCTTCCGCAAGAAAGTGTTCCCCATTCGCCGGGCCATCTATGAGGAGCTAGCCCAACATCAGGACCCGCAGGTCCTTTTCATCACCTGCATCGATTCCCGCGTGGATCCGGCCGAACTCTGCGACGCCGACCCCGGCGACATGTTCGCCGAACGCACGCCGGGTAACCTGGTTCCCATCTATAGCGAAAATCGCTCCGGCATCTCCGCCAGTCTGGAGTACGCCGTAACGGCGCTGAAAGTCACCGATATCATCATTTGCGGCCACTCCGATTGCGGCGCGTTGAAGGCCCTGCTCACTCCCGAAAAACTGGAAGCCCTGCCCGCCGTCGAACGCTGGCTGCACTACGCCGACGAAGCCATCGAAGCGGTCAACAAACTCTGCCCCGACGCCTCGCCCGCCGAAAAGCTCCACCACCTCTGCCAGCAAAACGTCATCGCCCAGTTGGCCCACATGAAGACGCACCCGTGCATTCAGCGGCGCCTCAAAGAAGGCAACCTCCGCCTCCACGGATGGGTCTATGAAATCCACTCAGGCGAAGTCCATCGCTACGATCCGGAGACCGGCGTCTTCGCCCTCTGGCCGGCCTGACGGACTACGAACGCCAGTCGAGAATAATCTTCCCCGACGCGCCGCTGGCCATCAGTTCAAACCCTTCCAAAAACTTCTCCGCCGGGAACCGGTGCGTAATCACCGGTTTGATGTCCAAACCCGATTGCAGCATCACCGTCATCTTGTACCAGGTCTCGTACATCTCGCGGCCGTAGATGCCCTTAATGGTTAGCATGTTGAAGATGACGGTGTTCCAATCGATCGACATCTCCCCGCCCGCCGGAATGCCCAGCATCGCGATCTTCGCCCCGTGCGCCATGTTCGCCAGCATGTCCCGGAAGGCATGCGGATTGCCCGACATTTCCAACCCCACGTCGAAGCCCTCCTTCATCCCCAACTCGTGCTGCACGTCCTTCAGCGATTGCTTGCTCACATCCACCGCCAGCGTCACGCCAAGTTTTCGCGCCAACTCCAGGCGGTATGGGTTCACGTCGGTGATCACCGTATACCGCGCCCCCGCATGCACCGCCACCGCGGCGGCCATAATGCCGATCGGGCCGGCGCCCGTCACCAGCACATCTTCGCCCAGCACAGGGAACGACAGAGCTGTGTGCACCGCATTGCCGAACGGATCGAAAATCCCCGCCACGTCGCGGTCGATCTTGTCGTCGTGGTGCCACACGTTGGTCATTGGCAGCACGATGTAGTCGGCAAAACATCCCGGCCGGTTCACGCCCACGCCGCTGGTATGCGCGCACAGGTGCCGCCGCCCCGCCAGGCAATTGCGGCACAGCCCACACGTCACGTGGCCTTCGCCGCTCACCAGCATGCCGGGCGTAAAGTCGCGAACGTTGGAGCCCACGTCGACAATCTCGCCGACGAACTCGTGCCCAATCACCATCGGGACGGGAATGGTCTTCGCTGCCCACGCGTCCCACTTATAAATGTGGATATCGGTCCCGCAGATCGACGCGCGATCCACGCGAATCTTCACATCGTTGATGCCCATTTCAGGAACGGGCACCTCTTCCATCCACAGCCCCGGGGTGGCCTCGCGCTTGACGAGAGCCTTCATAGTCGCCATGCCCCTATGGTACGCCGCTACTTCACAAACTGCATGTCTCCAATATGTGGTAACGGCGCCGTGTGCTGCGCCTCCATCGCCGCAGCCAGTCGCGCCGTCATCGGCGACGTCGCCGCCAGGTCGCGCGTCTCACCCGGGTCTTCTTTCAAGTTGAAAACCTGCAACGGCGCGCCCGGCTTTTCCCGCACCGCCTTCCAGTCCCCCACGCGCACCGCCATGCCAAACTCCGGCCGCAGTTTCTTCGTCGCCGCCACCCAGCGATGGTCTTCCCACGCCATCACCCGCTCCGCCGCCGGCTTCTTCAGCGATTCGAACATCGACACGCCGTCGCCGTACTTCTTCGTCTTCCCGTCAACTGCCTGCATCACCGTCGCGAATACGTCGGCGAAATACACCGGCGCCGCCGACACCGCGCCCGCCTTCACCCGCCCGGGCCAGCGCAGGATCAACGGTACCCGCAGCCCGCCTTCATACAGCGTCCCCTTCTGCCCGCGCAGCTTCGCCCCACCCGGTAGTTTCATCGTGCCGAACGTCTCCAGGGAATGCCCCTCGCCCGCCACACCGCCGTTGTCGCTGGCGAAGATCACCAGCGTGTCGCGCTCCAGCCCGAACTCGCGCAGCATCCCGAGCAACCGCCCGGCGTAGCTGTCGCCTTGCGTCACCATCGCCGCATACCGCTTCTCGTCCTCCGGCCAATCTTTGCCCTCGTACGGCGTCACCGTTGGCGTTTGGAATCGTCCATGCGGCACCGTGTAGGTGGCATATAAGAAGAACGGCCGGTCTTTGTTCGCCCGCAGAAACGCGAAAGACTTCTCGGCGATCAGATCCGCGCTATACGCCTTCCCGCCCAAAGGAACTTTCTTGTCGTTCTCCCACAGGAACTCCGGGAAGTAGGTGTGCGCATGCACCTGGTGCAGGTAGCCGAAGAATGTGTCGAAGCCGTGTTTCCACGGAACGCCCGGTGAACCCGCGTCGCCCAGGCCCCACTTGCCGAACCCGCCGCACACGTAGCCCTGCGATTGCAGCCACAGCGGGAACGTCTTGTCCTCCGGGCCGATGGGCGCCGTCCCGGCGTTCGACCGAATACGTGCGTGGCCGCCGTGTAGCCCCGTCATTAATACACAGCGCGACGGCGCACACACCGGTCCGCCCGCGTAGGCGTCCGTGAATCGGGTCCCTTCCCGCGCCAGAGAATCGATGTGGGGCGTTTGAATCTGCTTCTGCCCGTAGCAGCCCACGTCGCCGTAGCCCAGATCGTCCAGCAGGACAAACAGGATGTTCGGCTTCTTCGGCGCGGCCATCAGCGCGGCGGACGCCGCCAAAAACTCTCTTCGTAGCACCCAACCAGTCTACAAAAACGACGAAAGGCGCCCTGACTCCTGGCGCCTTTCATCCCCATCACAACAGGCGGCGCATAAACTTTTTTGCCGCGAATATCGTAATTCTGGCAGGTCCGCCGGGGGGCACGCTCTCATTCTGTCCCGGGCGAAAAAAAAGCTGTCTCCGCGGCCGCTCGGAATCGGCTAAACTTGTGGGTAGTTCCGCTGGCCCTACCCGGGATACCCCGGCAGGCTAGCCACAGTTTTTCTTGTCCAGGTTTCCCACGTGATGACGCAGCCGACCTACGGCTTCCAAATCTCGCCCGCCTACTGCCAGACAGTCGGCGCCTCCCTCGCGGGCCGTTTCACCGCCCGCGCCCAATCGTCTTTCCTCCCCGGAAGCGTTGCTTTACCAGCAACCGCCGGTGGCTTCAGCTGTACCCCTTTTTCTGCAATTTCCCGCCGTCGCCCGCTACCAGGTAGTGCGGCCCCGGCAGACTGAGAACGTTAGCGGCGGCTCGTCCAGCGCCAGTACAAAAAGATTCAATCACCGGCCGCGTCCCATGTTCGCTGCCCTCCCCCAAAAAGCATGGGGCCGGTTTATCAATCAAATTGTTGCCTATCGACATTTCGCAAATCCCGCTTTGGCCCGCTCCCGGCAGTCTCACACCGTCGGCGGCCCGTCTTGCGCCTTTTGCTCCACCCGGTAGTTTCTTTTGTACTGCTGCTACACCACGCGCCGCCTGCTCCCTAAGGAGAGCATGCGATGAGCAAAGAATTAGTTATTTCTTCCAACCGCCACGAAACAAAGGTGGCTATTCTTGAGGACGATGTCCTTGTAGAGATTTTCTTCCAACGGGCCAACGAGTACTCCCTCGCCGGCAGCATCCACAAGGGCCGCGTCACCCGCGTGCTCCCCGGTATGCAGTCGGCCTTCGTCGACCTCGGCCTGGAACGCGACACCTTCTTATATGTGTCCGACTTTGCCGACGATCACTCCGATGATCTCGACAAAGTGGGCGACGAAAAACCCATCCCCGTGGCTGCCCGCCACTCCCGCGAACGGGAACACACCCCCTACCGCGCTCCCGCCCCCATCATCGCGGCCGAGCCGGTGGAAGCACTGGAAGCTGGCGAAGCAGTCGAAGCCGGAGATCCGCCCGTAGTCGCCGCCGATGGCGCCGCCGCCGCTCCCGCCAATGGCGAAGTGCGCCCCTTCCGGGATCGTGACCGCGACCGGGGCCGTGACCGCGGCCGTGGCCGGGATCGTGGCCGGGGAGACCGGGATCGTGGACGCGGTGGAGATCGTGGCCGCCGTCGTGGTGGTTCCGGTCTGCCGGACTCGAAGTATGCTTCGGCCGACGCCCCCAGCGATGCGCCTCCCGTTGTCGAGGGTGCCGACACCCCTGAACTCGCCGCCCCTGCCCCGCAGCCCGATGCTCCTTTCATCGCCCCCCGTGTGGCTGAATTCTTGAGCCCCGAACCGTCCGAGCCGGTCTTCCTGCTCCCCGGTGAATCGCTCGCCAAGTACCGCCGTCCGCCCGTTGCCGTGGCGCCTCCCCCGCCGCCTCCCCCTCCTCCTCCGCCCGCCGCGGAACCGGAGCCGGAGCCCGAGCCGGAAGTTGTCGCCGCCGTCGAACCGGAGCCCGAACCGGAACCGGAGCCTGTTGTCGCGCCCGAACCCGTTGCCGCTGTCGTGATCGCCGCTGAGCCGGAAGTCGCTGAGCCGGAAGTCGCCGAGCCCGCCGCCGCCGAGCCGCCGCCGATGCCCGAGCCGCCCCCGGTCGTCGCCGAAGAGGCCGTCGCCGAGTACATTGATAATTCGTTCGCCAAACTGGCTGACGACATCGACCCCACGGAACTGGAAGACGTCGACGCTATCGACGAAGCCCGCGAAGAGCTCCTCACCGAAGTCGACGAGGACGAAGACGAAGCCGACGCCGCCCAGCGCGCCGCCGAAGAACTTGTGGCCGCCGAGGGTGGCGAGTCCTTGGCCGCCGCCGATACCGAAGAAGGTGACGAAGAGGAAGACGGCGAAGTGGTGGAAGGCGAAGAGCCTGCCGATGGCGGCCCCGAACCCGCCCGCCAGCCGCATAGCCTGACGGCTGCTCTCCGCGAACGCGATCGTGGCGCCCGCTTCCAGCGTGGCCGCCGTGGCCGTCGCCGCCGTGGCCGTGGCAATGACCGGGAAGACGCTCGCCCCGGGGACCGTCCCGCCGTGGCTGCCGCAGCTGCCGGCGCAGCGCCTGCCCTGGAGCCCGAAGCTGTCGCGGACGTCGCCCCTGTGGAAGAACGCGCCGTCGAAGCCCGTCCGGAACGCGATCGGGATCGTGACCGGGATCGTGGCGAACGCGGTGAACGTGGCGGAGACCGCGGAGATCGTGGCGACCGTGGTGGTGATCGCGGCGGAGATCGCGGTGGTGACCGTGGCCCCCGTCCCTCCTTCCGCGACCGCGACCGTACCGAACGTCCCCCGCTCCCGTCGATCACCGACCTGCTCAAGGCCGGCCAGGAAATCCTGGTCCAGATCGCCAAAGAGCCCATCGCCCAGAAGGGCGCCCGCATCACCAGCCACATCGCCCTCCCCGGCCGCTACTGCGTCTACATGCCGACGGTCGATCACAACGGTGTCTCCCGCAAAATCGCCAGTGACGAAGAACGCCTCCGCCTGAAGCGCATTCTCCAGCAGCATCGCCAGGGCATGTCCGGCGGCTTCATCATCCGTACCGCCGGCGAAGGCCAGACCGAAGAGGATATCGCCA
>JBIKOG010000050.1:0-38836 GCA_044358225.1 Bryobacteraceae bacterium | reverse complement strand
CGCGTCTGGTGGGGCGGGTGGGAGCGTTGCAATCGGTGGTGGTGACGGGGGCGGCGTCCGCGGCTGTCGATGGGAAGTTGCTGGCGCTATTGGCGGGGGCGTGCCGGGATCTGCGGGGCGTGCGGTTCCGCTATACCGATCATGGCGGGAAGATCTCGGCGCGGCGCGTGGAGCCTTTCAAACTGGTGCTGGCGGAGGGGCGTTGGTACCTGGTGGCCTGGGACGTGGACCGGGAGGCATGGCGGACATTTCGCGCAGATCGGATCGCCGGGAAGGCCACCGCGGAGGAGCGGTTCGTGGCGCGCGAGGGCCCGGCGGACGATCTGCGGGCCTTCGTACGGGAGGGGTATTGGCGATCCATTGAGACGTGCCGCGCGCGGGTGCGGGTGTTTCTATCGGCGGAGGAAGCAGGCAAGCGATTTTCGGGCGGGGTGTTTATGGCGATCTCCGACGGGGAGTGCGAGTGGGCGGCGGCGGCCAGTTCTTGGGACCGTCTCTCGCTCCATTTGGGATGGATGGGCGCCGATTTCGCGTTGCCCAATGGGCCGGCGGAACTGGTGGCGGCCGTGCGCCAAATGGAGGCGCGGTACGGGCGGGCGGTCAGTCGACGCGCAGCCCAGCGGCGGGCGCCAGCTTCATAAGGCGGGAAGGGGCGTCTTCAGGAAGCACGTACAGATGGCCGCCGCGAAGCGTCATGCCCTCGTTGGTAAAGACCACGCCGCGGTCGGTGGTTCCCACATCCTGGCGGGCGACGAGCCCGAGCGTCTTCGGGTCCAGACGGTCGATGGCGCCACGCCCTTTTTCGCGCAGCCCACCAGCGAAAAGACTGCCCCGCAAGTACTTCATATCCTGATAGCGCGTACCGGTTTCATTGGGTCGTTTCCCCAGCAGCCGCCCATCCTTGGTCCACTCGTAAATCTCTTTGCTATCCCAGTTACCGCCGTACAAACGATCCCCCGACGCCGCCACGCACCCGATATGATCGGCCACCTCAAAGCTGCTCAACAGCTTCAACGTTCGCTTATCGCGCCGCTGAATCTGCGCCGTGCTCGTGCGCCGGTACTCGGCCACCGGCAACCAGATGGAATCGCCGTCGAGCATCAACCCGCCCGGATGAAACTTCGCTCCATCCTGCACTTCCGTTTGCAGCAGAATCTGCCCGGTCCGCGCATTGAGCTTAAACAAAAAGCCCTTCTTCGTCTCTTTCTCGACGCTGGAGGCCCACAGCGTGTCGCCCTCGATATCGATCCCCTGCACATGGTGCAGCGGCCCCTGCAAAGTGAGCGTTTCCAGAATCGTCAATGCGGCGGCGAGTAGGAGCATGTTATTCGATGGTAAGCGGAGGCTCTTGCGGCTCGCTGGCCATGGAGCCGAAGGTCCAGTTGAGAAGCACCGGCGCGATGACGGTAGTCAACACGGCCATCACCACCACCACGCTATAGGCCTGCTGCGAGATCGTCCCCATCGTCGCCCCGATCTGCGCCACCACCATGCCCACTTCGCCCCGCGGCACCATCCCCGCGCCCACACGCCTGGCATCGGCAAACCCCAGTGACCACGCCCCCAGCCCGCAACCCACTAGCTTCGAAATGACCGCGGCCACTGTAATTGCCCCAGCCAGCGCCAGCACCTTCGGGTCCCGCAGCACCGTCACATCCAGCGCCAATCCAATGCCGGCCAGGAAGAACGGCACCAGCAACTCCGTCACCCCCTGCGTCAGAACATGCACGCGGTGATTGACGGTTTCCGCCAGCGCCACGCCCGCCAGGAAGGCGCCGATAATCGCCGCCACCCCGGCGTAGTGCGCAAACAGCGCCAGCGCGAACAGCAGAATCAGCGCCAGGCTGAACTGCGATTCGACACCCTTCATCATCGCGTCCAGCTTGGGCAGAATACGCATCATCGTCTTGCTGCCGAAACTCAGAATGAAGATGGTAAAGCCAATGGAGATGGCCGCCGTGGTGGCCAACTCCAGGACATTGACATCCCCCTTGGCCACGCTGCTGACGATCGCTAGCACCACAAGACCCAAAATGTCGTCGATCACCGCCGCCGCCAGAATGATGCGGCTGGCCAACACGTTCAGCAACCCCATGCCGGCCAGCACCTGCGCCGTGATGCCGACCGAGGTCGCCACCATCGCCGCGCCCACAAAGAGCGATTCGATGTTCGACGCCCCGCTCGCGCGGTAGATCAAATACCCCATCGCCAGCGGCACCACCACGCCCAGTATCGCCACCAACGTCGCCGTCCGGCCCACCTTCGCCAGGTCCGACGCCTTCACCTCCAGCCCCACGCGGAAGAGCAGGAACAACACGCCCAGTTCGGCCAACTCGTGGATCTGCCCGGGCCTCACCAGCGCCAAAACGCTCGGCCCCAACAACACGCCCGCCACAATTTCGCCCACAATATTGGGCATCTTCAGCGATTCGGCCAGCTCTCCCAAAATCTTCGCCGCGCCAAAGACCAGGAGCATTGCCAATGGCAGTTCCGCACCGCCGTGTCCTATGCTCATACTCAATACTATGCCAGCTGCGCGGGAACCAGCTTACAGACGGATTGCGGAGAAACTGCGGAAGACGATCTCCGACGGGCGCATGGCGCCGGGAGCGCGTCTGGCGTCGGAGCGCGCGCTCGCCGGCCGCCACGGCGTCAGCCTGATGACGGCGCGGCGGGCGATGGTGGAGTTGGAGCGCATGGGCCTGGTGACGCGGCGGATCGGCGCGGGGTCGTTTGTCGCCCCTGCGGGCGGTGGCGTCCGGCGGCTCCGCGATCCCCACGAGGAGTTTCATGCCCCCGCTTGCACGCTGGTGGACGGCGCCCGCGAGTGGCGCGCCGGTAAGGTGCTCGTCGTCGTCGAGCGGATCACCCTCACCGAAGATGGGTTGTTGGGCACCCGGCCGCTGCTCGAGTTCCTGGGCGAGGCGGCGGTCCACGCGGCCGAAGAGATTTGGGGCGAAGGGGAGTACCTGCGTATCCGGCAAACCATCTACTCCGCCCGGCAGGAACTACTAGCCGTGCGGGAAATGGAGGTCCGGGGGCGGCGCGTCGAAGGCTGGGTGGGACGATAAGATTCAAGTTCCCCGTTCCCTCGCCGATGAGGACATCGTGGAAAGACGAACGGGAACCGAGCGGAGGGAGACGCCAAGGCAGCGAGTGCCGGGCGGCCACAAGTTGACGTTCTGGATCGAGGACAAGGACGGTTCGTGGACGCGGCAGGAGGCCGAGATCGGGGACCGGTCCGATGGTGGTGTTGGGCTGCTGTTGGGTAAAGAGGTGGAAGCCGGCCAGAACGTGATGGTGGAGGGTGACGGCTTTGGCGGTGGCTCCGGAGGGCGGCAGAAGGGCAAGATCTGCTGGTGCCGGCCCACGGTGGACGGACGTTTCCGTGCGGGTATTGATCTATCGTTGGCGTCCAACGGCGGAATCAAAGTCGACGAAAACTTCATCGACTATTACGAGGTCATGGAGCTCAGCCCCAGCGCCAGCCTGGAGACGATCCACCGCATCTACCGCATCCTGGCCCAACGTCTGCACCCGGACAATAGCGAAACCGGCAGCAACGAGGCGTTCAAGCAACTGGTGTCGGCCTACAAAATCCTGTCGGATCCGGAGCAGCGGGCCGCGTTCGATTCCACGCGCGGCGTCAAACAACAGGTCCACTGGCGGGTCTTCGACCAGAATTCGGCGACGCCATCCGTCGAACAGGAACAGATGAAGCGGCGCGGCGTGCTGAAGGCCCTCTATCTAAAGCGGTTGCGCGAAGCGGAAAACCCGGGGATGAACATGATCGAGATGGAAGCGCTGCTGGGAACGCCGCGCGAACATCTGGATTTCACCATGTGGTTTTTGAAGGAACAGGGCTGGGTGGTGCGGACCGATAGCGGCCGGTACTCCATTACGGTGAAGGGCGTGGAGCAGGCCGAGAAGCTGCAGGTCTGGGCGCCAAAGCCGACCGAGCATCTCCAATTGGAGCCGGCGTACTAAAGTTTCGGCTCGCCGATGCCGATGAAGCCCTCAGTGAACACCGCAAAGGCTCCGGAACGACGAAAGAAAAACCGAGGCGAGAAGCAGCCGACACAATCGGCCCAACTCTGGCTGGAGCGGCACGACGGATCCTGGCAGAAGCTGGCGGTCCAGGTGCAGGACACCGGGGAGTACGGCGTTGGCCTGCTGCTGGGCGAAAAGATTCGCGACGGGTCGCCGGTCATGTTGGAAGGCGCGGGGCTGGCGGCGCCCGACGGCGGGCGAGCGCGCGGCCGCATCGCCTGGTGTACGGCAGTTTCCCCGGGCGTGTTCCGGGCCGGGATTTCGCTCGAAGATGTTCGGGAGGACCGGGCACCCGGAAACGCCGACTTTGAAGACTTCTACGAAACCCTGGAAGTCAATCCCGTCGCGTCGGCCGACACGATTCACAAAATCTACCGCGTCCTGGCCCACCGGATGCACCCCGATAACCCGGAAAGCGGCAGCGAAGAGCAGTTTAAGAAGTTGGTCCGCGCCTACCGGGTCCTGTCCGATCCGGAGCAGCGCGCCGCGTTCGACGTGGAGCGTTCCCGCGCTCAGACCAAACAGTGGCGCATCTTCGATCCGGAATCGGCTGCGCCGGGGCTGGAACAGGAACAACGGAAGCGCCGCGCGATTCTGGCCGTGCTCTACAACAAACGCATGCGCCAGCCCGAGAAATGCGGAATCGGCATTCCGGAGTTGGAGAACCTGCTGGCCGTCCCTCGCGAACATCTGGAATTCCCGCTCTGGTTTCTGAAAGAACAGGGCTGGGTTCTCCGCAGCGATGGCGGACAACACTCCATTACGGCAAAGGGCGTGGACTACGCGGAGTCAACCGGGGCGTGGCAGCCGCCGACGTCGCGGAACTCGGGGCTTCTCTCGGCGGGACCGGCGCGGTAAGCAGAAACGTGACGACGTGCTGCCCCTTGGGCAGCAGGATGGAATGGCGCCCATTGGTGCTGACCCATTCCACCGGCGCCGGCGCGCCATCGATTTCCACGCTGCCCGGCAGTCGATCCAGCACCGCAATGGCCCGGTGGGAGGAGTGGTAGCTCACCTCCACCGCATTCGCCTGGGCCGATGCCGTCTTCAAATCGCCATTGAAGTCGAGGATCCGCATCGGCGGCGCCACCGCCGACGGCTCCACCGCCACCGGTCCCGGCGGCAGCCACAGCGTATCGGGATTGGACACCGGCCATAACCGGCCATTCACCTTCGCCGCGCCGTCCCAGGGGATCCCGGCGCCGAATTTCGAGTCGATCACCAGACGGCCGGCCACATGGTCAATCCGGTCCACCCGCGCAGCAGCCGACGCCAGCAGCGGCAGATCCACCCGCCGGATCGAGTTTTCAAAATACAGTGCCACCCGCGGAAAGGCACGCGCGGAGAGGTGGACCAACTGGAATAGCTCCGTCCCGGTCTGCTGCTTCGTCGGGTACACATCCTGGTAGCGCTCCACAATGTTGATATCGATCGCCAGTTTGTCCTGGTACGGCGTCACGTACTTCTCGGCAATCTGCGGATACCGCTGCGGGCCAAGGTGCCAGATGGTGGCCGGGTCTTCGATCAGAAATGTGAAATCATGACGAGCCAGTTGCGGCAGCAGCCGGTCGCTTTCGGCGCCGATGGCATCGCGCATCCTCGTGTCGAACTTATCGTCCACGTGGGTCAGAACGATGTCCAGGTGCGGCTGGGTTCGTTTGATTTTCGCGATCTCGTTCAGCCAGTCCTCCTGCATCCGCTGCGCCAGCATCGCCCGAAACTCCAGCAGTTTACCCCGCGCCGGGTGCGACTTATCGCGCACCACCGCCACCGGGTCGGCGTTGTGCAGCGCCAGGAACTCCGCCCGCACATCGTCGTTAAACGGGGTAAAACGCGAGGGATTGTCGATCCCCTCCAGTGATTCGAAATACAACTCGGCCAGGTTTAGCCCATCCCAATCGAAGCGCCGGCTAAGTCTTGCAATCCCCTCCTTCACCGCGGCCGAACAGGCCGGATTGTTCAAGTTCATCAACTTACGCCAATCCAGCTGCGCATCCTGCAGCAGCGCCGTCTTCTCGCGCCACTCCGGATGGTCGTTCCAGAACTTCTCGCTCACATGCGGCAACTCCACCCAGGCGTAGACCAAAATGGCGCGCCGGTGCGCGGCCTCGATCAGTTTCTTCAGATACTCGTCGCGCTGCGGGTCGGCGTCGTAGTAGTGCCACGCCGCCACATGCAGCGCCCCGATCCCGGCCGCCCGCCAGCGTTCGGCCAGGTAATCCGGATCAGCGCGAAGCCGGTAGGAAGAATCGAAAAACGCCCACAGCCGGCCGGACTTAAACGGCGGCTCCAATCCCAAAGAAGCCAGCGCCTGCAGGATGTAGGGAAACCGCTCGTGCCCCTTCTGCCCCGGCGTAACATTGCACCAGAACACCGCCCCGCGCCCCAATCGCATCCCCGCCGCCAATGGCGCGTTCGTCCATCGCTCCCGCGAAAACACCTTCGCCGCCGGCGGCACGGTGTACACCGGCAGGTCCAGAGTCCTCTCCCAAATAATGGACAGCCCCTCGTCGTGGCTGTCGCGGATCTGCCGGGCCTGCACGCGCTTATCCGTCGGCAAGATGCCCAGCGCGCCGGCAAACTCAGAGTTGCCTTCCAGAATCAGAATCGTCCCCTGCTCCACGCGCGGCCGCCACGTCGCCGTCGCCACCGGCGTCCCGGCGGGCAACACGATGACGTTCGCCACCCCGTTGGTCCCCGCCGTCATCCCGATGGATTGGAAAATAGCGGGCCAAGGGCCGACGTCGTCCCCGGCCACGTGGAAGTGGAAAGCGGGCTCCGCGCCGTGCGCAACGGCCAATAAACAAAGGAAAAAACTAACGCGTGATGGCATACCAGAATCCTGCGCGGACGTCGAAGTAGTTGGGCCGGCGCGGGTTGCCGGCGTTCCGGGTATGGACGCCGCGAAGCGCCTGCACCGTGAAGTGAACGTTGGGCGGCAGCGCGGCCCAACGGGTCCGGATGCCCGCGCCCAGCTCCACAAAGCTCGCCCAGTATTGGCGCTTGGCGTCGGCATTGGCATTCACGGCGGTGAACGCCTGCAGGTTTTCCGCCACGGTCCAGCCGATCTTGTTCTGATTCACAAAAATCACGTCGTTGTCGAACCGGCTTACAAACACCACATCGTTCGCCGTCTCGGCAAACCATCCGCGATTCTCCCCGCCCATCGGCGTGCCGATCAACCGCGTCACCACCAACCCGCCCCGGTAATCCGGCATCGCCTTCGGTTGATCGCTCGGCCCGCGGAACCGCAACGCCGTCCCCGCCTCGGCCCACGCGCTCACGCCGTGCTTCACCGGCGTCGAAAAGCCCACCCCCAGAATCACCGCGCTCTCCGACAAATACTGCGGATTAGCCATCGCCGTCCGCGCCCGCTCCACCCCGCGCGCATCGGCCAGCAACCGCGCCGTAAAGTACGGCTTAATCGGCAACTTCGCCAGCGAAATCTCCGTCTTCACCTGGCTATAGGCGAACACGTCCTGCCACCGGGTACTCAACATCGGTAGCGCCCAAAAAGTCGTCCGCAGCAGCGAGTGGCTCGACGCCAGATTCCGATACGCCTTCCCCGCCTCCTCGGCAATCTTCGCGTCCGGCGCCCGCCGCGCCAGGTCGAACCAGCGCACGGCCTCGTTGTCGTTCTTCAAAATGTTGTGCGCCCAGCCCAGCTTCAACATCACCTCAAAGTCCAGCGGGTCGCTCTCGTTGGCGATGGTCAGGTACTTCAGCGCGTCTTTCATGAAGCCCTTCTCGTAGGAAGTCGCAGCCAGCACCTTCGCCTCCACCTTCACCTCGGCGCGGCTCGTCTCCGGCCGCCGCCGCAGCGCCTTGGGCATGTGCAGCGCCGTGCGAACGCGGTCGGAAAGTTCGTCGTCGTCGCCCTTCAGCACCCGTTCCAACAGCGGCAGCGCCCCCGCCGTATCCTGCCGCGTCAGCTTCAAAAAGCCCAACTGCGCCGTCGAAAGCAGATCCTCCGGCGCGCTCTTCACAATCTGCACAAACTGCTTTTCCGCCTCGGCCTTCTTCTGCATCTCCAACAGCAGATACGCCAATTCCCGCCGCAAATCCGTATTCCCCGGATCCAGCGCCAGCGCCGCCTCAAACTCGTAAACGTACGGATACCGCGGGTTCAATAGCTCCCGCGCCTGCTCGGCCACCCGCGGCTCCGCCCCGCGCGACGCCGCCAGCAACGCCGCATGCGCATCCGCCGCCCGGCCCAAGTTCGTATACACCCGCCCCAAGTCCAACAGCAACACCCGATACCCCGGCTTCAACTGCCACGCCCGCTCATAATGCTTCGCCGCCAACGCCGACTCGTCCCGCAGCTCCGCCAGCTTCGCCAACTCCTCATGCCCCGAAAAATTATCGGGAATCTCCGCCAGCGCCTTCTGCCACCGCGCAATCCCCTCCGCCAGCGGCGTATCGATATTCCGAAACGCCTGTTCCGCCGTCGCGTTCCCCAGCCGCCGCAACCGGTCGAACACGCGCCGCGCCGGGATCGGCTGCTTCGTCTCATACGCCAGAAACGCGAATTCCAACGCAACATGCTGATCCGCCGGATCGCGCCGCATCGCCTCAGCAAACTGGTCGCGCGCCGCCTCCGTCTCGCCCACCTTCAGCAGCGTGTACGCCAGGTCCTTCCGCGCCGGAATCCGCCCCGGCTCAGCCGCCAGCCCTTGTTGAAACAGACGGATCGCCTGGTCGTAGTCTTTCTCTTTCAGCGCCGTATAGGCGCGGTCCAACACCGCCTGCGCGCCCAACTGCGTCGCCGCCACCGCTACGAAGAGGAAAATTCGCGAAAACATACCTATGCCTATGTAGTGGCCGCACGCCGCCGGTTTTCTCAGGAAAATCTGATGATAATGAAAGTCATGGCCTTTACCGGTGTCGATTACTTCCTTCTGGACGCCTCGCTCAGCGAACAGGAGTTGCTGGTGCGGCGGACGACCCGTCAGTTCGTCGAAGACCGCGTCGTCCCCGTCATTCGCGACTGCTTCCGCGACGGCCGCTTCCCCATGGATCTCGTCTCCGAAATGGGCGAAATGGGCTTCTTCGGCGCCAACCTCGAAGGCTACGGCTGCGCCGGCATGACCAACACCGAATACGGCCTCATCATGCAGGAACTCGAACGCGGCGACTCCGGCCTCCGCAGCTTCGTCAGCGTCCAAGGCGCGCTGGTCATGTACCCCCTCCACGCCTTCGGCTCCGACGAACAGAAAAATCGCTGGCTCCCGCTCCTCCAATCCGGCAAGGCCATCGGCTGCTTCGGCCTCACAGAACCCCAGTTCGGCTCTAACCCCAGCGGCATGTTGACCCGCGCCGTCCGCGACGGCAACGGCTGGGTCCTCAACGGCGAAAAAACCTGGATCACCAACGGGTCACTAGCCGACGTCGCCATCGTCTGGGCCCGCACCGACGAAGGCATCCGCGGCTTCGTCGTCGAAAAAGGAACGCCCGGCTTCACGGCATCGGACATTCACGGCAAAATGTCCATGCGCGCCTCGGTCACCTCCAGCCTCTCGCTCGTCGATGTCCGCCTGCCGGACTCGGCCATTCTCCCCGGCGCCCGCGGCCTCAAAGGCGCGCTCGCCTGCCTCTCCCAGGCCCGCTTCGGCATCGGCTGGGGCGTACTCGGCGCCGCCATGGATTGCTACGAAACCGCCCGGCAATACGTCATCGAGCGCAAGCAGTTCGACAATCGCCCGCTCGCCTCCCACCAACTGGTGCAGGAAAAGCTGGCCTGGATGATCACCGAAATTACCAAAGGGCAGCTCCTGGCCCTCCAGTCCGGCCGGCTAAAGGACGCCGGCAAACTCGCCCCGCATCACATTTCCATGCTGAAGCGGAACAACGTGGGCATGGCGCTCGAATGCGCCCGCCTTAGCCGGGACCTGCTCGGCGCCAACGGCATCATGGACGAATACCCCATCATGCGCCACATGTGCAATCTCGAAACGGTCAAAACCTACGAAGGAACCGACCACGTGCACTGTCTTGTAATCGGAGAACATGTCACAGGAATTGCGGCGTACCGGTAAGGTGTCCTATACTGACAGAAGGCATTTGCTTCTATGATTCTGTCAGTCATCTTGACGATCGTTCACGTCGTCGTCTGCTTGTTCCTGGTGGTTGTCGTGCTGCTGCAAAGTGGCAAGGCGGCCGATCTGGCGGGCGCGTTCGGCGGAATGGGTTCCCAGACTGTGTTCGGCCCGCGCGGTGCGGCGACGGCTCTCAGCCGCGCTACCACGGCTTCGGCGGTGTTGTTCATGGTCACGTCGCTGGGTTTGTCGATCATTGCGACACGGCAATCCGGTGGTGCTGGTGGTGGTGCCAAGTCGGTGTTGGAAAACGTAAAGGACGCAGGTGCGGCTCCCACGCCCACGGCTCCTGGTTCGATTCCGCCGCCGATGCCCACGCAGCCCGCGGGCCAGCAGCCCTCGATCGAATTGTTGGATCCGACAACGGGTAAGGTTGTTTCCAAGCAGCCTCTCGAACTGCCTCCGCCCCCGGCGGCTGGTCAGCAGAAGCAGGAGCAGAAGAAGTAATGGTAGGCCACGAGTTTGCGGAGGTGGCGGAATTGGCAGACGCACTAGCTTGAGGTGCTAGCGGGTAACACCGTGCGGGTTCAAGTCCCGCTCTCCGCACCATTTTTAAAAACGGCTACGGCGCAGTTTCTTTTTGCAAAAACAGAAATTGCGCCGTAGTCGTTTTTTCTTGCACTCTACTCCTCAGCCCGCCCTCCTGGCGCATAATAGCAGAGTACTTCGCGCCCTCTGCCTCCCCCCGACAGGCGTATCCACCTATCTGGAGCTCCTCCCTATGCCCCCTATCCCTCCCGGCGGTGCCGCCGAAGACCATCCCGAAATCGACACCCTCCCCGTCCTCGCCGCCCCCATGATCGGCGGCAAGGGGAAAAACACCATCCGCATGGAGCTCATCCCCGTCGCCTGCTGGAAGGTCAACGACCTCCGCTTCGCCTTCGGCTCCTCCTTCGTCCTCCCCTCCGCCAAGTCCGAATTTCAGGACCTCGCCAACCTCCGCAAAGAGCACCCCGGCGCGCCCCTCTCCGTCTTCGGCCATGCCGACCCCGCCGGCGACGACGCCTTCAACAAAGGCCTCAGCGGCCGCCGCGCCCTCGCCGTCTACGCCGTCCTCATCCGCGATACCGACATCTGGGAATCCCTCTATCACGAGGGCGGCCAAGCCGAAGGCTGGGGAACCTCCTCCATCCAAACCATGCTCGCCGCCTGCGGCACCGACCCCGGCCCCATCGACGGCATCAAAGGCCCCAAAACCACCCAGGCCATCCAGTCCTTTCAAACCCAGAACGGCCTCGCCGCCGACGGCGTCGCCGGCCCCCAAACCCGCGCCAGCCTCTTCCGCGCCTACATGACGTTCCTCCACCCGGAGAAGCTCGAACCCTCCGCCTTCCTCGCCCAGGGCGCCGACCCCGGCCACAAAGGCGACGTCCAGGGCTGTAGCGAATTCAACCCCATGATGGTCTTCTCCCAGGCCGAAAACCAACAGTATTCCCAGCCCGCCAACAAGTCCCAGCGCGACTCGGAAAACGCCGTCAATCGCCGCGTCATGGTCCTTCTCTTCCGCCCCGGCAGCGTCGTCCCCGCCGAAAAATGGCCCTGCCCCCGCGCCGAAGAGGGCGGCGAAGCCTGCCGCCGGCGCTTCTGGTCCGATGGCGACGCGCGCCGCTCGCCCCAGGCTGTCCGCCGGGAATTCGGCCAAACCGGCGACACCTTCGCCTGCCGCTTCTACCATCGCCTCGTCGTCAACTCCCCCTGCGAAGGCGTCCTCCCGCCGCCCCCCCTCAATAGCCACTGGATCGAAATCGAACTCTGCGATCAGGCCGGCAAGCCCATGGCCGCCACCCGCTACAGCATCCAACTCCCCAACGGCGCCACCGAAACCGGCAAACTCGATAAGAACGGCCGCGCCCGCGTCGAACGCATCCCCGGCGGCAACTGCAAAGTCACCTTCCCGGACCTCGACGGCAGCTCCTGGGACAGCGCCTAACGCCCCGCCAGCCGCACCACGATCGCCATCCCAATTGCCGGCGCCCCCAGAAACGCAAAGTACAGCGCGCCCCGGATCACATGCCCCGCCTCCATACTCCGGATCCGGCTCCCCTCATACGCAATGTAACCCCCAATCAGCACCGCCACCATCCAGAAGAACAGCTCCAGATACGTCCGCGCCCACCCCGCCCCCCCGCCCAGTTTCAACCCCGCCACCACCGCCACCGTCCCCGCCACCGCCAGCAACGGCCCCACGCCGAACGAAAAAATCGCCACCGCGCCCGCGCCCCCCACCGGCACCCCGCGCCCCCCGAACAGCACGCCGATCAACAACACCCCCGCCAGCGCCACCAGAACGCCACCCGCCACCGAGCCCCACCCCGCCGCCGTCAATAACCAGGATCCCGTGCTCATTCGTGTCGCCCTCTCTCCAAGCCTACTCCGGAAAACGCCCTTCGCTATTCCGGTACTCGGCCCGGCCGTCCACGCGCAGCCCCTCCGCGTAACGCACGCCGCTCAGCCGCAACCCGTCAAACACCGCGCCCTGGAGTTCCACGCTCTCGTGCAGAACCGTCCGCTCCATCCGCAGGCCCGTCGCCCGCGTGCCCGCCACGCTCAGCCCCGCTATCTCGCAGTCGGCAATCACCGGCTCCCCGCTCAACTCGCACTCCCGCACCCGCAGATACGCCACCATCGATCGCACCAGTTGCCAGTTCGCCAACCGCGACCGCGTCCACGTCAACTCGGTCACCTGCCCGCAATCGGCGATCATCGTGTTCTTCCAATCGCTCCGCTCCACCGTCAGCGCCGCCACCGACGGCGAGTTCCGGAGTATAACCCGCTCCAGCCCGAACTGGTCAAACGTCACCCCGCGCACCGTGCAACGCTCCATTCCCAAATTCCCATACGTCGAATCCACGAAGCCACTCTTGTGCAGAATCGTGTCTTCGAACAAAAGGTTGCTCCCGGTAATCTCCCCGAACACCGCCAGCCGCAACGCCGACCGCCGGAACACCACCCGCTCCAACACCGCCACCTGAAACGACGGGTTCTCCAGCCGCGACGCCACAAACGTGCATTCCCGCAGCTGCGACCCGCCAAACACCACATTCCGGTCCTGATACGAGTCAAACTCGCACTTGGTAAACCGCGCCTCCCGTGCCTTCAGATTCTCGCTCTTGCAGCGCGTGAACCGGCATTGCACCAGCTCCGCCCCGTTCATCACGCAGTTCACAAACACGCAGTCCGTGAACTCGACCCCCGTTAGCTTCGCCCCGCCGAAATCGGTCACCGTGAACTCACATCCCGTGAATCGCGTGTTGCTGATCTCCGCCCCGCGCCACCGCACGCCCTCGAACTGCACCTTCTCAAACACCGAATTCCGCAGCCGGATCCCAGCGAGGTTCTCCCGGATCACCTTCCCGCTCACCTGCCAGCCCGTCGCGGCGATCGAGGCGTTAAACGCCTCCATGTTCTTCAGCCGCGCGATTTCGTCTTGTGTCAGTTCTTCAGCCATCGTCGTTTCCTACGCGTACTTCCCCGGGACCGCTTTCCGGCGCCAGTCAAAATCCGGAAACTCTCCCCGCGCTGTATCGCGTTCAATCATGTACTTCTTATACTTCGGCGCCCAGTTGAACACCGTCCGGCCCGATGTCTCGTAGTCCACCTGAAACTCCCAGCACCAGTAGTCGTCAAAGTTGTACCGCGCAAACGGCCACACCTCGTCCAGGCTCAGCATCTCGTCCGCCCGGAAACCCATGGCCAGAAACGCGCCCCGATCCCTGTGCGTCGCCATCTGCGTGATGAACGCGCCCACGTCCGACGTGCCCGAAATGTTGAAGTAACTCACATTCGGGTCCACGGATATCGCCCCCGGCTGCATCGGGATCTTGATCCACTGCATCCCCGTGCGCTTCAAAAACAGATGGACCTCCCGCACAAAAATCCCGCGCTTGGTCAACTCCTCGTTCAGCCGCAGTGCGAACACCAGCTCATCCAGCGTCCCTTCCCTGGCAATCTCGAACTCCAGCGACTCAAACGACTCCACCACCTCATCGCCCGAGTAGATGTCCATGTAGTCCAACGCCACCGCCGCCCGTGGCCGGCAGTACTGCGTTCGCACCGTCTCAATCCCGCCAACGCCCCCGCTCCCGTTGAACGTCACCGCCGTTCCCGACGGAATGTCCGAGCCCCACGCCGAAAACTCCCCGCCGTAGTTGTACCGCGGAATCGTCCCCCCGGAATCGGATACGATGATCGCCGGCTTGATGATGTCGGCGTGATTGGCCTGCGCCGTCGCGAAATCGATGAAGTCGAAGTGCCGGATCTTCAGCGAATTGCGCCCTGAATAGTCCACCCGGTCCACCAGATACAGCGCCCGCCGGTGCGAATGGCCCGTCAGCACAATCTCCATCTTTCG
Organism: Bryobacteraceae bacterium; assembly: GCA_044358225.1. Taxonomy (GTDB): domain Bacteria; phylum Acidobacteriota; class Terriglobia; order Bryobacterales; family Bryobacteraceae. The sequence goes on along the minus strand of JBIKOG010000050.1, from coordinate 24,340 downwards.
CGCCCCCACCCGGTCCTGCAACAGCTCCGCCCGCAGCAGTTCAAACGTGCCCATGTTCCGGTCGGTGTAGTTTCGGAACGTGTCGCAATACACATCGCCCAGCTCTTTATTCCCCAACTTCAACGGAATCGATTCCAGGTAGCTGACGAACGTGAAGTGCGTCATCAGCGTCATGCTCTTCTCCTTCGCAATCGCCTGGTCGATCAGCTCCAGTTGCCCCTCCGTCACCGCCTCCGGCGCGCGCGGCAGATGCCCGAACCCTTGCCCCACAAAGATCTCTTCCGGGTCAATCACGTTCTCACCATCGCCCCACCCCGCCGCCACCAGCATCTGCTTCGGCATCTCGATGGAGAAATCCGTGAACGGCGTGAAGACCATGTAAAACCAGTCGAACGTCGTCGAGTCGAACGGCGACTCCAGCCCGCTCTTCAACTCGTGAAACGTCTCGCCAAACGATAAAATTGCCTCGTAGAAAGTCAGGTTGTGGTCCGCCGGAATCCCTTCATTCGCCCGCTTCCCGATCGGCCCCTCCACCATCCCAATCCGTGGCGACAGCCCATACGGCTCCAGATAACAGTCGTGGTTCCCCGACACCAGAAACGCCGGCTTTGAATGCGCTCCGCAGTAGCGCACAATGATCCCGTAGAAGCCGATCAGATCAACACAGTCTTTGTAGTTGTCCCGGTAGTTGTCCCCCAGCCCCACCGCGTCCCAGATCGTCTTCGGCCTCGATAGATCCTGCTTCTCCGTCGGGTAGGCCGATCGCAGGCAATCCACCAGATCGCCCCCGATCAGCAGCATGTCCGTATCCGTGAACTGGTTGAAAATATCAATCAGATCTTTCGAACAGATATTCACCACCGGGCCCAGCTCCGGCGACTTGTCCGTCTCCCCTTCGGTGCCGAACGCGCTGTAGTCAATCACCCGCGCCGTCGTCCGCGCCAGGATGTTCTGCCGCGCCGCCATGTGGATGTCCGCCACATGGCCGAACGTGGCATACTCCAGCCCCTCCCGGTACCAGAACACCGGATGCCACGATTGAATCGGGTTCTCCTTGTCGAAGGAGAGAAAATCAATATCCCCGTCTTTCTCTCCAAACGCGTAGTAGTGTTTCCCCTGCCGCAGTTCCGGATGATACCCGTCCAGCACCTTGTTCAACAACTCGTCCTGCGGTTGCGGAAAGCAGCTCACCCTATCCCCGCCCGCCGCCGCGTCCAGGCACTTGTTGGAAAGCGTGATCCGGTACAGATGCTTATACCCGGCGTCCGTGTAGTTCTTGTACACCCGCGGGTCCACGAAACCCGCGAACCGCCCCGACTTCGTCGATACCTTCACCCCCTCGGAAAACGCGATCAGCTCCCACTCGAAATCCCAGTCCGCCGCCGTCCCCACCAGTTGGTTGTCCGGCCCCACAAACAGGTCCCGCGCCGCCGCTTGCTTCGTCGCGTCGAACCCCGCCGATATCTTCAACTGGTGCCGCAAACACGTCAGCAGCTGTGTCTGGTCCTGCGCCAGGATCAGTAACTCCAGCTTCTCCTCGCCACACAGAATCGCCGGCGTCGTCAGCGACGGAAACAGGATGATCGCCCCCACTTGCTTCCGCACGCCCAGTGTCGATAGCGCTTCCCGCGTCACCGGCGCCGGGTTTGCCTTGTCGCCCAGCGGCTTGCTGTACCAGGCCAGATTGAATACTGTCGGTGTCGGCATACTCTCTCTCTTCAGGACCCGAAAACTTCTTTCAACTTGTCCTGCGTCGTCTGGTCATAACTCCCCGTTACCGGCAACTTATACTTCATCTGAAAAATCATCAACGCGCTCCGCGTCTGCCCGTTCCACTCGCCATGGGTCTCCCCGTCGTAGTAGCCAAGGTCGTAGAGCCGCGCCTGCGCCCCCTGCGTCGTATCAATCGGCGGCACGTGCCCCAGCTTCAGGTAATACTCCCGCCACTTCTCCTGCCCGCCCACCAGCAGCCAGCCCTCTTTCGCCGACGCCGGAATCTCCTGCTCCAGCCGCCCGTTCCCGTCCGTCTGCCCCGAAAAATTCACCCCGTCAATCTGCAGCTTGAACGGCTGGTTGGCAAACGGCTTATCGTTTTCGTCCAGCACCCGCAATCGGATGTGGATCGGCGCCGTTTTCACCACAAACTTATGCTTCTTGTCCGTCGCGCAGTCTTTGTGCCGTAACTGCGGCGGCGGCACCGTCACCACGTCCCCCGTCAACAGAGTGAACGGGTTCTTCCGCAACTCCTTCAGCGGCTTGTTTTCCGCCAGCTCCCACACCGTCTGCCACGGTAGTCCGGCGGAGTCGGCGATGCTCGCCGTGCAGTCGCCCGGCGTCACAGTATGTTGGCGGCTAACCGAAGGTTCCGACATATTGCCTCTAGCAAAATAGTTACGTCTGGGTCATTAGTATACGCGATCAGCACTCGGAAAATCGTCCAGGTGTTTGAAGCGTTCCTGCATCTGCGATCATCAGGTAGGTTCGCCCCCGCGAAAAGGAATCCCAATCATGAATAGCCCGCTGCCTCGCCTCGTCCTCCTCCTCGCAACCCTGGCCCTCCCAGCCTTCCCCCAGGCCTCCTCCATCAACGGTCAAATCCTCGGCACCGTCACCGACGACTCCGGCGCCGCCATCGCCAGCGCCAAAATCACCGCCACCAACACCAACACCGGCCTCATCCAAACCGCCGAAACCGAAGGCTCCGGCCTCTTCCGCTTCACCATCCTCCCCCTCGGCCAATACGACCTCCGCGTCGAAGCCCCCGGCTTCGCCCCCGTCAAACAAACTGGAATCACCCTCAACGCCGGCGCCACCGTCACCCAGGACATCCGCCTCTCCGTCAAAGGCGTCTCCACCGAAGTCGTCGTCTCCGCCAACTCCTCCGTCATCGACCCCGCCCGCACCGACACCGGCCGCAGCCTCACCAGCTACGTCCTCGCCAACCTCCCCCTCGTCTCCCGCAACCCCTTCAACTTCATCCTCCAACAGCCCAACGTCAGCGGCCGCGGCAACACCGAATTCGGCGTCCCCCGCAAGGTCAACGCCAATGGCTTCAACGGCCGCATCAACTACCGGCTCGATGGCTCCAACAACACCCAAAGTGACCGCGCCGGCATCCGCCTCCTCCCCGTCTCCAATGAATGGGTCGACGAAGTCCAAACCGTCTCCAACGGCTTCGCCCCCGAATTCGGCAACACCGTCGGCACCGTCTTCAATACCATCACCAAATCCGGGTCCAATGAACTCCACGGCTCCGGCGCCTACATCTTCCGCCGCACCGGCTTCAGCGCCCGCCCCGCCCTCCTCGCCTTCACCCGCCCCACCCCGGAAATCAACGTCAATGGCATCAACGCCTCCGCCGGCGGCCGCCTCATCAAGGACAAACTCTTCTTCTTCGGCTCCTACGAAAAAGTCGTCCGCGATCTCCCCCAACCCGTGTCCCCCTCCGCCGCCGTCATCGCCCAGCTCGGCCTCCCCGCCAGCTACGCCAACGCCATTCCCTTCAAACAAAACGTGACGTTCTTCCTCGCCAAAACCGACTGGCAAATCAACTCCGCCAACCGCCTTACCCTCCGCTACTCCGGCCACCGCAACGATTCGCCCTACAACAACGGCGGCGGCCTCACCCTCGTCTCCCAGACCTACAATTTCGTCGATCGCTCCCACGCCGGCGCCCTCCAGCTCATCTCCGTCATCAATCCCAACGCCGTCAACGAACTCCGCGTCCAGATCCCCTACCGCTCCCAGGCCCAGAACCAGTTCGAAGCCAACGTCGCCGGCCCCTCCATCACCGTCGCCGGCGTCGCCAACTTCGGCAACTCCCCCAACACCGGTTTCGTCTACGAAGAAAAAACCCCGGAAATCACCGAAAATTTCAGCTGGAACCGCGACCGCCATTCGCTCAAATTCGGCGGCTCCCTCCGCTGGATCCCCGATACCTACACCCAGCAAACCAACGCCATCTATACCTTCCCCTCCATCGCCGCCTACCTCGCCGCCGTCGCCGGCACCAACACGAAAGGTTACGCCACCTTCGCCCAAACCGTCGGCAACCCGTCGCTCTCCTACCGCTCTCAGTTCAGCAGCCTCTACGGCCAGGACTCCTGGAAACCCCGCCCCAACATCACCATCACCTACGGCCTCCGTTACGACGTCTTCAGCCCTCCCGCCGCCAACAGCAGCTCTCTCTTCAACTCCTCCAAATCCTTCCGAACGGACAAGAACAACTTCGCCCCCCGCCTCGGCGCCGCCGTCGGCCTCGGCAAATGGGTCGTCCGCGCCAGCGGCGGCATCTTCTACGATCCCTTCCAAACGGACCAATACCGCAAGTCCATCCTGCAAAACGGCTCCCCCGTCTTCTTCTCCATCAGCGTGCCCCCCACCAACGCCGTCGCCCCGGCATTCCCCAACGTCTTCCCCGGCGTCCCCACCGGCTTCACCCTCGCCACGCAGGACATAACCACGGTATCGCCGGACTTCGCCACGCTCTACTCCGGCAACGCCAACGTCTCCATCTCCCGCGACCTCGGTGGCAACGCCGGCGTCACCGCCACCTACCTCTTCACCAAAGGAAACCGCCTCCCCATCTGGCGCAACATCAACCTCATCGCCGGGCCCAACTCCCTCGCCGACGGCCGCCCCATCTTCGGCGCTGCCCGCATCGATACCCGCTTCAACAACATCCTCTCCGCCGAGTCCGTCGGCAAGTCGAACTACAACGGCCTGAACCTCCGCTTCGACAAACGCTTCTCCCGCGGCCTCGACGCCTTCGCCTCCTGGACCTGGTCCCACGCCATCGATGACGCTCCTGAACAGAACAACATCGATTCCGGCGCCGCCGCCCTCTCCGACCCCTCCAACCGCCGCCGCGACCGTGGCAACTCCCTCACCGACCGCCGCCACGCCTTCAACGCCAATCTCGTCTGGAACACGTCCTCCACCGCCGCCAACCGCGCCCTCCAGTACCTCGCCAGTAACAACCGCATCGCGCTGCTGTTCAACGCCCAGTCCGGCGAAAACTTCAACATGGGCGGCAACCGCATTCTCAATGGCGACAACACCGCCGGCACCGCCTTCCAGCGTCCCCTCTTCGTCGGCCGCAACACCCTCCGCGCCCCGGCCACCTCAGAACTGAACCTCCGCTACTCCCGCATCTTCCCCATCAAGGAACGCTGGAAGCCGGAGTTCTTCTTCGAATCGACGAACATCTTCAACCACACCAACGTCACCGGCATCAACGCCACCGCCAGCGTCGACACGCTCGGCGCCATCGTCACCCCTGCCTCCCTCGCCTGGACCTCCGCCCTCGACCAGCGCCTCGTTCAGTTCGGTCTCAAGCTGGTTTTCTAAAGATTGTTTGGCACTGTTCTCTGCCTGTTTCCGACTCTACGGGCAGAGAACTTCATGCCATCTATCTTCAATAAATTTTCCGCCAGCCTCGCGCTCGGCCTGCTCTGTGTCGCCCCCGCTCTCCGCGCCGACGATAAGGATAAAAACGATATCGACATCCAAAAGGTGACGTTCACCTTTGTTTCGGGCAACCCCAACCCCACCCAGATGGACATCCACGGCTCCGGCTTCGGCGCCTCCGCCAAGCCCACCGTCACCATCGACGGCCTCCTGCCCAACGTCAGCCTTTACACCAACACCCGCATCACCGTCACCCTCGCTCCGCCGCTTCTCAGCGCCGGCAACTATCGCATCACGGTCAAGGCCAACTCCAAGTCCAACGGCGGTGACGACTCCAAGAAAACCGGCACCTTCGACGCCACCATCGCCGCCCCGGCCCCGGCGCCCGTCTCTGCGGCCACCCTCCTCGGCAACAAGTCCTGCCCGGCCAACACCTATCTCTCCGGCTTCGACGCCTCCGGCAACCTGAGCTGCACCCCGCTCCCCGCTCCGGCCCCCGCACCAGCACCCGCGCCTGCACCGAGCCCCGCTCCGGCCCCCGCGCCTGCACCGGCCCCGGCGCCCGCACCCGCCCCCACCCCCAACTGAGCCAATCAAAACCCACCGAAAGCCCCGCCCCTCCGGCGGGGCTTTTCTATTTCACCGCCACGAACTTCGTGCCCGTCCATCGTAAGTAATCCGTCCGCGCCACGTCCCCGTTGCAGTGCCTCACAATCAGCAACTCGCTGTCCAACCGGTACCACGGCGCGCCCCCCTGTTGGCACAACATGTTCATTGAACACATCAAATCCGTGCACCCCAACTCCGCCCCCGGCAGATGGTAAACCGTCCCATTCCCCGCATCCACAATCACCGTCGAAACACACCCCGACCCGCACCCCCACTGCACCACCGTAAACCGCCCCGCAAAGTTCGGCCCCTTCGCCGCCCCCTCCCGGATCCGCGTCCGGAACATCCGGTCTCCCGCCCGTTCCACTTTCGCCGCCGCCGGCTTCCCCTGAAACGGTTTCGCAACCGGATAGTCTTCAAACTTCGGCTGCGCCCAGCCAACCACACAAAACAAAAGGCCAATTAAAAGTCGGGTAATAGGAGTCGCATCAAAAGTAGCACCCGAATCGAATCGGCAGCATCTTAACTCTTGTGAATATTCGTCTCTTCGCCGCCCTGGCAGGTGCGGCATCTGTACTCCTTAGTCAAGACACCACCGGCGTCGGCTCCCTCCGCGGCTCGGTCGGTTCGCCCAACGTTCGCATCTGCGTCCAGAACACCCAGAAATGCGCCACCTCCGACGCCAACGGGGAGTTCCGCCTCTCCGAACTCCGCGCCGGCTCCTACATCCTTGATGTCGGCGGCCGCCTCACCACCGCTGTCGAAGTCCGCGCCGGCCTCGAAGGCCGCGTCGACATCCTCCTCGCCCAGTCCGTCACCGTCACCGAATCGGTCTTCGTCACCCCCGAAGAAATCAAGAATTCCAACTACCTCATCCAGGCCCGCGAAATCGGTAAATCCGCCGGCGCCCTCCAAGACGTTTCCCGCTATGTCCAGACGCTCCCCGGCGTCGCCATCGGCTCCAACGATTTCCGGAACGACATCATCGTCCGCGGCGGCAGCCCGCTCGAAAACCTCTTCGTCGTCGACAACGTCGAAATCCCCAACATCAATAACTTCGCCAACTTCGCCTCCGCCGGCGGCACCGTCTCCATCCTCGATTCCGAGCTCATTCGCGACGTCAACTTCCTCACCGGAGGCCAGCCCAGCCCTTACATCAACCGCCTCTCCGGCGTTCTCCAAATCGCCCAGCGCGAAGGCAATCGCGAGAAATTCGCCGGCCGCGCCACTCTCGGTTTCGCCGGCGCCGGCGCCATCCTCGAAGGCCCCATCAAGAAGGAAAAGGGCTCCTGGATCGTCTCCGCCCGCCGCAGCTTCCTCGACCTCTTCACCAAAGACATCGGCTTCGGCGGCGTCCCCGTCAACTACAGCTTCAACACCAAAGTCCTCTACGATCTCACCCCCAAGGACCGCATCTGGGCCGTCAACTTCACCGGCCTCGATAACATCCGCCTCGGCCCGACGAATGAAAAGAAACCCGATAGCGAACTCGCCACCCTCGACATCCGCTACGACGGCTGGCGCTCCGCCACCGGCTTCAACTGGCAGCGCCTCATCGGCGATCGCACCGTCGGCCTCCTCGGCGTCACCCACTCCGAAGCCAAGGTCAATCAGCAGGTCAAGGATCTCATCCGCTTCGGCACCACCGGCACCAACGCCGACGACCTGATCGCCAAAGCCCCCATCGTCTACCGCGAGCAAAACCGCGAAGGCGAAACCACCATCAAGTACGACCTGACGACCTACGTCCCCATGATCGACAAGGTCCAAGTCGGTGGCAGCTACAAAATGTTCCGCATCAACTACGATGCCTCGCAGCCCCTCGGTGACGATAGCCCCTTCACCGCCGAACGCAACATCAACCGCTTCGCCATTCGCCAGTCCTACAACGCGCGTCAAACCGGCGCCTACCTGCAAACGGCCAAGAACATCGGCACCCGCCTCAATGTCACCTGGGGTGGCCGCTTCGATAACTACCAGTACATCGGCGCCAGCCGCTTCAGCCCCCGCGCCGGCGCCAGCTTCCGCCTCACCAACAAACTGTCCTGGAAAGCCAGCTACGGTACGTTCTACCAGCAGCCCTTCTTCCTCTTCCTGTCTGTGTTCCCGGTCAACCGCGGCTTGGCCCCCATCCGCGCCGATCACTACATCACCGGCTTCTCCTACGTCGCCAGCGACACGCTCCGCATGACCGTCGAAGGCTTCTCAAAGAACTACTCCACCTATCCCGTCTCCACCGAATACCGGTCTCTCTCGCTCGCCAACACCGGCGACACCTTCGCCGTTAGCGACCTCCTTTTCCCCATGACCTCCGCCGGCCGCGGCCGCGTCCGCGGCGTCGAGTTCTTCATCGAAAAGAAGTTCTCGCAAAAGTGGTTCGGCCAGTCGAACCTCTCCTTCAGCCGCACCCGCCACGCCGGCCTCGACGGCATCATGCGCCCCGGTTCGTTCGACTACCCGTTCCTCTTCAACGCCGTCGGCGGCTACCGCCTGAACTCCAAGTGGGAGTTCTCCTCCCGCCTGGCCTACTTCGGCGGCCGCCCCTACACGCCGTTCGATGAAGTGCTCAGCAAGCAACAGCGCCGCGGAATCTTCGATCTGACGAAGGTCAACGGCGTCCGTGCCGCGGACTACTTCCGGTTCGATTTCCGTGTCGACCGCACGCTCACCTTCCGCGACAAGCCGTTGCTAATCTGGCTCGGCCTGCAGAACGCGACCAACCGCAAGAACTTCGCCAACGCCACCTGGGACCGCGAAAAGAACGAGCTGAAAATCAGCAATCAGCTGGGTCTGTTCCCGCTCGTGGGTCTGGACTGGCGCTTCTAAACGAATACGCCCGTTCCACCCGCGCCACGCGCAACTCAAACGCGGAGTACCACCGCGCATAGCCTAACCGCTGTGCCTCCAGGTGCTCCGCATTGGCATGCCAGGCCGCAATCGCCGCCTCGCTCTCCCAATAGGAAACCGTAATCCCCGGCGCCGACTCAATCCCTAAGAACCCCGGCTGCAACGCCGCCAACTCCACCATCCGCGCCGCCATCTCGGCATACCCCGAATCGTCCCCCGTCCGAGTCGACGAAAAAATCACGGCGTAATAGGGAGGCTCCGGAGTCCGCGCCAGCATGGCTTACTTCAGCGCGTCTTTCAACGTCGGCGCGTCCAGCACATTGTCAAGCCACCGGTCCAGCTTCTCAATCGTCGCCGCATTCAACTTCCGCCGAGTATCCGCCGGCAAAGGCCCAAACCGCCGTGTCAGCAACTTCACCAAGGCTTCCCGCCGCCCGTCTACGAAACCCTCCGCCAACCCAGCAGCCCGGCCCTTCTCAATCAAATACTGATACGTACTCGACTCTTTCAGAATTTCTTCAGAAATAATCATCTGATCCAACCTCTCCAGGAACGCTTCTCTACTACCATACCGTAGTCCCCCCAACAGGAACAGCCGCGTCCGCAACGCGTTCTCATCGGCAACATCCAACCGCCGCATCGCCTCTTCCATCTCCTCCGTCGACGCCCGCAACAGCGGCACCCAAGGCAACAACTGTGCACTCTCCAACCGCAAAATCCGCGCCGCCGGAATCCGCCACAGCCGCACCGCCCGCAGCCGCAACGTCGCCTCAAAGTCCCCATAAGCCCGCCGCAAAACCCGCGGCAACGAAGCCGGCACACCCTTCTCCGTCAACAAAACCAGATAGCTCCGGCACGCCATCCGGTACTTCGCAACAATCGCCTGCACATAATCAAACTGCCGGTCCAATGCCGCAGTCCGAAACCGCGTCACCGCCTCAATATGAACCAGGAACTCCGCATCCGCCGTCCGGCACCGGTACAAGTTATCCACCTGTAGCGCCGACAGGTTCACCTCGCGGTCCAACACGCGAACGTCCATGGCTACCGAAAGCGGAATCCCCGCAAACAGTGCGAGCGTCGCCCGCGGGTCCTCCTCGGTCAGTAGCTTAAATGCCTGGTCGTACGGTTTCGTCACTCACAAAGGTAGTGCCCAAAACCCCGAAAACTTCTCAAGCAATCAAATCCCGAATCACTTCCCCATGCACATCGGTCAACCGGAAATCCCGCCCCGCATGGCGATAAGTCAAACGAGTATGGTCAAACCCCAACTGGTTCAAAATCGTCGCATGCAGATCATGCACATGCACCCGATTCTCCACAGCCTTAAACCCGAAATCATCGGTAGCCCCATACGAGAACCCGCCCTTAATCCCGCCCCCTGCCAGCAAAGTCGTAAACGCCGGCGGATTATGATCCCGCCCGCAACCCAGCTTTTCCAACCCCGAATTCTGAATCATCGGCGTCCGCCCGAACTCGCCCGTGATCACAATCAGCGTCTCATCAAACAACCCGCGCGCCTTCAAATCATCCACCAGCGCCGCAATCGGCCCATCGCTCTGCCGCGCCAACTTCGCATGAATCCGAATGTCGTCGTGATGGTCCCACGGCTGGAAATTGCCGAAGTAAATCTGCACCATCCGCACGCCGCTCTCCACCAGCCGCAGCGACATTAAACACCCGCGCCCGAAGTCGGAAACATCGTACCGCCGCCGCACATGCTCCGGCTCTTTCCGAATATCAAAAATCCCCGCCGCCTCCGTCTGCAACCGGAAGGCCGACTCCATCGATTGCACCGCCCCCTCCAACTGCGGCTGATCCCCCACTCGCGCCATGTACCGTTTATTCAACTGGTCCAACAGCGCCAACTGCCCCTTCTGTTCATCCACACTCAAATTCGAATTCCGCAGATGCCGGATCAACTTCTCCGGCTCCACCTCGGCATTCTGAATATGCACGCCCTGATACGACGACGGCATGTACCCCGCGCTCCACAGCGTCGAACCCAACACCGGAAACCCCGGGCACAACACAATGAACCCCGGCAGATTCTTGTTCTCCGTGCCCAGCCCATACGTCAGCCACGAACCCATCGACGGCCGCCCCGGCAACTGGTGCCCGCAGTTCATCAACTGCAACGACGGCCCATGGTTCCCGTTGTCCGTATACATGCTCTTAATCAGGCAGAAATTATCGATTCGCTCAGCAATCTGCGGGAAAATCTCGCTCACTTCCAGCCCCGACTGCCCGTGCCGCTTAAACTCCCACGGGCTGCGCATCAGCGTCCCGCTCGCCCGATCGGTGCGAATCTTCGGACCCGGCATCGGCTGCCCGTCGTACTTCGCCAGCGCCGGCTTATGGTCGAAAGTGTCAACTTGCGACATCCCGCCATTCAGAAACAGAAAGATGACATGCTTCGCCTTCGGCGCAAAATGCGTCTTCCGCGCCGGGTCCGCCTGCAGCATCCCCTGCAGCGCGCTCATGCCAAAGCCGCCGCCCAACGTCTCTAAAAATCTGCGTCTGGGAAACATATCAGTTCACGCTCGAAAATTCGCTGGAGCCCAACAGGGCTTGTAGATATTTCGGCCAGGCATTCGCACCAGCCGATGTAACGTACTCCACACCAATCTTGACTTCCGAAGCATCCGCCGGACGCCCATACAACAAAGCATACGCCCTTTGAATCCGAGCCTCGTTGGACGCCCCCGCTTCCTTCGCCAACCGCTCCACCAACACGCCCGCCTGCCGAGTCACAAACGCGCTGTTCAGCCAATACAAGCCCTGCAACGGCCCCGCCGTCACCGCCCGCTCGTCGGTCGTATTGTTCGCATCCGGAAAATCAAACAGCGCCATCGCCGGGTCCAACCGCGTCCGGCTCACCGTCAAATAAACCGACCGCCGCTTGTTCTCATCCGTAATCTCCGCCGGCGGCCCGCCCGCCTTCAGGTCCAGTTGCCCCGTCACCGCCAGCACCGAATCCCGAATCGCTTCCATGTCCAACCGGTGCAGCAGCGGAAAATGTCCCAATAATTTATTGTCCGGATCCGCATCCCCACTCGCCGCCGTCGCCCGCCCGTACGTCTCGCTCAGCACGATCTCCCGCTGCAGCTTCTTCAAGCTCCACCCGCCCGCAATGAACCGCGCCGCCAATTGGTCCAACAGCTCCGGATGCGTCGGCCGCTCCCCCATCCGCCCGAAGTTCGATGGCGTTCGCACAATGCCCTTGCCGAAGTGGTGCTGCCATACCCGATTCACAATCACCCGCGCCGTCAGCGGATGCCGGATCACAGCCTCAGCCAACTGCGCCCGCCCGCTGCCTTCCGTAAACCGCGCCGGCTCATCGTCGCAAAGCGCCTGCAAAAACCGTCGCGGCGCCATCTCGCCCGGCGTCTTCGGATCCCCGCGCAACGCGACTGGAATATCGGCCGGCTTGTCCCCATCCTTCACCGCATGCAGGAACGGATACACCGGCGGCAACTCTTTTTCCGCCGCCGCAATCTCGGCCCGCAACTTCTCCACATAGGCTTTCGCAATCCCGCCCAGGAACCGGTCAATTTGCTTGGCGTCATAAAAATACACGCCACCCGGCGCCTTAAACCCATCGGTCACGTAAGGCTTGTACGCCAACTCCCGCCACTGATAAAACTTCAAAACCGGAAGCGAAACAATATTCGTATACTGCCGTGTGTTCTCGTTCTTCTGCCCCTTCCGCCCGCCGAAAGCCACGTAGTTCTTATCGTCGACTTCCCGCGCCTCATCCAACAGTTCCAACACAAACGCCTGATACTTCTCCGCCTCCGCGCGCACTTGCGCCTCGGTGGGCTTGGTCTTCAACAGGTCATACCAGCCCTTCAAATACGCGTGCTCTTTGTTGTCGTCAGCCAGATAGGTCTTCCACCGCCCCAGCGTCTCCGCGTCCAACCCCGCGGCGTCGCCCGTAACCGTCGCCACCAGATACTTCGCCGTATCCCGCGCCAGCAGATCCGTCAACTGCTTCGTCTGCTCGGCCAGGTAATCGGTAAGGATCTCCTTCAAATCATCCACTTTCTTCTTCTGCGCCTTATACCGCGCCACCTCCGCCTCGCCCACCAGCGGATGCTCAACTGTTTTCGTGCTCCGGAAAACCCCCAACAGGGAGTAATAATCTTTCGTCGGAATCGGGTCGTACTTATGGTCGTGGCACTGTGCGCAACCCACCGTCATGCCCAGGAAAACCTTCGTCGTCACATCTAGCTGATCGTTCGCGCCCGCCCCCAAAGCCTGGAACCCCAGCCCCGCCAACGCCCCCTCCGTCTCGGTAATCTGCGCCTTCGCGAATACATCAAACCGCAAGTCCCGATTCAGCGCATCGATCACCCAATCCCGATACCGCCAAGCATTCGGCAACGGCGTATCCTTGCTCGCCGCCAGCTCCCCATCGGAGTACCGCGCCAGGTCCAGCCAGTGCCGCCCCCAGCGTTCCCCATACCGTGGCGACGCCAACAGCCTCTCCACCGCCGCCGCCTTGTTCGGATTCTTCGCAAACGCCTCCGCCTCCTCCGGCGTCGGAACCAATCCAGTCAACGAAAGCGTCACCCGCCGCAACCAAGTCCGCGCATCGGCCGCCCGCGCCGGAGCGATCTTGGCCTCTTTCAACTTCGCATTCACAAACCCATCAATCGGCGTCGCCGTCACCGCGGGCAACGGCCGAAACGACCAAAACGCTTTCTGCTCTTTCGTAATCTTCGCCGCCGTGGCAACCACCTCCCGCTTCACCTCCGGCCACGGCACGCCCATCCGCACCCACTCTTCCAAACTCGCCACTTCCTGCGGCGAAAGCGCCCCCACCGGTGGCATCTTCAACCGCACATGCGTACGCTTCACGGCCTCAATCAGCAGGCTCGCCTCCGGCTTCCCCTCAATAACAGCCTTCCCCGACTTCCCGCCCTTCAGCACGCCCTCCCGCGAATCCAGACGCAGGTTCCCCAGCGCGCCCCCCGTATGGCACGCGTGGCAATGCGTAGCCAGCAACGGCCGTATCTTCGACTCAAAGAAGTCGTCCCCATCAGCGGCAATCAACGAAGAGGCGCAAGCGGTCAGCACCAGCAGAAGGCGTGACATATCACGCCATTGTATCCGACCCACCCCCCACACAGCACAAGCCCCTTCCGGGGACATGCTTCAGCGTGTCCCCAAACGCAACGACCGCCCGCAGACACTTCCCCAAACAAAACTCTTGTAATGAGGTGTACTACGTGTCATGAGACACCTGTGATTCCATTCCGGGTACAATTCCAGCCCGGACTGCCGCTCTACGAGCAGGTAGTCTACGCCGCGAAAAAGGCCATCCTCGCCGGCCAACTCCGCGCGGGCGACCCCTTCCCCTCCGTCCGCGCGATGAGCACCGCGCTCAAGATCAACCCCAACACCGCCCACAAAGTCCAACAAAATCTAATCGCCGAAGGCCTCCTCGAAGTCCTCCCCGGCATCGGCACCGTGGTCTCCAAACGGCCCGTCTCCACGCGCGCCGAAAAGAACGAGCTGCTCCAGGAAGAACTCGAACAGCTGGTAGTCGAAGCAAAAAAACTAGGTCTCGAATTGAACGAAGTCCAAAAGGCACTGGCGGAACATTGGGTCCGCCTCGACGGAGGAAAGCGATGAGCAACCACGTAATCACCACCACCAATCTCGGCATGCGCTACGGCCGCCACACGGTTCTAAACGGACTCAACCTCGAAGTCCCGAAGGGCAGCGTCTATGCCCTCGTCGGCTCCAACGGCGCCGGCAAAACCACCACGCTCCAAATCCTGATGAACCTCCTCCGCGGCCACACCGGCGCGGCCACCGACCTCGGCGTGGACTCCCGCAAGCTCACCGTCAATGAATACGCCCGCATCGGCTACGTCTCCGAAGGCCAGGAGATGCCCGACGCAATGACCGTCGCCGAATTCCTCGCCTTCTGGCGCCCCTTCTACCCCACCTGGGACAACGCCCGTGAACAGGAACTCCTCCAACTCCTCCGCCTCCCGCTCGACCGGAAACTGAAACACCTCTCCCGCGGCATGCGCATGAAAGCGGCGCTCATCAGCTCCCTCTCCTACCGCCCCGAACTCATCGTCCTCGACGAACCTTTCAGCGGCCTCGACCCCCTCATCCGCGACGAATTCATCGAAGGCCTCCTCGCCCACGCCGACGAGTCGACAATTCTCATCTCCTCCCACGACCTCGCCGAAATCGAAAGTTTCTCCAGCCACGTCGGCCTCCTCGAAGACGGCCACATGGCCTTCTCCGAAGAAACAACCACTCTCACCAACCGCTTCCGCGAAATCGAAGTCCGCGCTGAAATCCCCGCCCTGCCGCCCAAACTCCCATCAACCTGGGTCCGCGCCGAAACCACCGCCGCCCTCGTCCGCTTCGTCGAAACCCAGTGGCACCCCGAACGCACCGCCCGCGAAATCAAAGAAGTCTTCCCCACCGCCACGGACTATCAAGCCAACGCCATGCCCCTCCGCGCCATCTTCGTCGCCCTCGCCAAAGCCGCCAGGAAGGCGGCGTGACATGAACCTCATCCTCCACATCGTAAAGAAGGACCTCCGCCAAACCTGGATGTGGGTCCTCGCCATGTCCCTCTCCCTCGCCGGCCTCGGCTGGAGCGCCTACATGAACTTCCACGCCCCGCCCCCGGACCGCCTTCTCTGGGACAACGCGAGCGTTGGCTTCATCGCCGCCACGCTCGTCTCCACGGCCGTCTTCCTCGCCATGCTCGTGCATTCCGAATCGCTCTGCGGAGCCCGCGCCCACTGGCTCGGCCGCCCCGTCGATTGGCGACATCTCCTCGCCGCCAAATCCCTCCTCACCATCACCGCCACCCTCCTGCCGCTGGTCTGCGGAATGGTTGTCTACCTCGCCGCCGAAGGCTTTCCGCCCGCCGAATATCTGCCCGCAATCGCCTGGCGCACCGCCATCGTGCTCACCGTCTGGGTCCTGCCCCTCGCCGTTCTCGCCACCGTCACCAACAACCTCCAACAAATGGCCCTCTGGCTCATCGGCCTCTTCGTAACGTTCCTCCTCGCCGCCTCCCTCCTGCAAGCGCGCGGAGAAAACACTGCCGCCAGCCTCGTCCTCATCGCCCTGCTCGGCACCGCCATCGCTATCTGGCAATACGCCACCCGCGGCGCACGCATCGCCCGCGTCGCGCTCGCCGCCGGCGTCCCTCTCTGCCTCGCCCTCCAGGGCATGTCCCCCCGCGCCACGGCGTCCGCCCCCATGGCCGCGCTCACGCTCGACTCCCCTCGCACCTTCCCCAACAACGCCGGCAGAAACGACTATTACGCCCGCCACCTCTTCCTCCCCGTCCGCGTCACCGGCATCGGCGATACAGAACTCGCCACCCTCGGCCCCACGCACCAACTCGAAATCGACGCCGCCGGCGAGCGCATGGCCAAGGTCGACTTCATCTCCCCCACACTCCGCCGCGCCGGCACCGGCAACAACTACTGGCTCCAAATCCCCATCCATCCCGCCTTCGCCCAACGCCACGTCAAGGACCCCATCAACATCCGCCTCCGCGCCCAAATGACGCTCTACAACAACCGCCGCATTGTTCCCATCACCACCGCCATCACCGACATCCCCGGCCTCGGCCGCTGCCACGCCGAAGCCGCCGTCATCTTCCAGGTCCGCTGCACCGCGCCCTTCCGCATCCAGCCGCTGCTCGAACTCTTCCTCACCGGCGCCGACCCCGAACGCGCCCTCACCCTGCAAGTCCACGAAGCCGCCCGCTCCCCGCTCAGCTTCGAAACCAACCCCATCCCCGTCGAACGCTTCATCGGCTACGTCCCCACCGGTCACGACCTGCTCCCGACAGAGCGCATCGAGCTCTCCATCGCCAATCCGCGCGTCAACATTGAAACGGAGCTAACCGTCACCGGACTCCGCCTGCAGGACTACGTCCGATGAACCTCATCCTCCACATCGCCCGCAAGGACTTCCGCCAATCCTGGCCCATCCTCGCCGCCACGCTCGCCCTCTTCCTCCTCACCACCTGGACCCTGGCCACTCCCCGCCAGCAGCGAAACCTGTTCGTGGATGTGGAATCCGTCGTCGTGGTTGCCTGGATGATCGCCACCGGGATGATCTGGCAACGCGAACCGCTCCCCGGCCAGCGAGCCTACTGGTTCGCCCGCCCGATCCCCTGGCAGGATTTGCTGCGAGCCAAATCGCTCGTCGTCACGGTCGCCATCTTCCTCCCCATCCTCGCCACCCACGCCGTCATCCTCGCCGCCAAAGGCCTCCCGGTCGCCCCCAATCTGTCTGCGCTCACGTGGAACGCCGCGATGCTAATCGCGCTCTACAT
Source organism: Bryobacteraceae bacterium (assembly GCA_044358225.1). Classification (GTDB taxonomy): domain Bacteria; phylum Acidobacteriota; class Terriglobia; order Bryobacterales; family Bryobacteraceae. Next base: position 7,140 of record JBIKOG010000050.1, on the reverse strand, counting down.
CCTGCCCGTCGCCGTTCTGGCCGCCATCACGCGCAACCTGCAGCAGTTGATTCTCTGGGTCCTCGGCATCTTCGCCGCCGGCATCCTGGCGGCACAGGCCTACCCAGGGTCTCTCGAAACCTTCGCGGTCGCCAGCACCGTCACTAACGCGATCAACATCGTCGCCCTCGTCGCCATCCTCATCTGGCAGTACCGCACCCGCTCGACGCGCGCCGGCCGCATCGCCGTCATCGCGTTGACTCTCTTCCTCCGCACCCTCCCCATCTGGGTGCCGGACTCCGCCTGGTTCGCCCTGGAGCGGTCCGTCTCGCCCGCTCACGCGGTGCAACTGGCGGTTGAGCCCGGGAGCGTGTCGGGCCAGACTCTCTCCCTCCGCTTCGCCGGGCTCGCCCCCGGCGAAACCGCGGTAATCACCGCCGTCCACGGCGCCACCGCCTTCTTTCCGCCCCGCCCCATTACCGACACCGGCGCGCGCGATGTCACCTTCCGCCATCCGCTCCATTCTTCGGTCACCGCCGAAATCACCGTCTACAGCGCGCCGCTGACGTTCCCGGCCCCGATCAATGAATCGATCGAAATCCCCGGCTTCGGCCATTGCCGATCCTGGTCGGATGGCTACCTGCGGATCCTCTGCGACGGTGTCACCACCTTCGCCGGGCGCCTCGACGCCCAGTGGTCCACCGGCACCCCCACCCCGGACTCGCCTTCCGTACTCTCCTACAAGCCGCGCCGTTCGGCGCTGGACCCCATGCTCACACCCGTCATGCAGGCCGGCGGCGGCTCCACCAGCTCATCCGTCTACAGCAAAGGCCGCGTGTTCTACAATCTCCGCAAGCCCATCGCCCACGTCCAACGCCGCATCGAACTCACCAGTATCCGCGAATGAATCTCGTCCTCCACATCGCCAAGTCGGACCTCCGTCACACCTGGCCCTACGCCGCCGTGTGGCTGGCGGCACTCGCGGCGAGTTGGTGGATCAACCTGCAAGTCCTCGCGGACCGCATCGAGTATGTGGGACTGCAAGGCGCCGATGCCATCGCCCACGCGGCACTGGCGCTCTTTACCGCCATGCTCTTCCTCGCCGGCCCGCGGCCGGGAGCGCGCCCGATGCGCAGCCGGGACCTCCTGCTCGCCAAAGCACTCACGCTCGGGTTGACCGCCGTGCTGCCATTCGCGCTAACCCATTGGGCCACGGTCGCCCTCCGCGGCTTTCCGCTCCAGGATCACGCGCTCGAACTCACCTGGAACGCCGCGCTGATGGTAGCGAGTTGCGCCGTGCCCGTCGCGGCGCTAGCGAGCGTCAGCCGCAATCTCCAAACCGTGGTGCTCATGCTCCTCGCAGGCCTCGTGGTCACCTTCGGACCCTACGTCCGCTACGCGCCGGACCGCCCCTGGGGCCAGGAGGCAACAGCGCTCTGGCTCGTCCTCGCCGGCAGCGCTGGCGTGCTCTGCTGGCAGGTTCGGTTCCGCCGCGAAATCGCGGGCCGCATCGCCCTCGCCACCGTCTGCCTGCTCTCGGCCTCCACCGCCTACTGGCCCGCCGCCTGGTGGCCTGTCCTGCGAAGGGCCGCCTCCCCCTCGCCGCCTCCCGGCGGCGAGGGCGCGCTGAGCATCGACCTGCCCCACTACAATTGGCTCTCTCCCAATAACAGGTACTACCGGGTCCCCTGGTATCAGCTGGACAAGCAGACGATCGTCGTCAAACTGCTCCCTGGATGGGACGGACGCATCGTGCAATGGGAAGTAGACTGGCCGTGGTCGGAAAAGATCACCACGCAGGTCGAACTCCTCGGCCCCCGGAAGCACTACGCGCTGCCACTCAACCAGAGCGCCCACCTGCCCGGAGCCGGTTGGTGCCGCGCCACGGTGGACACAGCACTGCGTGTGGAATGCCACAACGTCCTCGCCCCGCCGGGCACGCTGGGTGCCCAGTGGGGCTCCGTGAGCCTGTTCAAAACCGAGCGCCCCAGCGCCCCGCGCTGGGCGCTACCGGTCTGGCATCCCGTCCAACGCCATACCGGACGGCTCCCCGGCGGCGGCTCCTACGACGGGCGGACGCTCACTATCGAAGCCCGCCAACCCATCCTCTACGTTTTCCGCCAACTCGTCATCGACGACAGCCTCTTCCGCTAATCGAGCGCTTCCGGCTTCAGCTCGATGTTCTTTTCGCCGGCCGCCTTCTTCTCCATATACTTCTTCACCCAAGCGTCCCAGCTCTTGCCCGACGCCGTGTCCCGGCCCGTAAACGCCACCCCGCCGATCTCCGAATAGCGAATCTTGATTCGGTCCGTCGTCCCCGGCGGCATGATGCGGATGTAGGAGTCGTGCAACGTCACGCCGCTCTTGCGGTCGAACAGATACCCCTCCACCGTCGCGCCGTCCTTCTTCGTCACCGTCACGTCGCCGCGATAGTCGAAGGCCTTCTCCAAACCGGTGCGCAAGTCCTCTTCGGTCTCCGCCGCCCACACCTGCCCCTGCAACTCTTCGTGGGCGAAGCCAGGTGCTACTTCGAGTTCGTCCGGATTCAAACCTGAACCTCGTCCTTCGCTTTCGTCTGAATTTGCACCAGCGGTCCGGCCGCCGGATGCTTGAAGTGTTTGTCCAACGCCGCCATCGCGGCCTGGTCTTCGTACTTGCCGAACAGCGTCGCGCGAGCGGTCGCGAACAACCCCTTCAGCGACCCAAAGGTATAATCCACCGCCGAGGCTTCGTAGCCCGAATGCACCATGCAATTGGCGCACTTCGGGTTGCCGGATTCGGTGCCGTAGTTGTCCCAGTTGGTGGCGGCCAGCAGTTCGGCGTAGGTATCGGCGTAGCCGTCCTGCAACAGGTAGCAAGGCTTCTGCCAGCCGAAGATGTTGTAGGTGGGCATGCCCCAGGGCGTGCACTTGAACTGCTGCTTGCCCATCAGGAATTCCAGAAACAGCGGCGACATGTTGAACTGCCAATTCGCCTTGCGGTTGGAAAGAATCGTGTTAAACAGCGTGCGCGTGCGAGCGCGGCCCAGGAAGTGGCTCTGGTCCGGCGCCTTGTCGTAGGAGTAGCCGGGCGAAACCATCATGCCCTCCACCCCGGCGTCCATCATTTCGTCGAAGAACGCGCGGACGGAGTTCGGGTCGGTGCCGTCGAACAGCGTGGTGTTGGTGGTGACGCGGAAGCCCTTCGCCACCGCTTCGCGAATGGCTTCGAGCGCGACGTCGTAGCCGCCCTCTTTGCAGACGGCGAAGTCGTGGTGATCGCGCTGGCCGTCCATGTGGACGGAAAAGCTGAGATATTTGGACGGCTTGAACAGGTGCAGCTTTTCTTTGAGCAGCAGCGCGTTCGTGCACATGTAGACGTACTTCTTGCGCGCGACGAGGCCTTCGATGATTTCGTGAATTTGCGGGTGCAGCAGCGGTTCGCCGCCCGGGATGGCGATCGTGGGCGCGCCGCATTCATCGGCGGCTTTGAAACAATCCTCCGGGCTCATGTTCTGTTTCAACACGTGCGCGGGGTACTGGATCTTGCCGCAACCGGCGCAGGCGAGATTGCAACGGAAGAGCGGTTCCAACATGAGGGTCAGCGGGTAACGCTTGCGCCCCATCAACTTCTGCTTGATCACATAGGTCGCGACGGTCCACATCTGCGACACCGGTATTGGCATCCCTAATTCAGTCCTTCCCGTTCGGTAGTGCTGTCTTCTATTATGGCAGGGACATGTCCATTGCTGGCGTTCGCGCCCTGACCTTTGATGTTTTTGGAACCGTCGTGGATTGGAGAAAATCGGTCATCCACGAAGTGACGGCGATGGAGTTGCGCGTCGACGCGGCGAAGTTCGCCGACGAATGGCGCGCCGGCTATCAGCCCGCGATGGCCAAAGTGCGCGCGGGCGCGCTGGGGTGGACGAACATCGACGCGCTGCACCGGATGATTCTGGACGAGCTCATCGAACGCCATTCGCTCCAAACCATGACCGAGCCGCAACGGGCCCGGCTGAACAGCGTCTGGCACCGGCTGGACCCGTGGCCGGACTCGGCGCGCGGCCTCGCGATGCTCCGCCGGCGCTTCATCTGCGCGACGCTGTCGAACGGGAACGTCTCGCTCCTTGTCGACCTGGCGCGGCACGGCGGATTGACGTGGGACTGCGTGCTGTCAGGCGAACTCTACCGCGCCTACAAGCCAGACGCGGCGGTGTACCTGGGCGCGGCGGCGACGCTCGATTTGAAGCCGGAATCGGTGATGATGGTGGCGGCGCACAAAGGCGATCTGCAGGCCGCGCGGAAGTTGGGATTGAAGACCGCTTTCGTCGAGCGGCCATTGGAGCACGGCCCCGGCGGCAAAGCCGACCGGGGAAGAGAGGACTGGATGGATATCTACGCGAAGGACTTTGTCGACCTGGCGCGCCAGCTGGGAGTGGCGGCGTGAACCGGCGTCTGTTTTTGCGGTACCTGCAGCAATCGCCGTTGCTGGCGCTGGCGGCGGAGCTGGGCGGCCAGCCCGCCCGCAAGGCGCTCTCGTCGCCGAAAGATGCCCTCGACATCTTTGACTTTCTGCCGCTGGCGGAAAAGAATGTGCAGTCGCAGCACTGGGAGTATTTGAAGGGCGGCTCGGACGACGACGGGACGGTGCGCGCGAATGAGAACGCCTATTCGCAGTGGCAGATCCGCGCGCGGCGGCAGGTGGAAGTCGACAACATCGACACGTCGGTGACGCTGTTCGGCCAGAAGCACGCCTACCCGATTTGGGTGGCGCCAGCCGCGGCTCACCAGGCGTTCCACGCCGAGGGGGAAGTTGCCACGGCGCGGGGGGCGGCGGCGCGGAAGGCGCAGATGATTTTATCCACCAACGCGTCGCTGCACGTGAACAAAGTGGCGCCGGCGTTCGGCGGGCCGCTTTGGTATCAGCTCTACACGCAGGCGGAGTTTGAAGTTTCGAAACGGCTCGTTGGCGCGGCGGAGCAGGCGGGGTGCACGGTGCTTGCGATCACGGTGGATTCCGCCACCACCTCCAACCGCGTGACCGCCAACCGCGGCGGTATGAAGACGGAGGCGCGGTGCCGGGCGTGCCACGGTTTGACGCAGGCCGATTACTACAAAGAACACGGGATGTACGAAGGCATCGATCCGGCGCTGGCGAAGCCCGGTGGCCGGGCGGTGACGTGGACGCTGGTGGAGCGGCTGCGCGCGGCGACGAAGATGAAGATTGTCATCAAAGGCATCATGACGGCCGAGGACGCGGCGAACTGCCTGCGGAACGGCGCGGATGGCATCATCGTCAGCAACCACGGCGGGCGGAGCGAGAACAGCTTGCAGGGCACGCTGGAGGCGTTGCCGGAGATTGTGGAGACGATCAACGGGCGCATTCCGGTGATGATCGATGGCGGCGTGCGGCGCGGCACCGATGTGTTCAAGGCGCTGGCGCTGGGGGCGAGCGCGGTGGGCATCGGGCGGCCGTACATCTGGGGCTTGAGCGCCTTCGGGGCGGCGGGCGTGGAGCGGGTGTTGGAACTGATTCAGACCGAGTTCGCGATCACGATGAAGCTTGCGGGCAAGCAGGCGGCGCGGCACATTTCCCCGTTGGACGTGCGGCGTAGGAATATATAAACATGACCGTTCGAGTGTTGTTGGGACTGGCGGCCTGCGCGTTGCTGCAGGCAGGCGAGGCGGACCTGCGCCGCGCGTTTATGGGCAAGCAGATCCTGCTGAAGATCGATATGCCGGGAACGCAGCAGGGCGTCGATCTGAACCTGGACCGCGACGATCCGATGGATTGGAGGCAGTACTCGCAACGGATCAAGAACTTCGGCGTGTCGATTCCGCGGGACCGGACGGCGATGGTGACGTCGATTGTGGTGAAGAAAGATCTGATTGAGTTTCAGTTGGACGGCGGCGGGTTTGGCACGTTTGGCGACGACACGAGCACGACGGTTTCGACGTACGTGCCGAGGTCGCGGTACGAGAATGATCTGGAGCGGGACTTGCGGCGGGAGACCGATCCGCAGCGGCGGCGGCGGATCCAGGCGGACCTGGACCGGGAGCGGTCCCGGCGGTATCGGGAAGAACGGATTGCGCGGCAGCAGGCCGAAGGGGTGAGCGCGATCAAGCGGCAGGAGGTGATGGACAGGCGGATGCGCGGCGGTTCGCGGTTCAACCTGCGCCGGGTGGTGAGCGTGATGGACGTGACGCCGGAGCAGTTGGCCGACTGGCTGCGGGAGTACGCGGATTTGGGGTTGCGGATGAGCAACGATTCGCCGCGGCAGGCGCCGCCGCCGCAGAGCGCGCCGCGCAACGACGGGCCGGCGTTGCGGCGCGGGATGTCGATTGAAGACGTGAAAGCGAAGCTGGGCGAGGGGCGGCTGCTGTCGGAGAACGTGGGAGCGGATGGCATCCTGACGCAGCAGTGGGAGTTCGTGACGCCGAGCCAGATGTTCGCGGTGACGGCGGTGGAGGGTTTGGTGGTGAAGTATTCGATGACGGCGCGGTAGGTTACTCGAGCTCCTTTTGGAGTTCGAGCGCGCCGATGCGGACGCGGGCGGCGGAGAGATATTCGACGGCGCCGAGGTTGTAGGTTTCGCCGGCGTCGTAGCGGGCGCGGCCGGGATCGGCGGCGGCGCCGTTGGGGTCGGTGACGCTCGCGACGTCGAGGAAGAGTTCGCTTGCGTCGTTCAAGCGGGCGGCGCCTTTGTAGAGCCAGGCGAGCTGGCCACCGGTTGCGTACTCCTCAATGACGAAGCTGCCGGCGGCGGTGAAGGTGAGGCGGAGGCGGGTGTAGAGCGGGCGGCCGCTGCGGATGACGGTGATGCGCGAGCGCCAGCGGGCGGCGAGTTTATCGAACGGGCCGGCGGGGCAGGGAAGTGTTGCTAGGAAAAGGGTCAGCGTCTGGCGTCGGGAGATCACTGACTTTGATGGTGCCAGAGATGGGCGCGTTCGTGGGCGTTGATGAGTAGGAAGCCGGCGGTGAAGGTGAGTCGAACGGGCCGGCGGCGATTGGGAGCGTTGCTAGGAAGAGGGTCAGCGTCTGGCGTCGGGAGATCACTGACTTTGATCGTGCCAGAGATGAGCGCGTTCGTGGGCGTTGATGAGTAAGAAGCCGGCACCGACGGTGATGCGCGAGCGCCAGCGGGCGGCGAGTTTATCGAACGGGCCGGCGGGGCAGGGAAGT
>JBIKOG010000441.1:0-3512 GCA_044358225.1 Bryobacteraceae bacterium | reverse complement strand
AAATCCGGCACCGTCACCGGCCGCTCCACAATCCGCTTACTCAGCTCATCGGTCGTCCCCACCGCCTGCCCGGTCTTCAAACCGCCCCCGGCCAGAACCATCGAAAACGCCTCCGACTGATGCCCGCGCCCGCCCCCCGCATCAAACTCCGGCGGCCGCCCAAACTCCGTCGCAATCACCACCAGCGTCGTATCCAGTAACTTGTTCCGCTCCAGATCCTGCAACAACGTCGCAAACGACTGGTCCAGATCCTGAATCAATAAGTGCTGCTTCAACTGCCCCTCGTTGTGCGTGTCCCAACCGCTCCCGTTCAGGAAGTTCAGGTTATACGACACCTCCACAAACCGCACACCCGATTGCACCAGCCGCCGCGCCAGCAAACACCGCTGCCCGAACTCGCTCCCATACGCCTGCCGCAGCGTTTGGCTCTCCCGGTTCAAATCAAAAACGTTCATAAACCGAGGCCCCGCCAACCGGAACGCCTGCCGCGAAACATCGGCCTGCGCCTGCACCACCGGGTCCCCCGGATGCCGCTTCTGATGCCCATCCCGCATCGAGGCCAACAACGTCTCCCGCCGGTCCTGCCGCGCCGCATCCACATCCGGCGGCCGCACCAAACCGTTCGGCCCAATATCCACCTGCGTCAAATAAATGTACCCGTACTTAGCCCCCAGAAACCCCGGATCGCGAGTAATATTCGGATACCCCATGACGACATAACTCGGGACCTCCTCCGTCTTCGGTCCCAACTGATGCGCAATCACCGACCCGATCGACGGATACTGCAACGTCCCGCTCGGCATCCGCCCCGTATGCACCAGGTTCGCCGCCGCCGCATGCTCGCTCACAATCGAATGCGTAATCGACCGCATCACCACGCACCGGTCCAACAACGGCGCCGTCTTCGACAAATGCTCGGTAACCTTCACCCCGCGCACCGCCGTATCAATCGAGTCATAATACGACCCGGCCACCTTCTTCCCATCCCCGCGCCGCTTCGGGTCGAACGTATCAATCTGCGCCGCCCCGCCGCCCAGCCATAGGAAAATGCAGGCGTCCGCCTTCCCCTTCGGCAACGCCGTGGCCGCTATCGCAGCCGCACTGGACCCCAGAAATCCGCGTCGAGTCACCATTACGGCACCATCGCAAATTCCGGCGAGTTCATCAGCGCCCACAACATGTCCTCATACCGCTCCCGGAACGGCGCCGCCAACCGCGCCGTCGGCTGATCCCCGAACCGCAGCTTCCGCTCCTCTTCCATGCGGATCAGACTCGCCTCCGCGCTCAAATGGTTCGACCACGACACACGCCCGTCGCTCTCCCGCTTCGTCGCCCGCGCCTTCGCCCCGGCCACCACGCGCCCGGCATACACCGGCTCCAATAACCTCGAAAACTGGGCCTTCTCCTCCGCCAACGGCGCCCGCGACAACACCCGCATGAACGTCTCATCCACCAACGCCGACACCGGCCGGTCGCCCAGCGCCATCTCCGTAAACCACGAGTCATCGGACAACCGCGCCATCCGCGTCCCCAACACGCCATTCGCCAAAATCAGCGTCTGCATCGCCGACGCCGCGTCGTCCCGATCCGTCGCCGGGCTCTGCCGCGACTGCCGCCACCCGAACGTCGTCATCACGTCCACAATCGACTGCGCAATCGGCAACGCCAACGCCGGCCTGTCCCTCTCGTTCGACAACGCCGTCATCTGCCACCCGCGCGTCGGGTTGCCCAAATTCAGGAACTGCTTCGCCGTCCGGTCCCCCGCCGGGTTCAGATTCATCTCCTCGCAGTCAAACGTCTTCCCCGCCGCCAAGTGCAGCGAGTCCACCAGCTGCTCCGCCGTCAAATTCCGATGCGCCGGCCCCGCGAACAACCGCTTCGCCGCGCTCATCTGGTCCGCCGGCACGCCAGACGCTGTTCGCTGATAGGCCCGCGAAGACAGCACCAACCGCGCCAGATGCTTCATGTCATACCCCGACCGCATAAACTCCGTTCCAAGGTAGGCCAACAGCTCCGGATGCGACGCCTTCCCGCGCGACCAATCATCGGCCGGCTCCACAATCCCCACGCCCATGTAGCGCTTCCAAACCCGGTTCGCCACCACCTGCGCAAACCGCTCGTTCTCCGGTGAAATGATGTAGGCCGCCAGCTCCCGCCGCGTCTCCACCTTGCCCGCCGCCGGCAGCGCGCCCGCCTCGGCATGCGAAACCAGCTTCGCAAACGGCCACTCCGGCGCAATCATCTCGCCCGGCTTCAATGCCGAGGTCACCGCCGGCTTCCGCCCGCCCTCGCCCTGCGGCACCGTGCTCGTCACCGGCAACTTCACCGGCTTGCCTTCCAACATCGCCGACATCGCAAACAGGTCTTTCTGCTTGAACGGATGGAACGGCGCATCGTGGCACCGCGCGCAGCTCATTTTCTGCCCCAGAAACGCCTGGCCCAGAATGTCCGCCTTCGCCGCCATCGGCGCGTCGTTCAACGTCGCCAGCGCAAACGACGCCGGCCCGCCCAGCGTCGCCGAGCCCTCCAGCTGCACCAACTCCGCCGCGAACCGGTCAAACGAAATATTGTCCGAAAACGACTGGTGCATCCACCACCGGAACGGCCCCGTGTTGTTCAAATCCGGCTTCAAAATCCCCGGATTCTCGGCCAAAACATCCTGCCAGTAGCTCACCCAGTGGTCGGCCCACGACGGGTCATCGACAAGCCGGTCGACAGCCTTCCGCCGCCGAGTCGCCACATCATCCTTCAGAAACGCGCGCACCTGCTCCGGCGTTGGAATCAGCCCGGTCGTGTCCAACGTCACGCGCCGCAAGAACTCCAAATCGCTCAACGCCGCCGTCGGCTTCACCCCGGCCGTACTCAACTTGGCGTCGATAAACCCATCCACCGAAACGCCGGCAGCCTGTGGCGCCATCCGCTCCCGCAGCGCCTTGTGCCGTTCCGCCCACGCCGCCGTGACTTCTTTACTAGCAGCCCGCCGCCGCAAAACATCGGCCGCCGTGTGCCGCGCGAACGACGCTGCCACATACTCTTCCCAAGCCGCGTCAACCAACAACGGCGCGCCATCCGGGCCCAGCAGGTGATCCACTTCCCCATTCCGCGAAACGCCCACAGCCAGCTCGCCGGTAGAAGGATACAAACCCTTCCCGCCAACGACGGCGATCAGCTCAAACGAGTGCTCTCCGGCCGCCAGGTCCAACGTGACAACGGAGTCCTGATGCGGATACACCACGGGCCGTAGCGGCGTATTGTTCCGTTCCACCGGCGGCGGTACCGGATCATCGCTCGACGTATTGGGCTTCTGCGCCTTCGTGGTCGCGACGGTCTTCCCATCAATCACCAGCTTCGCCGCCCCGCGCGCCCGCAACCGGAACTGCACTCTCCCCGCCGCCATCGACCGCGAGTACGTCGCCTTCAAGAAATAAGGAGTCGACCGGTCCATCGGAATCGCATTCGGCGCAAACTTAGTCGGCGTATGGATAAACGCAAACGCCGGCTCGGTGTACTGA
>JBIKOG010000232.1:0-12048 GCA_044358225.1 Bryobacteraceae bacterium | reverse complement strand
TTCGCGGTAGTTGGGGGGCGGGGTGAATTGGAAGAGGGTGGGCGGGAGGGGTTCGTTGATTTTGGCGACGGTGTAGCGGGTGACGTGGCGACTGGTGGTTTCGAGGTGGGGTTGGTTGGGATATTGATGGCCGCGGGAGGTGCTTTCGGACTTGAGGACCAATTTGGTTTTTGGGTGGAGCCAGAAGGTTTGGGACCAGGCGTCGATGCCCGGGGCGGCGCCGTGGGGGGTGTAGTCGGCGCGGACGACGAGACATTCGACGGGGTTGCCGGCGGCTTCGATGGTTTCGTTGGGGAGTTGTTCGGCGTGCTTGAGGTTGTTGGTGAGGCGAGAGGATTGGAAGTTGAGGGCGAGGGGGACGCGGCGGATGGCCATTTCGGCGATGGGGCCGCCGCCTTTGGTTTCGAGGACGGGGTTGTTGGCGGTGCCGCGGATGAATTCGCGGGTGTCGGGGGCGGCGCGCCAGAGGGTTTTGCCGTCGGTGATGGCGAGGAGGGAGCCGCTGAGGTCGTCGATTTCGTAGTGGAAAGCGTTGTTGGCCTTGGCGATGACTTCGCGGGTGCGGGTCCAGGTGCGGTGGTTTTCGGAGAGGATTTCGCGTTCGGTGGTGATTTCGAGGTGGAGGGTGGTGGCGGTGCGGAGGGCTTCGGCGGCTTGGTGGAGGAGGGTTTCGGCGGGCTGGGATTGGAGTTGGAGGGCTAGGAGGAGGATGGCTGGGGACTGCATATGGAGAGTATGACTCGGATGGGGGGGGGGTGCGTGGGCCACGGATCCTTCTTTCTTTCCTTTTCCTCCCCTTTCCCGGGGTGCCTGGCACACGGGGAGAGAGTTTTGGTCGGGGAGGTTTCGTCGGACAGGCCCGGTGCCAGGCACCGATCGGTTGGGTGGGTGGGGGAGGTGGCGGTCTCCTCCCCCCGTTGCGGCGAAATGCTACTTACCCTCGTTACAGGAAGAAGCGGATGCCTAGTTGGATGAGGCGGGAGAAGTTGGCCTGGCTGCTGATCAGGCCGAACTGGGGGTTGGTGAATGTCGTGTTGGGGCCGTTGAACATTGGGGTGTTGGTGAAGTTCAGGGCCTCGGCACGGAATTGGGCTTTGATGCGTTCGGTGATGTTTACCGTCTTGAACATCGAGACGTCCCAGTTGATTTGGCCGGGGCCGCGGAGGGAGTTCAGACGCGTCGTGTTGCCGAAGGTGAATTGCGGGGCCTGGCTGAAGGCCGCGGGGTTGATCCAGCCGTCCAGCCTATTCGCGAATGGCTTCGCGACGGTGGCCGGTTGGCCGGTGCCGTTCGGGCGCATGTAGGTGGCGCCGATGACGCTGTTGTCGTTGGGTTGGGTGATGGCCAGCGGGTAGCCGGATTGCATGACGCTCACGGCGTTGAGGGACCAGCCGCCGGCGATGAATTGGGACCACTTGGGGAAACTCTTGGCAAAGGGGATTTCGTAGGTGGCGGCGAGGGAGAGGCGGTTGGGAGAGTGGACCGCGGAGAGGCTGTATTCGCCGTCCGGGTTGTAGGCGTTTTGGGGGCCGGCGGGGGCGGCGCTGAAGGTGTTGCCCGTGGTGCCGTAGGCCTGGTCCATGTTCTGCGAACGGGTGTAGGTGGCGATGACGGTCATGCCTTGCGCGAAGCGGCGCTGGGCTTTGATGTAGACCGAATGGTAGACGGCGCGGTTGGTGTCGCTGTTGTTGAGGGTAACTGCTGTGAACTGGGGAAAGGGGCGGAGGAGTTGGGAGCGGGAGATGGTGGCTCCGGCTACGTTGAGGATGCCGCCTCGGTTGAACATGGGGTTGGGGACGGACTGGTTGAGCGCGGCGCCCAACCCCAGGTAGTCCGGCGCCAGCTGGTTGATGTTGCGTCCGTCCTGCGCCAAGTGCAGGCTCTTGGAACCGACGTAGCCGGCCGAGATGACGAACGAACCCGGAAGCTGGCGCTGGATATCGAAGGAATACTGTTGGACGTAGCCGGAGCGGGCCGTGCCGTCGGGGAGGCTGAGCCCCTGGCCGATGCCGGTGGCCAAGCCGGCGGCGTTGCCGACGGGCGGGATGAGGCCGTTGGGATACGGGTTATCGAGCGTGGCGGCGGGGGTGAAGTTGTTGTCGAAGCTGGCGACGATGGGGGTGGAGTTCGAGTAGCCGATCGTGGATTGGAAGCTGAAGGGGAGCGGGGCCCAGAAGATGCCGTAGCCGCCGCGGATGGCGGTTTTGGAATCCTTCGAGTAGGCGAACCCGATGCGGGGGGAGAACTTGTTTTTGTTGGGATTGCCGGCGTGGATGCCGTTGCCGTTGACGCCGGCGAAGAGGACGCCGCCGACGATTTTGGGATCGGGAACAGTGGCCTGCAATGGGCTGGCGACTTTGGGGTCGAAGCCGGTGATGAAGTTGTTGTTGCGGTCGGCGGGGCCGGTTTCGTATTCGTAGCGGAGGCCCATGTTGAGGGTTAGTTTGCTATTGAGGCGCCAGTCGTCTTGGACGAAGCCGGCATAGTATTTGACGTAGTTGTAGAAGTTCGTCGCGACGGTCATGGAGCCGCTGTTGGGGTAGCCCAGGAGCAGGCCGGCCATGGCGGCGCCGGTGCCGGCGACGGTGCGGGCGGGGGTTTGGCGGGTGAAGACGTCGGTGAAGCCGAAGCTGCTGGGGCCGACGCCGGGGGCGCCGTCGTTGTTCAGAGAGCGCCAATCGAAGCCGGTTTTCAGGCTGTGTTTGCCGAGGAATTTGCTGACGGTGGTGTTGAAGCTTTTCGAGTGCAGGACGCTTTGGCTGGTGGTGCCGCCGCCGAAGGAGCCCACGTCGGACATGGAGATGGCGGGGAAGGCGGTGTATTTGGTGATGGCCGCTAGGGACGACGGGAGGCCGAGTTCGGTTTGGGAGAAGCCGAGACTGGTGGGCGCGGAGAAGTTGGGGAAGCGGTTGAAGCCGTAGCGGACGGCGATGACCATGGTGGGCGTGGGGGTGAGGGTGGAGTTGACTTGCGTGGCGTCGACCTTGCGAAAGAGGACACCTTGGTTGGGAGACGCGAGGGTCCCCCACCAGGCGTTCCCGGGTTCGCGGCTTCCATAGTGCAGGTAGGAGGCTGAGGCGCGCCACCAGGAAAAGAGTTGGTGATCGGCCTTCCAGGTGGTCTGGTCGGCGCGGTTGTAGGCGGCGACGGTGGCGTCGTAATTGAGGTCGGCGTAGAAGCGGGAGGTGGCATTGGGGAGGGGGTAATAAGACGCGATGCGGCGGCCGGGGGTGGAGATGCGGCCGGGGGGAATGACGTTGCCGGCGAAGGGGGCGCGGGCGCCGGCGGCGGTGGTGGTGAGGGGATCGTAGACGAGTTGGAGGCCGCCGGTGCGGGCTTGGGTTTGGGAGAAGTCGCCGGCGCGTTCGGCGGCGGTGGGAACGGAGAGGCGGGTGCCGGCGGATTCGGTTTGGCGGTAGGCTTCGCCGGTGATCCAGAAGAAGGTTTTGTTGGTGCCGTTGTAGACCTTGGGAATGCGAATGGGGCCGCCGATGGAGCCGCCGTAGTTGCGGAAAGGCTGGTCAATGATGGGCGTGCCGGCGCGGTTGGAGAAGAAGTTGTTGGCGAGCATGCCGGTTTCGCGTAGGTAGCCGAAGGCGGAGCCGTGGAGCTGGTTGGTGCCGGAGCGGAGGAAGGTGTTGAACGTACCGCCACCGGTGCGGCCCATTTCGGCGTCGTAGGTGTTGGCCTGGACCTTCACTTCCTGGACGGCTTCGACGCTGGGAATGATTACCGCGCGGTTGGTGGAGTCTGTGATGGAGATGCCGTCGAGGGTGTAGTTATTGCCTCGGACGGGGCCGCCGGCGATGGAGATCTGGGAGGAGCCCGATTGGTCCTGCATGCGGTTGAATTTGGGGTTGCCGACCTGGACGACGTTTTCGGCGAGCTTCGACAGCATGAAGGGGTTTCGGCCGAGGTTGGGGAGGTCGATTAGTTTTTGGCGGTCGATGACCTGGCCGGTGGAGGCGTTGGCGGTTTCGAGGGCGGGGACCTCTTCGGTGACGTTGACTTGTTCGGAGACCTGGCCGATTTCGAGTTTGAAATCGATGGTGACGGCGGCTTGGGTGGAGACGGTGATGTTGCGCCGTTCGGAGCGTTTGAATCCGGGGGCTTCGGCGATGATTTGATAGGTGGACGGGGTGACCGAGGCGAAAGTGAATTCGCCTTGTTCGGAGGTGATTGTCGCGCGTTGGACGGAGGTACCTTCGTCGATGAGCGTGACTTTGGCGATGGGAACGGCGTGGCCGCCGGGGTCCAAGATCTGGCCCCGGAGGCTGCCGTGGAACGACTGCGCGGCGGCAGTCAGCGCGCACAAGAGCGCGAGGAAATAGAAACGCATGAACTGTTCTCCCCAATACGTGCAGTGAAGCGACGGAGCGGTGAAGGAGAACCGACAGGGGTTTTGAGGGCCGAGCTACGCCATGACTTTGGCGAGCGCGGCGGTAAATTTATTCATCTCTTCCTGCGTGCCGACGGAGACACGGACTTTCGTGGGCCAAATGGGCCAGACGCGGCCGATGTAGATTTTGTGTTCGGTCATGGCGCGGGCGACTTCGGCGCCCGGGCGGCCGACTTCCATCATGAAGAAGTTGCCTTCACTCGGGATGTAGGAGATCTTCGATTTCTCGAGGAATTCGAAGGTGTTGTCGCGGATGCGCTTGTTGATGGCGCGGCGTTCGGTGATCAAGTTTTTGGCCAGCATGCTGGCCGTGGCGCAGGCGACGCCGGTGATGGGGAGGAAGCCGGAGGTTTGGAACGGCCGCATTTTCGCCAATAAATCCGGGCGTCCGAGAGCGAAACCGGCGCGGATGCCGGCCATGCCGTAAGCTTTGCTGAAGGTCCTTAGGACGATGACGTCTTTGTCGGCGGCGACGAGATCGTTGCAGGGTTGGGCGGTGGAAGAGAAGTGAATGTAGGCTTCGTCGACGACGACGACGGCGTCCTTCTTTTTGTTGGCGAGGAGGAACTCGATATCGGCGCGGGCGGTGATGGTGCCGGTGGGGTTGTTGGGGTTGCAGACGTAGTAGACGCCGGCGTCGGGATCGGCCTTGATCATGGCCTGGACGTCGTGGGAGTAATCGGCGCGGAGCGGGACGCGGGTGACTTTGGAGCCAATGAAACTGGGGGCGCCGCCGCCGTAGCCGGGGTTGGCCATGCACCAGGAGCGGGTCGGGGAGGTGAAGGCGCAGGTGGTGCGGTGGAGCGGGTCAGAGGAGCCGGCCGTGGGCATGATGTAGTCTTCTTTGACGCCTTCGAGCATGGCGACGGCTTTGGTGAAGGCCATGGTTTCGCCGGTGGGGGAGTAGCGGCCGCCGAGCGGGGCGACCTTCATCATGGCCTCGAGGCCTTCTTTGCTGGGGCCGAGGGGATTTTCGTTGGAGGAGATGCGGACGGCGTCGGGCGGCATGGGGCCGCGGCCGCGCATGGTTTGGCGCTCGGCTTCCTGCGCCATGGCGAATTCATTGTAGAAAGGCATCGCCGCACCGGCGGCGAGAAATTGCGCGACACGACGGCGCGAGAAGGCGGCGTTTTGGAGATCCATAAATTCCCTTGGGTTCTGAAAGAAGTCAGTGGTGAACAGCGGGAGTTCAGACCGGGAAGGGGAACGCGTGTCTTCACAGGGAGGCGCGCGTTGCTGTTGGTTGAAGTTAACCGATTTTCGCACCTTCGTCAAGAGTAATTGTGGTGGAATATGTTTCATGAATCGACGCATGTTTTTGGGATCACTGGCGGTGGCGGCGGAGGATTGGCCGCAGTTTCGCGGGCCGGGCGGGCAGGGTCATTCGGTGGAGCGGGGGCTGCCTGTGGAGTGGTCAGAGACCAAGAATGTGAAGTGGAAGGCGGCGGTGCCGGGGACGGGGTGGTCGAGCCCGTCGATTGTGGATGGGCGGATTTGGCTGACTACGGCGACGGAGGGCGGGGCTTCGTTGCGGCTGTTGGCTATGGATGTTGCGAGAGGGAAAGTGGTGTTGGATACCGAGGTTTTTCGGGTGGCGGATAAGGGCCCGGGGATTCATAAGAAGAACACGTTTGCGTCGCCGACGGCGATTGTGCGCGGGGATAAAGTTTGGGTGCATTTCGGGTTTTATGGGACGGCTTGTTTGAACACCAAGGGGGAGGTGATTTGGAAGCAGGTGTTGAAGTATGAGCCGCAGCATGGGCCGGGCGGGTCGCCGACGTTGTTTGAGGATTTGCTGATTATTAGCTGCGATGGGTTTGATGCGCAGTTTGTGGTGGCGCTGGATGCTGGTTCCGGGAAGGTGCGGTGGAAGACGGCGCGGGGGAAGGGGAACCAGGCTTATACGACGCCGTTGGTGATTGATTTTGGCGGGCGTCAACAGGTGATTAGTCCGGGGGCGCATCATGCGTATGCGTATGACCCGAGGACGGGGAAAGAGCTTTGGTATATCGAGTATGGGGAAGGGTTTTCGAATGTCCCGCGGGCGGTGTATGCGCATGGGTTGGTTTATATTTGCTCGGGCTTTTTCAATCCGATCATTTTTGCTGTTCGGCCGGATGGGAAGGGGAATGTTACTAAGTCGCATGTGAGTTGGCAGTATCCGCGGGCGGTGCCGTTGACGCCTTCGCCGGTGATTGTGGGCGATGAGTTGTACATGATTTCGGATGCGGGCGTGGCGACTTGTTTGGATGCGAAGGATGGGACGATGCGGTGGCAGAAGCGGGTGGGCGGGAACCATTCGGCGTCGCCGACGGCGGCGGATGGGCGGATTTATTTTTTGAGTGAAGAGGGGGAGTGTACCGTGATTGCGCCGGGGAAAGAGTATAAGGAGTTGGCGCGGAATGTTGTTAGTGAACGGACGCTGGCTTCGTTTGCGATATCGGGGAAGGCGATGTATTTGCGGGGGGATCGGAGTTTGTATCGGATTGAGGGGTAGGGGGAGGTTGTTGGGGGGGGGTAGGGTGGGTTGCGTGGCCTGAGGATTGTTGGGGGTCTTGAGCGGACGGGCTGGGTCGCGTCGGGGGACACCCGCCCTGCGGGACGCGGGTGTCCCCGTGAGTTGATCGCTGCCGTGGGAGTGGGGCTGCGTGGGGGATTGGCGGGAGGTCGGGGATGGCGGGGTGCGGTGCGTCGGGGGACACCCGCCCTGCGGGCCGCGGGTGTCCCCGTGGGTTGATCGCTGGCGTGGGAGTGGGTTGATCGTTGGCGTGGGGGGATAGGAGGCCTGAGGATTGTGTGGAGGGCAGGGGTCTCACCGCGTTGCGGAGGGGTTTCGGGGACGTGCATAATTGTGGCACTCCCTATGCGACTTTTATTGGTTTGCTTCTTGGCTGGCGGGCTGGTGGCGGCTCCGGACGTATTTGAGGCGATTCGGGTGGGCGATGTTTCTGTTGTCAAGAGCCTGCCGGTGGCCGCTCGCGCGGATGGCACCACGCCTCTGATGCATGCGGTGGTGACGGCGGACGCTGCGATGGTGAAGTTGTTGTTGGAGAACAAAGCCGATGTGCGGGCGGTGAATTCTGGCGGGTTTACGGCGCTGCATTATGCGTTGTCGGATTTGGAGAAGACGCGATTGCTGTTGGCCGCGGGGGCGGATGCGAATGCGGCGGCGAAGAATGGGTTGACGCCGTTGCGGATTGCGTCGAGCCGGAAGGGGTCGGTGCCGTTTATTGCGGCCTTGTTGGCGGCCGGAGCGAAGCCGGAGGCGCGGGCGTTGGAGGCGGCTTCGGAGGCTGGGGAGCCGGCGGCGATGTTGGCACTCATGAAAGCTGGGGCGACGTTGCCGGCAGGGTCCTTTGCGTTGTCGAATGCGGCGGTGGTGAATTGCATGGCCTGCGCGCCGTTGTTGGTGAACGCGGGGGCGAATGTGAACCAGGTTGCCGTACGGGGGCAGACGGCGTTGCAGAATGCGGCGGCGTATCAGAACTTGGAGTTTGTGCGGTTTTTATTGGACCAGGGGGCGGAGGTGAATCCGCAGTGTCCGCGGGGGTATTCGGCGTTGATGCGGGCGGCAATTGCGTATGACCGGAATCCGGCTGTGGTGCAGTTGCTGTTGGCGCGCGGGGCGCGGACCGATTTGAAAGAAGAGAACGGGTTGACGGCGTTGACGCTGGCGTACCGGTTTGGGGAGAACGATCCGATTGTGCGGGCGCTGCGGGCGGCGAAGGCCCCGGGGGCGGCAGAGAAGATTCCGGTGACGGCGGCTCCGGCGAAGACGGCGCGGGAGGCGGTGGCGCGGGCGTTGCCGATTTTGCAGGGGACGGCGCCGGCGATTTGGAAGACGCGCGGGTGTGTTTCCTGCCACAGCAATTCAGTGCCGGATATGGTGACGGCGCTGGCGAAGAAGCAGGGGTTGGCGGTGGACGAGGCGGCGGCGAAGCGGGAGCGGAAGGTGGCGATTTCGACGAGTTCGGGGAATTTGCCGGGGCTGTTGACGGGGTTGGGCGTGATGGGCGGGCCGGTGTATTTGCTGAATGAATTTGGGTTTGATGCCGAGCCTTCGAGCAAGTTGACCGATGCGACGGCGCACAAGGTGATGTTCCGGCAGGACCCGGATGGGAAGTGGGATTTCCGGATTTACCGGCCGCCGAGTGAGTACTCCTATATCAGCGCAACGGCGCTGGCGGTGATGGGGTTGAAGCAGTATCATGCGCCGGGCCGGGCGGCGGAGGTGAAGGAGCGGATGGCGCGGGGCGGGGCTTATTTGCTGGCTTCGCGGGCTTGGGGTGTGGAGGAGCAGGCGATGCGGCTGATGGGGCTGGCGGCTTGCGATTTGCCGGTGGATGAGGCGGTGGGGGAGTTGATGGCTAGTCAGCGGCGGGATGGGGCTTGGGCGCAGTTGCCGGGGATGGCTCCGGATGCGTATGCGACGGGGTTGGCTCTTTATGCCTTGCATACGGCGGGCGGGATGAAGCCTTCGTTTGGGGGTTATCAGGCTGGGGTGAAGTGGTTGCTGCGGACGCAGTTTCCGGATGGGAGCTGGTATGTGCAGACGCACACGCATCCGCTGCAGCCTTACTTTGAGAGCGGGTTTCCGTATGGGCATCACCAGTGGATTTCGGCGGCGGGGACGAGCTGGGCGTCGCTGGCGCTGTTGTTTGCGAATGGGGAAGACAAGCCGGTGGCGGCGGAGTAACTTGCGGCCTCAGCCCTTGATTGCGGTGACCGATGTGGAGGCGAGCAGCCGCTGGTACCGGCGCTTGCTTGGCTGTGCGAGCAATCACGGCGGCGCGGCGTATGAGCAGCTTGTTGCCAACGGACAACTGATTCTGCAGTTGCACAGTTTTCAGCATGAGCACGACCACGGGCCGATTGGGGATCGGGAGGACCGGCCGTATGGGAACGGGGTGCTGTTGTGGTTTGAGGTGGATGATTTTGAGGCGGTGATGCAGCGGGCGGCGGAGATGGATGTGGCGATTGTCAGGCCGCGGCATCGCAACCCGATGGATGGGGATGGCGGGCCGAATCACTGGGAGTGCTGGATGCGGGATCCGGATGGCCATGTTGTTGTGGTTTCCAGTGCGTATGGAACGGCTGATGGCGGATGGCAGCCCGACGGCAATCCGTTCAGAGGAGGATCTCTTTGACGACGCGGCCGGCGACGTCGGTGAGGCGGTAGTCGCGGCCGGTGTAGCGGTAGGTTAGCTTTTCGTGATCGATGCCGAGGAGGTGGAGCATCGTCGCGTGGAGGTCGTGGATATGCACCTTGCCTTCCACGGCGTGCCAGCCGAATTCGTCCGTGGCGCCGTAGGAGATGCCGGGCTTGGTGCCGCCGCCGGCCATGAACATGGTGAAGCCCTTGGGGTTGTGTTCGCGGCCGCGTTCGTTCATTGGTCCTTTGCCTTGGGAGAGATCCTGGTCGAAGGGCGTGCGGCCGAATTCCCCGCCCCAGAGGACGAGCGTGTCGTCGAGGAGGCCGCGCTGTTTGAGATCGGTTATCAGGGCCGCGACGGGCTTGTCGACGGCTTTGCAGCGGACGGGGAGCGACTGGCGGAGCTTTCCGTGGTGGTCCCAGCCGCCGTCGGTGATTTGCACGAAACGAACACCGGATTCGGCGAGGCGGCGGGCCATCAGACATTGGCGGCCGAAGTCGTCGGTTTCCTTTTCGCCGATGCCGTAGGCGGCTTTGGTGGTTTCGGATTCGGTGGTTAGGTCGAGAACTTTGGGGGCTTCCATTTGCATGCGGAAGGCGAGTTCGAAGCTCGATATGCGGCCTTCGAGATCGCTGTCGGCGCCGGATTGGGCGAGGTGGTCGCGGTTGAGTTTTTGGAGGAAATCGAGCTGTTTGCGTTGGGCCTCGGCGGTGGTGGCGGCGTCCTTGAGATAGTCTATTCGGGCGTTTTTGGCGTCGCCGGATTTGCCGATGGGGGTGCCTTGGTAGATAGCCGGGAGGAAGGCGCTGCCGAAGAGTTGGGGGGTGCCGCCGTCGCCGGAGAGGGCGGGACAGATGGTGACGAAGCCGGGGAGGTTTTGGTTTTCGGTGCCGAGGCCGTAGAGGGTCCAGGCGCCCATGGAGGGGCGGACCTGGATGCTGTGGCCGGTGTGGAGTTGGCGGATGGCGGGGGCGTGGGCTTCGGAATCGGCGTGCATGCCGTGGAGGAAGGTGAGGTCGTCGACGATGCGGCCGAGGTTGGGGAGCATGTCGGTCATGAGTTTGCCGGATTGGCCGTAGCGGACGAACTTGCCCATGGGGCCGAAGAGGCGGGAGTCGCGGATGCCGGGGGCTTCGTAGTTGGCGGGGAGCTTGAGGGCGGTGGCGAGGGGTTGGCCGTTGCGTTTTTCGAGTTCGGGTTTGTACTCGAACATGTCCATGTGGGAGGGGCCGCCTTGCATGAACAAGAAGATGACGCGTTTGGCCTTTGCGGCGTGGTGGGGGGCGGCGTGGGCCAGGGCACCGAGGGCGGCTAGGGAGAGGAATTGGCGGCGGCTTTGCATGGGCTTAGTTTCGGTAGAGGAATTCGTTGGAGATGAGGAGCGAATGGCAGAGGCGCTTCCAGGCTTCGGTTGCGGGGAAGGTTTCCAGGAATGCCTTTAATTGGGCGATTTCGTTGGGGTTTGGTTCGCGGGCGTAGACGCGGCGGATTAA
This sequence comes from Bryobacteraceae bacterium, assembly GCA_044358225.1. Lineage (GTDB taxonomy): Bacteria > Acidobacteriota > Terriglobia > Bryobacterales > Bryobacteraceae. The sequence goes on along the minus strand of JBIKOG010000232.1, from coordinate 1,003 downwards.
TTGGTGGAGTTTTTCGTTGGTGGTTGCTTGGGTGGACTGGAGGCGCTCGGCTAGGGCGGCGGCTTGTTCCTGGACCCAGGGGGCGTTCATTAAGTAGAGCGCTTGGGTGGGGATTGTGGTGGACTGGCGGGCGCCGGTGATCTGGTTCGCGTCGGGGAAATTGAACAGGTTCAAAATGTCGAGTTCAGGGGCTTGGGATTTTCTTAGGACCGGCAAGAAGATGGAGCGGCGGAGGCGGGTGGCGGGGTCGAGCTTGACGTCTTCGATGAAGAATTCGGGTTCGCCGAGGTTCAGGTTGCCTTTGATTTGGAAGGGGAGGGCGGGGCCGTTGGCGGTGGGGTCGAGATTGCCGGTGACGGAGAGGATGGAATCGCGGATGGTTTCGCCTTCGAGGCGGCGGCGGGACATGCGCCATTGGAGGCGATTTTCGGGGTCGATTTCCTGGGCTTTTTTGTTGGGGGCTGCCGATTGGGCGTAGGTTCTGGAGAGGACGATTTGTTTGATGATTTGTTTGAGGGAACCGTTGTTGGCGGTGAATTCGGTGGCGAGGTAGTCGAGCAGTTCGGGGTGGCTGGGCGGGAGGCCGCGGGTGCCGAAGTTATCGATTGTGGGGGCGATGCCGGTGCCGAATAGATGGTGCCAGGCGCGGTTGACGGCGACGCGGGCGGTTAACGGGTTTTCTTTGGCGGTGATCCAGGCGGCGAGTTCTTTGCGGCCGCTGGTGAAATCGGGGATGTCGAGCTGGGCGATTTTGCCGGTTATGGCTACGCCGGAGCGTGGGGTTTCGGCGCCGAGCTGGTGGGCGTTGCCGCGGAGGTTGATGCGGATGTCGGCGGGGGTTTCGGCGTCCTGGACGGCGTGGACGGTGGGGGGCGTGGGGGGGAGATATTCGAGGAGTTTGACGGCGTTGGTGGCGGCGGTGACTTCTTTGGGGTCGGGCTTTTCGGTCTTTTTTAGGGCTTCTAGGGCTTTGCGCGCGGCTTCGAGATTGCGCCAGTATTCG
>JBIKOG010000231.1:0-12049 GCA_044358225.1 Bryobacteraceae bacterium | reverse complement strand
CGTCGATGCCCTCTTCAACCTCGCCGTGCAGGTCGGCGGCATCCCCTATGCGCTAATCGGCAACACCAATAACATCACCGATGGCGACACCTGGGTCCTCTGGGGCCTCGGATTCCTCCCCATGTTCGCCAACATCGGCTTCACCTTCTACACCGATATCAAGGGCGACGCCCGCTTCAACGAGGAAAGCGGCTACCCCGTCATGATCTTCGCCGGCGGCGCGCTCCTCACCCTTGGCATCATCCAATCCGTCGCCCAAGGAATCAGCAAGGAGCCCGTCTATAACGGCTGGACCTACGCCGGCAACATCCTCACGCCGATCCCATTCCTGCTCACGGCGTTCCTCTATTTCAAGGACGATCCCGACCCGGACTCCAACCTCCTGTTCGCCGCCGCCTATACAGGCCTCACCGGTGTCGTCGATCTCGCCGGGGTCGTCGTCGCCGCCGGTGGTAACTGGCCCACTTCGTCCAGTTAATTAGTGTGCGACGGGGACATGTACGTCCCACGCTTCTTAAACAGGCAACCTCCGGGTTTGGCTGTAAAAAAAAACACGGACCGCGAGCCGCCCCACGGACGCCTGCAGAGTTGAGAGCAGGAGGGGGCTCCCACCGCCCCCGCGGCACGCGCGGGCCAACCACCATGCCCGATCGCGGCGGCGTGGTGATGTTCGCGGCGTCTTGCGCCAGGAGCATATTAGCCCGAGAGAGAAAGATACCCAGCTCCACCAAACGCGTCCCGCCGCCGAATAGCGCCCTACAACCGCTCCAACTCCTCCTCCAACTGCTGCTGCCGGACTAACTCCGCATACAATCCCCCATGCGCCAGCAACTCCGCATGCGTTCCCTGCTCGGCAATCGCGCCCTTCTCCAACACCACAATCCTGTCCGCATGACGAATCGTCGATACCCGATGCGAAACCAACAGCGTCGTCCGCCCCCGCATCACCGCCGTCAACTCCCGCAGAATCCGCTCCTCCGTCACCGTGTCCACGCTCGATAGTGAATCGTCCAGAATCAGAATCGACGGCTCCCGCAGCACCGCCCGCGCAATCGCCGTGCGCTGCTTTTGCCCGCCGCTCAGCGTCAACCCGCGCTCCCCCACCACCGTCTCCAACCCGTTCGGCATCGCCGCCAGGTCCGGCTCCAACCCCGCCACCCCAGCCGCCCGCAGAATCGCCTCCCGCCCCGCATCCGGCGCCCCCAGCGCGATGTTCTCCCCCAACGTCATCGAGAACAAAAACGTCTCCTGCGGCACCATCGCAATGCGCCGCCGCAGCGCCTGCGGATCGTACCGCCGCACGTCTTCCCCGTCCACCAGCACCGTCCCCTCGGTCGGGTCCAACAACCGCGGCACCAGGTTCACCAGCGACGTTTTCCCGCACCCCGTATGACCCGCCAGCGCTACCGTCTCCCCAGCCGCAATCTTCAAATCAACACCCCGCAACGCCTCCCCCGCCGCATACCCCAACCGTACCCCGCGGAACTCAATCTCCCCCCGAACAGCCGTCAGCGGCAACGCATCCACCGGAGCCGCAATCGCCGCCGGCATGTCCAACATCTCCCGGATCCGCCCCAACGACGCCGTCCCCCGCTGCATCAAATTAATCACCCACCCCATCGCAATCATCGGCCAGACTAACATCCCCATGTAAGTCTGAAACAAAACAAAACTGCCCAGCGAGATACTCCCGTTCAACAGCCGCGCCCCGCCCACCCACAACACAATCAAAAACGTAACTCCAATCATCGCGTGCAGCAACGGTTCAAATACCCCCGTCGTCCGGACTAACTCCAGATTCCTCGCAATGAAATCCTGGTTCAGCGTCTCAAACGTCCGCAACTCCGCGTCCGACTGCCGGTACGCCCGCAGCACCCGCATCCCGCTGATCGACTCCTGCACCCGGCTGCTAATCCCGCTAAAAACACCCTGAATCTGCTCAAACCGCGCATGAATCCGCCGCCCGTAATAGATGACTAACAAACTGATCACCGGCGCCGGCGCCAACGCCGCCAGCGTCAACGGCCCATCCACCGAAAACATCACAATCGCCGCCAGCACAAACGTCAACGACGTCTCGCTCCAATACATCAACCCCGGCCCGGCCATCATCCGCACCGCACCCAAATCATTGGTCGAACGCGCCATCACATCGCCCGTCGCAAACTTCCCATAGAAGTCCCGCGACAGCCCCGACAAATGCGCGTAAATGTCGTTCCGCAGGTCGTACTCCACGTCCCGCGAAACGCCAATCAGAATCCGCCGCATCCAGTATTGGAACAGCCCCTTCACCACCGACAGCCCCACCAGCGTCGCCGCGATCCAGATCACCCCACGCCATCCCAGCCCAGCCTGCAACCCGTCCACACCCCGCCGGATCACCAGCGGCAACAATACCCCCAAGAGGTCTTTCAGGATCAGCGCCACAAACCCCAGCGCCAGCGCCCCTTGATGCCGCCGCAAATACGGCCACAGGAACCGGACCGATTCCAACATCCCTATATCCCGAACCAATCAGTAACGGTCTTCGTCCATTCCAGAAGGAACACCTTCTGGTACACCCGCTCGGTCCACCACGTCTCCGGATCATAATCGGCCGTCTTCGCCGACACCATCCGCACCCGCATCCCCGGCCAAACACGCCGCAGAATATTCCCCGCCCGCCGCGTATGAAAGTTACTGGTCACCACCATCACCGACCCGCAACCGGCCTCCCGCAACACCGGATACACCAGCCGCCCTTCGCTGATCGTCGAATTGCCATCGTTCGGCAAGCCGATAAACGGAACGTCCGCGGCGCCATTCTCCCGCGCAAACGCAATCGCCAACGCGTCTTCCGTCTTCCCAAAAACCTGCCCTGCGCCGCTCACGAACAACTTCGGCGCCATCCCCGCCCGGTACAACTCCGCCGATTTCAGGATCCGGCTCCCCAACTGATCCCCAGCCAGAACGAACATACAGTCACATCGCTCCGCCACATCCTCCAGAACCAGGTAGCGGCCCAACGGCGCCAGCACCACCGCCGGGTACACATACAGCCCCACCGCGGCGATCCCCAACAAAATCAACCAGCGAAAACGGCGCAACGCCTACTTCTCGTCCGAAGGCTGACGCGAATCCAAATGCCCAACGGTCTTCAACACCTGGAAAAGCCGCTCCACTTCCGCCTCATCTTCACTCCGCAGCAACTGGTACTTCGGAGTCTCAATCTCTTTCTTCTCCACAGCCACCGGAGCCACCTCGCCCCAGAACTGGACCCACAGAATACCGTCAATCAGCGCTTCCCGCGAATTCCGCCGGATATGCCGCAGCAGCGAATTCGCCGCGTCCAGGTCACCCGGGTACACCAGCAACATCCGCTCATCGTTCACCAGCGTCACAAAAACCGCCAGCGGAGAAATCCAACCCGTCCGGTCCACCCGGCGAATGTCCGCCCACGGAATCGCCCGCCGCCCCACCACCAGAAACTGTTCCTGGATTTCAATGGTCGGCCGGAACGCCAAAAGCATCACAGCGATCGCGCTGAGCAGAAAAAGGATCGCTCCCACCAGGGCGATGATCCATTCCGTCGCAAAGACAGCGGAAACCACCGCTAACGCGGCGGCAACAAGTCCAGCGGTTAAATACTGCCTGGAGGGCGTGTAGCGCATCGCCTGAAACCTTCTCCCTTAAGACTAACGCCCCCAGCGCAAGAGGTCAATTCAGTCTTCGAGAGATTTGATATCCATAATGCCCAAAACTTAAAAAAGCCAGCACCGCCGTTGCGTAATAGAACGGTGAAGGGTCCGCCGGCCACCGCAACAGGATCGACCCGGCCGTCAACAACTGCACCAGCGTCGAAGCCTTCCCGAAAATCGACGGCGGAAACTCCCCCAACCGCCCCGTAAACTTCAAAACCACCGCCGCCATCAGGATCAACACATCCCGCCCAATCACCACCCAAACCACCCACGCCGGTATGTATTCCCGCCATCCCAGCACCAAAAACACGCTCATCAGCAGCGTTTTGTCCGCAATTGGATCGATAAATGCCCCGATTTTTGACGTCCAATTGAATCGCCGCGCCAGCGTTCCGTCAATCGTATCGGTCATCCCCGATAGAAAAAACAGCACCAGCGCCGTGTCCAAGTCCCGCTCCCAAATCCGGTTCAGGATCACCGGCGTAGCCAGTATCCTCAGGAAAGTCAACAGGTTAGGGATGTGCCGCACAGCGAAAGCTAAACCGCCACAGCCGCCCGCGGCTCCGCGGCCGCCACAGCCGGCTCGTCCAGCGTAAACACTTCATACAACGAAGAATCCTGCATGATCCGGCTCACCAGCGCCGCGTGCATCGCATGCCCCGCGCGCTCGGCGATCACCCGGCCCAACAACGGCCGCCCGATCAACGCCAGATCCCCGATCAAGTCCAGAATCTTGTGCCGGCACGGCTCGTCCGGAAACCGTAACCCGCCTGCGTTCAACACTTTATCCGGCGTAAAACACACCGCGTTGTCGAGCGAGGCCCCGCGAATCAGCCCCATATCCCGCATCGCGTCCAGCTCATGCTCAAACCCGAACGTCCGCGCCGGCGCAATCTCACTCGCGTAGTTCTCCGGCGTCAGTTCGATCTCCATCGTCTGGTGCCCCACCAGCGGGTGCGGAAAGTAGATCGCGCAATCGACGGAAAAATTATCCGCCGGCAACAGCGTGATCCGTTTATCCCCATGCACATGCGTAACTGGTTTGCGCACACGCAGATAGCGGCGCCGCCGCTTCTGCTGCACCACGCCCGCCTCCCGCAACAACTCCACAAACGGCTTCCCGCTCCCGTCCAGAATCGGCACTTCCAGATTGTCGATATCAATCCAGCAGTTGTCGATCCCAGACGAATAGAGCACAGACAACAGATGCTCCGTCGTCGAAATCAACACGCCCTGCCGCATCAAACTCGTCGCGTACGAAACGCGCGCCACATGCTGCCACGATGCCGGCAGCGAAAAATTCCGAAGATCCGTCCGAAGAAAAACGATACCGGTACCAGCCGGAGCGGGGCGAATCTTGATATTGACTGGGACTCCGTGATGCAAACCCACACCCGATATCGCTACCGGCTGCGCAACCGTTTGTTCAAAATACAAGAGGTCTCTCCTGTCGACGTGTCAATAGCAAAACACAGTCTAGCAAATATTCCAAAAATTGTAAACGCTTGAAAAGTAAGCATTTACAAACACAGATTGTGTCCCCTTTGACACACTTTCCCACAATTCATATGTCACCATTGACACGGAGGGGTAAAATCGAAGTCACCATGGCGCGCCTCTTCCTAATAGACACCTTCGGCTTCATCTTCCGTGCCTTCCACGCCCGCGCCCGCATGGGTGCCCCGCCCATGCGCACCTCCACCGGCGTCTCCACCGAAGCCGTCTTCATCCTCCACAACATGGTGAAGAAGCTCCGCCAGACCTACCACCCCGAATATCTCGCCGCCGTCTACGAAAGCCTTGGCCCCTCCTTCCGCTCCGAAGAGTTTACAGATTACAAAGCCAACCGCGCCGAAACGCCCCCCGAACTCCTCGAACAAATCCCGCTGGTCAAACGCATGCTCCAAGCCATGCGCATCCCCGTCCTCGAATACGAACGCTACGAAGCCGACGACGTCATCGGCACCCTCGCCGTCCAGGCCCGGCAAGAAGGAATGGAAGCCGTCATCGTCTCCAGCGATAAAGACATGCTCCAACTCGTCGGTGGTGGCGTCACCATGCTCAACCCCGCCAAGGAAGACGCCACCTACGACCGCGAAGGCGTCAAAGAGTTCATGGGCGTCTACCCCGAACAAATCGCCGACTTCCTCGCCCTCGTCGGCGATTCGGTCGACAACATCCCCGGCGTCCCCGGCATCGGCAAAAAAGGCGCCGCCGAACTCCTCGCCAAATACGGCTCCGTCGCCGGGCTCCTCGAACACTTGGACGACCTGAAGCCCAAACAACGAGCCGGCATCGAAGAGGGCCGCGAAGTCCTCGCCATGAGCCAGCGCCTGGCGACCATTGCTACCGACGTCCCCCTCGGCGTTTCCATCGCCAGCCTCGCCGCCCAGGAACCGGACCGCCCCGCCCTCGAAGCCATCTACCGCGAACTCGAATTCTTCACCTTCCTCCGCGATCTCGGCGACGCCCCCGACGAAACGCCCGAAGACTACGGCCCCGCCGACGACCTCGCCGCCTACACCGCCGAAGCCAAAATCACCGGCATCGCCGCGTTCGACAACGCCATCGGGGCCGCCATCGCCCCCGGCTCCGCCCGCTCCGCCCCCGAAGAAGCCGCGCAAGCATTCCTCTCGAATCCCCAACCCAAAATCGTCCACGACTGGAAAGCACTCCTCACCAAATTCCCCACCCTCCAAGGCGTCACCCGCGACGTCATGCTCGAATGCTTCCTCCTCACCGCCGACGGGGGCAACGCCGCCTTCGACTCCATGTGCCAGGTCTATCTCCAAAAGAAGCCCGGCGCCCGCGCCGACCAGCGTGCCGACATGGTCCTCCGCCTCGCCGAAAAGCTCGACATCACCCCCTTCGCCGACCTGTATAAGGACATGGACCTCCCCCTCGTTCCCGTCCTCGCCGCCATGGAGCGCACCGGCGTCCGCATCGATTCCGAACAGCTCGCCCGCATGTCCGAACGCATGCTCGCCGAAATCGATCGCCTCACCGCCGAGATTCACCAGCTCGCCGGCCACGAGTTCAACATCAACTCCCCCGTCCAACTCGGCAAAGTCCTGTTCGAAGAACTCGGCATCGCCTCCGCCGGCAAGACCGGCAAAGGAAAACAGCTCTCCACCGCCGCCGATGTCCTCGAAACGCTCGCCCCCGATTACCCCATCTGCGCCAAAGTCCTCGAATACCGCGGCCTCGTCAAACTCCGCGGCACCTACGTCGAAGCCCTCCCCCAATTGGTCAACGCCGATTCCGGCCGCCTCCACACCACCTTCAACCAAACCGGCGCCGCCACCGGGCGCCTCAGCTCCATCAACCCCAACCTCCAGAACATCCCCGTCCGCACCGAACTGGGCCGCGAAATCCGCGCCGCCTTCGTTCCCCGCCCCGGCTGGAAACTGGTCGTGGCCGATTACTCCCAAATCGAACTTCGCCTCCTCGCCCACATGTCGCTCGACGAAGTCCTCGTCGACGCCTTCCGCAACGGCGAAGACATCCACACCCGCACCGCCGCCGAGGTCTTCGGCGCCTCCCCCATGTTCGTCACCCCCGAAATGCGCCGCGCCGCCAAAGCGGTCAACTTCGGCATCGTCTACGGCCAGACGTCCTTCGGCCTCGCGTCCGCCCTCGGCATCCCCCGCCACGAAGCCGACAAGTACATTAAGAGCTACTTCGCCCGCTACGCCGGCGTGAAGCGCTTCATCGACGAGACCATCGCCCACGTCCGCGAAACCGGCTACGCCGAAACGCTTTACGGCCGCCGCCGCCCCATCCCCGACATCACCTCGAAGAACCCAAACGTCCGCGGCTTCGCCGAACGGACAGCCGTAAATACGCCCCTCCAGGGCACCGCCGCCGATCTCATCAAAGTCGCCATGATCCGCATCGCCGCCGAGCTCCGCGCCGCTGAAATGGAATCGAAGATGATCCTGCAAGTTCACGACGAACTGGTCTTCGAAGCCCCACCGGCGGAAGTCGAACCCCTCCGCGCCATGGTCAAACGCCTCATGGAAGGCGTCCGCGAACTCAACGTGCCCCTGGTCGTGGAAGTCGGCGAAGGCGACAACTGGAGAGATGCGAAGTAACGCGATACTGCTGCTGCTCACCGCGGCCGCCCTCAGCGGCCAGTCGCCCCTGTCCGTCTGCGACGTGCTGCAACGCCTGGATGAACTCCATGGCAAGCGAATCACGGTGAAGGCCCGCTACCGCGCAGGCGAAGAAATTGCCAACCTCTATGACCCCACCTGCCCCTCCCCGGCCCTGGTCGATGGTGTCAAGCGCGCCCCCGCCATCCACGTAACGACGCAACTCGGCGAAGCCGAGAACGACCGCATCCGCCCGCTGTTCACCACAGCGCTCGACGAAGGAAAAGCCATCGAACTCACCGTCGAAGGCGAGTTCCACTCCCAACAACCCGGCGCACGCACCTTCGGCCACCTCGGCATGTACCCTGCCGAACTGAAGATCACCCGCATCATCCATTTCCACGCCTTCAAAGATCCAACGGACCAGGCGTGGTCAGGAAGCCAACGAGCCACCTCCCAGGACATCTGCACCATATTCCACAACCTGCCCTACTGGCACGGCAAAACGGTCGCCATCCGCGGCCGCTATTCCCACCAACGTGCCAGCCTCTACGGACCCGACTGCCCCGAACTCCGCCCCACCATCGGCATCGACCTCGCCCTCCCGCCCGCCGAACAAGCCAAGCTTGACACCATCGTAGAAAAGACAAAACAAGACAACGGCGCCATCGACGCCATCCTCCTCGGCCACTTCACCACCACGCCCCGCCCCAAACTCCGCGTCACCAAAATCCTCCACCCCGCCGACATGAGCCGGAAATAAATCTTTCCCTCATGATAACTTCCTCCCCCCGATCACGCAGTTAGAGTGATCGCCGTTGAAGGACATTTTCTGAAATATCAAGCAGTTCTGACGACGCTGGTAAGTGTACTGGCCTCGTCCAGCGCTTTCGCCGGCTCCCTCTTTATCACCAGCCGCGATTTCGGCACCGCCGATCTCCACCAGTTCTCTCTGTCCGGCACCCTCCTCCAGACGCTCCCCGGCAATGGACTGAATAACGGCCAGGGCGTCGCCATCGGGCCGAACGGAAACCTCTTCGTCGCCAACGAATCCGGCGCCGACGTCCTGCAATACAACGCAAACACCGGCGCCTTCATCAGTAATTTCGCCTCGACGGCCAACTTCCCCGGGCCAATTCTGTTCGGCCCGGATGCCAACCTCTACGTAGGCGCGGGCAATTCCGTGCAGCGCTTCAACGGCCTCAGCGGCGCGTTCATCGGCACCTTCGCCATCGGCCTCAACTCCGCCAGCGGTATGGCCTTCGACGCCAACGGCAATCTCTTCGTCAGCGATGGCGTCCTCGGCACGGTGAAAAAGTTCGACAGTACCGGCGCCTTCGTCTCCACCTTCGTCAGCGGTCAGCCCGCTCTCGCCAATGGCGCCGGCGGCATCCTGTTCAATGGAGCCAATCTCCTCGTCGCCGCCACCTATGGCAACGGCGGCCCTCCCTGGGGCAACCGCATCCTCGCCTTCGACCCCAACGGCAACCAACTCGCCGATTTCGCCAACGACGCAAACCTCAACGGCCCCAGCGCCATGGCCTTCGGCCCCGATGGACTCCTCTACATCAGCAACTACGCCGGCGCCAGCGTCGTCCGATACAACGCCGCCGGCCAGTTCGTCGACACCTTCATCGCCAACGGCCCCGGCTCCATGCGCGGCATCGCCTTCGTCAACGACACCGCCCCCGGGCAAACAGAAACCCCCGAACCAGCCTCCATCGCCCTCGCCGCCGCCGGCCTCGTCACCATCGCCACCCTCCGAAAACGGGGCAACAAATAGCATCCCCGCCGCCAAATAGGAGAGAATTGGCGGCATGCGGATTCCAGTTTTACTGTCGGCGCTCGTGCTCCTTGCGGCCTGCGGGTCCAAGGAGCCGGCCGCCAAAGCCCCCGAAAAAAAACGTGAACCGGTGCAGGCCCCGGCCGTCTACAAAGTGCGTATGGAGACCACCAAAGGCCCCATCATCGTTGAAGTCCACCGCGATTGGGCCCCCCGCGGCGCCGATCACTTCTACACCCTCGTCACCGAAAAGTTCTTCGACGGCGTCAAGTTCCACCGCGTCGTCCGCCGCTTCGTCGCCCAGTTCGGCATCAACCCCGATCTCAAGAAAGACCAACTCTGGCGCACCCTCGAACTCATCGACGATCCGGTCAAGCAAAAGAACGTCCGCGGCACCCTCACCTTCGCCGCCCGCGGCCCCAACACCCGCACCACCCAACTCTTCTTCAACATGGCCGACAACACGTCCCTCGATAAAGACGGTTTCGCTCCGCTCGGAAAAGTGATAGAAGGATTGGATGTGATGGATCAACTGGCATTCGTCTACGGCGACATGCCCCCGCGCGGCAACGGTCCGGACCCTCAACAGATCCAGACCAAGGGCTACAACTACCTGGACCGCGAATTCCCGCGCCTGGATACCATCACATCAGCAAAGGTGGTGGAGTAACTATGGAACGGCGTCAATTTCTGCAGGCAACCTCCGCGGCGCTCGGCGTAACAATGGAAACGCTCGCCGCCGCTCCCATGCCCATGGGCACGCTCGGCAAAAGCGGACTGAAAGTCTCCCGCTTCACCCTCGGCGGCTATCATCTACGTGTCCGCGGCGAAGAAGAAGGGATTCGCATCATCCGCCGCGCCATCGAACTCGGCGTGGTGATGTTCGATTCCGCCGCCAAGTATCACAACGGCGAAAGCGATGTCACCTACGGGAAAGCCATCGATAAGTCGACCCGCAAGAATATCCTCCTCATGTCCAAGGCCCAACTCCGCGACAAGAAGTCGGCCATGGAACAACTGGAGCTGACGCTCAAGCGCATGAACACCGACTATCTCGACCTCTGGGCCTGCCACGAAGTCGCGCGCATGGACGAGGTCGAAAAGATCTTCGCCCCCGGCGGCTCGCTCGAAGCCTTCGTCGAAGCCAAGAAAAAGGGCATGGTGCGCCACATCGGCTTCACCGGCCACCACGATCCCGAAGTCCACCAGGCGCTGCTCAAAGGTTACGACGGCTGGGAAACCGTCCAGCACCCGGTCAACCTCATCGATCCGCACTATTTGAGCTTCATCAAATCGGTGCTCCCCGCCGTTCGCAAGAAGGGCCTCGGCGTGCTCGCCATGAAGTCCAACGCCATCGGCGGCATCACCAAAGAGAAAGTGGCAACGATCCAGGAATGCCTCCGCTACTCCTGGTCGCATGACATCGACACCTTAGTCAGCGGCGTCGAAACCGTGGCCCAACTCGAAGAGAACGTCCTCGCCTGCAAGACATTCACCAAGATGTCCCGCGCCGAGATTTCAACGCTCCTCGAACGCACGTCCAAAGGCCCCATCGGCTCCAAAGTGGAGCGCTACAAGAAGCCGGAAAAGACGGCGATCCTCGAACACTTCCATCCCCACGAAGACGGCGTAGCCGACTAACACGAAGCATCGGGGACACCCGCGGGCCGAAGGCCGGGTGTCCCCCATCGTTGATACGGCTCAACAACATGAAGGCCGCTCAGAAGCGGGAGGAGTAGAGAGTATCATAGTGAAACGCTCTCGAGCGATCACTATGGAACACGCGACTTCACCTTCGTGCGCGGCCTGCGGCGCAACGCTTAACGAGGAGTTTTGCGGCAGTTGCGGCGAACGCAAGTTCGATCATCACGCCCTGTCGCTGGGGCATTTCGCCGAGCATGCGTTCGAAGCGTTTTCCCACTTCGACACCGCCATCCTGCGCACGCTGAAGGCGCTGGTGATGGCGCCGGGGCGGTTGACGGCGGACTGGGCTCGCGGGTGCCGGAAGCCCTTCCTGCCGCCCGTGCAGTTTTTCCTGGTGATGAACTTATTGTTCTTTGTTACGCAGTCGTTGAACCACTGGAACACCTTGACGACGAATCTCGACGTGCACCTTACCGGGACGGCTCACAAGGAGATGGCGCGCGCCATGGTGAAGGAAAAGCTCTCGGCGCGGGGCATAGAGTACAAGGAATACCGGCCGGTTTTTGACGCCAAGGCAACGATTCAAGCGAAATCGATGGTGATTTTGATGGTGCCCGTATTTGCCCTGGCCGTCGCGATTCTCAGCTTTGGGCTGCGCCGGTACGCGGTGGAACACCTCGTGTTTTCCCTGCACTTCTATTCGTTTTATCTGTTGTATTTGACCGTTACGAGTTCGGCGGCGACCGTCGTGCTGCAGGCCTTGAAAATGGCGGGCATGGCGCCGTCCGACACTGCGATTGACCAGGTAGTATCCAGCCTGATGCTGTTGGTTCTGGGTGCTTATCTTG